>NZ_JADBEC010000001.1:2745000-3118082 GCF_014873945.1 Rhizobium viscosum | reverse complement strand
TAGTCAGGCCGATGATGTTCGCCGAGCCCGAAGACATCAAGCCCGACCTGATCGGCAAGCTCGATCTCCTCGATCAGATGCTTGATCCGCTCGGCCGCTTCCACGCCCTTGCTGTGGGACGGATTGGGGTTGACGTCTGCGAATGTATAAAGGCCCAGTTCCATGGTCGGTATCCTGTTTAACTTGCGCCTGAGATAAGGTCCGGCAGGGCTTGGAGCAAACGGAAATTCTGGAACGGATTGTTCGACAAAGTTGATGGCTGCGTCAGACCGATGCCCGCCACGGATTGATGATTTCCACGCCCGTTCCCCGAAAGTCGCGGGCGGCATCCCATGAAGGTACAGCTTATTTCGCCGCCGGCTGCGCCGCTTCTTCCTGCATCTTGTCGATTTGCCGGCGGATATGGGCAGCTTCCGCCGCGGAATGGGCAAGCGCGATGGCGCGGTCGAAGGCAATGCGGGCCGGCGTGATACGGCCAAGCTGCTTCAGCAGATTGCCGCGCAGGCCGTGATAATAGAAGTAGCCGTCGAGCTTCTCGCCCAGTGGTTCGATGAGATCGAGTGCCTCCTGCGGTCCATTCAGCTTTGAGACCACGACCGCCCGGTTGAGCGTCACGACCGGTGAAGGCTGGACGCGCTCCAGCGCGCGGTAGAGCAGATCGATTTCCACCCAGTCGGTATCCGCGGCGCGTTTTGCACGGGAATGGACGGCGGCAATTGCTGCCTGGAGCTGATAGGGGCCGGGCTTGCGATGACGCAGCGCCTTGTCGAGCAGAGCCAGCGCTTCGTTGATCAAGGGCTGGTTCCAGAGCGAACGGTCCTGGTCCTCGAGCAGCACGATCTCATCTTCAGCGCTGAAGCGTGCCTGCCGGCGGGAAATCTGCAAGAGCATGAGGGAAAGCAGCCCCATGAGTTCCGGTTCGGCGGGGAAGATATGCAGCATCAGCCGCGCCAGCCGGATCGCCTCGTCACTGAAGGCAGCCGCCTCCTGTTCCGGATCCGCCTGGCTGTAGCCCTCGTTGAAGATCAGATAGATCATCGTGCTAACGATCACCAGCCGCTCGGCCCTCTCCTGCGGGCTAGGTGTCTCGAACGGCACACCGGCTTTCGCCACACGCGCCTTCGCCCGTGTGATCCGCTGCTCCATGGCGCTTTCGGAGACGAGGAACGCACGCGCGATCTGCGTCACCGACAGGCCGGAAACGATGCGCAGCGCCAGTGCGATCTGCTGGGTGGCCGGCAGGTCCGGATGGCAGCAGATGAACAGCAGCCGCAGGATATCGTCGCGATAATGGGAATCGTCCAGCCGATCGGCAATGTCGCTTTCGGCATCCTCCTTATCGGAAATCTGGTCCTCATCCGGCAGGGCCTGGATCTTCGCCCGCTTGCGCACCGCATCGATGCCGCTGTTGCGGCCGACGAAGATAAGCCAAGCCGTCGGGTCGCGCGGCGGCCCTTTTTCCGGCCAGGTCCGGATCGCCCTCAGGCACGCCTCCTGAAACGCCTCTTCCGCGGTATCGAGATTGCGGAAATAGCGTAGCAGCGCGCCGAGCGCCTTCGGCCGGGCCGAGGCAAGCGCGAGGTCGATCCAGGCGATGTCTGTCATGATGCGATCTCTCCCGGCCTGAAGGTGTAGAACGGCCGAATTTCGTAAGAGGTGGAACCCGGATTGACCGCCGAAAGCTGTTTCGAGAAGGCGATCGCCTCATCCAGCGTTTCGAAATCAACCGTATAGAAGCCGAGAAGCGCCTCTTTCGTTTCCGCAAACGGGCCGTCGACCACAAAGGCCTCGTCCCTGCCCTTGCGCACGGTCGTTGCCGCCGTCGTCGGCATCAGCCGGCCGGTCGGACCGAGCTTGCCGGCAGCGGCAAGCGGCTCGATCACGGCATGGAGATTTCCCATGACGGCTGCCTCTTCCTCCTGGGTCCAGGTGAAGACGGTTTCCTCATTGGCGTAGCAAAGGATTGCATAAAGCATCGGTAGCTCCTCTTTCCGAATGACGAATGAGTAACCGTTTGACCGACAGGCCGCATCAAAAAATTACGGATAGGAAAATCGATGAATCTGATGGAAGCGCTGCAGTTAGCTATGCACGGGGCTCCGAAATCCACGCCATTGAGTTGCCCAATTTGGCTCCGAGAGCTGTCGGCGCTTTCGATCACCTTTCCATTCGAGAACTCAATAAACAAATCTCAGAGACTTCTCGTTGCGCTTGCCACCCTCGTCTTGTCGACGCAGGCTGCCCATGCCGCCTCCGCCCCGGAAAACTTCCTCTATATGGGCTCCGGCGACCTCGCGGCCGCAAAGGCGAAGCTCGCCCGGCCCAATATCGGTGGCGTGCAGGTCGTCTTTAACTGGAAGAGCCTGGAAACGGCGAAGGGTCAGTATGATTTTTCGGGAACAATGTCGGCCTTGGCGGCCCTGACATCGTGCCGAACCGCAAGGCGCAGATGAAGAACTCCTACCCCTTCTTCAACAAGTACAAGGGCAAGCTTTCCTATGTCGGCCTCGCCGTCCAGGAGCCGACGCTGAGCGACAAGAATCCGGCGACCAAGAAGCCTTTCACCAAGGAGGAATTCACCGCCTTCGCGCAAGGCTATCTCGGCGCCGACGTGATCTTCTGGAGCACGGCGACACCCTGGCTGAAGAAGTAGCAAGAGCGGCAGGCGGCGCATCAAAGCCGCTTGCCTGAAGCTTCACTTCCGATATCCCTCAGAGTTCGCTCAGCGTCCGCTTCACGGCGTTCTTCCAACCTTTGAGCTTAGCCGCGCGGGTCTTCTCGTCCATCGAAGGTTCGAAGCGCCGGTCACGCTTCCAGGTCGCGGAGAACTTCTGCCGGTCCGGCCACACACCAGCCCTGCTGCCGGCAAGCCAGGCAGCACCGAGCGCCGTCGTCTCCAGGATGATGGGACGATCGACGGGTGCTTCCAGCAGATCGGCAAGCCGCTGCATCGTCCAGTCCGAGGCGACCATGCCGCCATCGACGCGCAGCACCGTGTCGTCTGTGCCGTTCTTCCAGTCCTTTTGCATCGCCTCCAGCAGGTCGCGCGTCTGGTAACAGACAGCCTCCAGCGCCGCCCTCGAAAGCTCGGCCGGGCCGCTATTACGCGTCAGGCCATAGATCGCGCCGCGTGCCTTGGCATCCCAATGCGGCGCGCCGAGCCCGGTAAAGGCGGGCACGAGATAAACCTCCTGCGTCGGATCGGCTTTCTCCGCCAGATCGTTGGTATCGGATGCCCTGTCGATGATCCCGAGACCATCGCGCAGCCATTGGACCGCCGCGCCGGCAATGAAGATCGAGCCCTCCAGTGCATAGGTCGTCTCGCCGTCAAGGCGATAGGCGATGGTCGTCAGCAACCGGTTCTTCGATCGCACCATATCGCTGCCGGTATTCAGAAGCGCGAAGCAGCCGGTGCCATAAGTCGATTTCAGCATGCCCGGCTCGAAACACGCCTGACCGATGGTCGCCGCCTGCTGATCGCCGGCAACGCCGAGGATGGGGATCGCGGCACCAAACAGCTCGGGATCGACGATACCGAAGTCATCGGCGCAATCCTTCACCTCGGGCAACATGGCGGCCGGTACGCGCAGGATATCGAGCAGATCCTCGTCCCATTCGTTGGTGGCGATATTGAACATCAGCGTGCGCGAGGCATTGGTCGCGTCGGTCACGAAGCTCTTGCCGCCCGTCAGCCGCCAGATGAGGAACGTATCGATCGTGCCGAAGCAGAGGTCGCCGCGCGCTGCTCTCGCCCGCGCGCCCTTCACGTTTGCAAGCATCCAGGAAAGCTTGGTGCCCGAGAAATAGGGATCGAGAATGAGCCCGGTCTTCTTCGTGAAGGTGCGCTCCAGATCCTGCCGCTTCAGATTGTCGCAATAGCTTGCCGTGCGCCGGTCCTGCCAGACGATGGCATTCTGGATCGGCTTGCCGCTCTCGCGCTCCCAGACGACGACGGTCTCGCGCTGGTTGGTGATGCCGAGTGCGGCAATATCCTTTGCGGTGACCTTGGCTTCGCGTAGCGCCATATGGACGGTGGAAACGACCGAATCCCAGATTTCCTCCGGATCATGTTCCACCCAGCCGGAGCGCGGATAGAATTGGGTGAATTCCTTCTGGCCCATGCCGGCGATCTTCATGTCGCCATCGAAGACGATCGCCCGCGTCGAGGTCGTTCCCTGATCGACCGCCAGAACATATCCACCCATGCGATTCCTCCCGCTGCATGCTGTTGCCGTGGCAAATCAATAGGGCAGGTCCGCCCGGCTTGGAAGGGCGTAACTGGCAGCGGCGTCCCTCAACCACTTCCCGATTGCCAGCCCGACGCCTTTGAGCATAACCTCGCTCCAACGCTGCAATGCAGCATCTCATTGTCAGGGAGGAAGAAGCATGAGCAGATCAGTCGTCGTCACCGGGTCCACCAGCGGCATCGGGCTTGCGATTGCCACTGCCTTTGCCGCCAGGGGCGACAACGTCGTCATCAACGGCTTCGGAAAAGAAGAGGAAATCAAGGCGATAGTCGAGCGCCTTGAATCATCGTCGAAAACCAAGGCCCTCTATCACCCGGCCGATATGACGAAGCCATCAGAGATTGCCGATCTGATCGAAACTGCGGCCAGGACCTTTGGGACGGTCGATGTGCTCGTCAACAATGCCGGCATCCAGCATGTCGAAAAGATCGAGGATTTCCCGATCGAAAAGTGGGACCAGATCATCGCCATCAATCTGTCCAGCTCTTTCCATACGATGCGCGCTGCGATCCCGCTGATGAAGGCGAAAAAACACGGCCGCATCATCAACATCGCTTCGGCGCATGGCCTGGTCGCCTCGCCCTTCAAATCTGCCTATGTAGCGGCAAAGCATGGTATATTGGGCCTGACAAAGACGGCCGCCCTTGAACTCGCCGAATTCGGCGTGACGGTAAACGCGATCTGCCCCGGTTACGTGCTGACCCCGCTGGTCGAAAAACAGATCCCGGATACGGCAAAGGCGCGCGGCATGACGGAGGAGCAAGTCAAGACCGAGGTCATCCTCAAGGCGCAACCGACACACGAATTCGTCAAGGCCGAGGAAATCGGCGCTCTGGCGCTTTACCTCGCAAGCGAGGAAGCCCGGCAAGTGACCGGCACGCATATCTCGATTGACGGGGGCTGGACGGCGGCATAACCATTTTAGAAAACATCCGGGAATATCATGAACGACAGCATCCGTTTCATCCTCAATGGCGAGGACGTTACTTTGGGCAACGTCCGGCCGACCGAAACGCTTCTCGATTTTCTCCGGCTTGAGCGACGGCTGACAGGCACCAAGGAAGGCTGCGCCGAAGGCGATTGCGGCGCCTGCACCGTGCTGATTGGCCGGCTCATTGATGGCAAGCTCTTCTATGAATCCGTCAATGCCTGCATCCGCTTCATCGGCTCGCTGCACGCGACCCACGTCGTGACGATCGAGCACCTGGCTGCAAAGGATGGCACGCTGCATCCGGTGCAGCAGGCCATGGTCGATTGCCACGGTTCCCAATGCGGCTTCTGCACGCCTGGCTTCGTCATGTCCCTGTACGGGCTCTGGCTCTCCAACGAGAAGCCGGATCGTGCCGAGATCGAAAAGGCGCTGCAGGGCAATCTCTGTCGCTGCACCGGCTACGAGCCCATCGTCAAGGCCGCCGAGCAGGTGAGCCTGCAGCGCCCAAGCACGCTTTTCGATCCGCTTGAAAAGACCCGCGCCGAAATCATTGCCCGTCTCTGGGCCATGCAGGCATCGGAGACGATCTCGATTGCGTCAGAAGAGGGCCGCCTCATTGTGCCCCGCTCCGCCGACGCGCTTGCGCGGGTGCTGGCGGCCGAACCGACAGCGACCATCGTTGCCGGCTCCACCGATGTCGGCCTCTGGGTGACGAAGCAGATGCGTCAGCTAGATCCCGTCATCTTCATCAATCATCTGACGGAGCTTCAGTCGATCATCGCAGGCGAATACGGCATTACCGTCGGCGCCGGCGTCACCTATACCCGTGCGCTTGAGACCATCGCCCGCAAGATACCTGCCTTTGCCCGCCTCATAACGCGCATCGGCGGCGATCAGGTGCGCAACATGGGCACCATCGGCGGCAACATCGCCAACGGCTCGCCGATCGGCGACAGCCCGCCGCCCCTCATCGCGCTCGGCGCACAACTGACGCTGCGTTCGATCGAAGGTGTGCGCAGGCTGCCACTCGAGGATTACTTCATCGCCTATGGCAAACAGGATCGTAAACCGGGCGAATTCGTCGAGAGCGTCTTCGTGCCATACCCGGTCGCAGACACCAAGTTCGCCGTCTACAAGATCAGCAAACGCCGAGATGAGGATATTACCGCCGTGCTCGGTGCCTTCTATCTGGTGCTGGACGAAGCCGAGCGTGTCACCGAGATCCACATTGCCTTTGGCGGCATGGCGGCAATACCCAAGCGCGCCCGCAGCGTCGAGGCCGAGCTGATCGGCAAGCCTTGGAGCGAAGCGACCATCGAGGCTGCACGCCCTGCCTTTGACACCGACTTCCAGCCGCTGACGGACTGGCGCGCCACGGCGGAATATCGCCAGCTGACGGCCAAGAACCTGCTGACGCGGTTTTACCTTGAAACGGTCGGTGCGCCCGCCGAGCTGAAGCGGTTCGAGGAGGTGGCGTGATGGACAAGTCCACCTTCGAGGATCGCAAGCTCATCAACGGCCAGATGCATGTCTCGCTGCGCCATGATTCAGCGCATAAGCATGTCACCGGAAGTGCCGATTATATCGACGATATTCCAGAACCCGCAGATCTCCTGCATGGCGCGCTCGGAATGTCGGACCGCGCTCATGCCGAGATCGTCTCGATGGATCTCTCCGAGGTCGCAGCCTGTCCCGGCGTCGTCTGGGTCTTCACCGGCAAGGACATTCTCGGCGTTAACGACGTCAGCTCGAATGGCAGCCACGATGAGCCGCTGCTTGCCGAAACCAAGGTCGAATTCCACGGCCAGCCGATCTTTGCGGTGATCGCGCAAACCCGCGAGATCGCGCGCCGCGCCGCGCGCAAGGCAAAGATCGAATATCGCGATCTCCCCCATTGGAGCGACATCGACGGCGCCATTGAAAATGGCAGCCCGCTCGTCATAACCCCGATGACGCTGCAGCGTGGCGAAGCGAAAGCGGAAATGGAAAATGCTCCACGCCGGCTGAAGGGCCAGATGCGCATCGGCGGCCAGGAGCATTTCTACCTTGAGAGCCATATTGCCATGGCGATCCCCGGTGAGGACGATGAGGTCGCCGTCTGGTCCTCGACCCAGCATCCGAGCGAAATCCAGCATATCGTCGGGCATGTGCTGAACATTCCCTCGAACGCCGTCACCGTCAACGTGCGCCGCATGGGCGGTGGCTTCGGCGGCAAGGAAACGCAGGGCAATCAATTCGCAGCGTTGGCCGCAGTGGCAGCCAAGAAGCTGAAGCGCGCCATCAAGTTCCGCCCCGACCGCGACGAGGACATGAGCGCTACCGGCAAGCGCCACGACTTCCGCGTCGATTACGAACTCGGCTTCGATGACGAGGGCCGCATCCATGCCGTCGACGCCACCTATTCGGCCCGTTGCGGCTTCTCCTCGGACCTATCGGGCCCGGTCACCGACCGCGCGCTCTTCCATGCCGATTCCAGCTATTTCTATCCGCATGTGCATCTGACCTCGCAACCGCTGAAGACGCATACCGTCTCCAACACCGCCTTCCGCGGTTTCGGCGGCCCGCAGGGCATGCTTGGCGCCGAGCGTTTCATCGAAGAGATCGCCTACGCCGTCGGCAAGGATCCGCTCGATATCCGCAAGCTGAATTTCTACGGCCAGCCGGGGTCCGGGCGCACCACCACGCCCTATCATCAGGAGGTCGAGGACAATATCATCGCCCGCGTCGTCGAGGAGCTCGAGGACAGCGCGGACTACCGCGCCCGGCGCAACGCCATCGTCGCCTTCAACCGCGACAGCCGCTATATTCGCAAGGGCATTGCGCTCACTCCGGTGAAGTTCGGCATCTCCTTCACCATGACCGCCTTCAACCAGGCCGGCGCCCTCGTCCATATCTATCAGGATGGCTCGATCCACCTGAACCATGGCGGCACGGAAATGGGCCAGGGCCTCTATACGAAGGTGGCGCAGGTTCTGGCCGACAGCTTCCAGGTCGATATCGACAGGGTGAAGATAACAGCGACCACGACGGGCAAAGTCCCGAACACCTCGGCGACAGCCGCCTCCTCTGGCTCGGACCTGAACGGCATGGCGGCCTACGATGCCGCCCGCCAGCTCAAGGAACGGCTGGTCGCCTTTGCGGCGGAGAAATGGGAGGTGCCCGTCTCGGAGGTCGTCTTCTTGCCCAACCGCGTGCGGGTCGGCGAGATAGAGATCCCCTTCCCCGATTTCATCAAGCAGGCCTATTTCGCCCGTGTCCAGCTGTCCGCCGCCGGCTTCTACAAGACGCCCAAGATCCACTGGGACCGCCAGGCCGGCCGCGGCACGCCCTTCTACTATTTCGCCTATGGCGCCGCCTGCACCGAGGTCACGATCGATACGCTGACCGGCGAATATCTGATCGACCGCACCGATATCCTCCACGATGTCGGCCGTTCGCTGAACCCGGCAATTGATATCGGCCAGGTCGAGGGCGCCTTCGTCCAGGGCATGGGCTGGCTGACGACCGAGGAACTCTGGTGGGATGACAAGGGCCGCCTGCGCACCCACGCCCCCTCCACCTACAAGATCCCGCTTGCCTCCGACCGGCCGAAGATCTTCAACGTGCGCCTCGCCGAATGGTCCGAGAATGCGGAAGCCACGATCGGCCGTTCCAAGGCCGTCGGCGAGCCGCCCTTTATGCTGGCGATCTCCGTGCTGGAAGCGCTCTCCATGGCCGTCGCCAGCGTCGCCAACTATCGCGTCTGCCCCCATCTCGATGCCCCCGCAACGCCCGAACGCGTGCTGATGGCGGTCGAGAGGATGAAGAGGGTGTAGCCATGACCCGGCGCGAAATCCTTTCCGGTTTTGTGCCCGGCAGCGATTTTCGCGCCTTTCTGGCCCTCCAGCCCGATGCGATCCTCGTCGAAATATCAGGCACGCAGGGCTCGACGCCGCGCGAGGCCGGCGCCTTCATGCTGGTCTCGGAAGGACGCGTCTGGGGCACGATCGGCGGCGGCCAGTTCGAATTCATTGCGATCGGCAATGCCCGCAACTTGCTCGCCGGCACCGGCGGCACTGACGTCATGGATATTCCGCTCGGCCCGGAAATCGGACAGTGCTGCGGCGGGCGCACGCAACTGCGCTTCCGGCCTGTGACGGATGCAGTCAGGAACGAGCTGGAGAAAAAGCGGGAAAGCGAAGCCGAAAGCTTGCCGGAAGTCTATGTCTTCGGTGCCGGCCATGTCGGCCGCGCGCTTGCCGCGGCACTCGCGCCGCTGCCGCTTTCGGTCACCGTCATCGAGACCCGGAAGGACGAACTCGCCAATCTTCCGGTCTCGACAAAGAGCCTGTTGGTGCCGATGCCCGAGGCATTGGTGAAAGAGATGCCTGCAGGTGCGGCACTCGTCATCCTCACCCATGACCATGCGCTGGATTTTCTGATCGCGCGGGAAGCACTGGCCCGCACAGACCTTGCCTATACTGGCATGATCGGCTCTGCCACCAAAAAAGCGACCTTTGCGAACTGGCTTTCCCGCGAGGCAGACGGCGAACGCTCCTGGCTGGATCGCCTTACCCTGCCGATCGGCGGATCGGCAGTGAAGGACAAACGCCCTCAAGTCATCGCCGCCATGACGGCAGCCGAGATCCTGACCGCACTGGCCTCCTATCGCGACCGGTCATCCTCATAGTGCGGATCGCGGCCGTCCAGGAAACCGAGATCGCGCTTGATGCGATCGGGCATGGCATCCATGTCCAGCCGCGGCATCCGGCTGCCGATTCCCCCGGCCAGCCGGCGAATGACGGTGGTGATTAGCGCCTCTCGTGCTGGTGAACGGCTCTCTTCGATAGCTTGGCAATCCATGACATCACCTTGATGGTTTGATGAGATGATTGCAGTTTGCTGGGAAAAATGCTGCAATTCCAATCGAACAATCGTCTGCGCCCATAAAGAGAACTTATTCATGAAACTGTCGAAGCAGTTCCCGCTGAATGCGCTGCGCGTCTTCGAATCCGTGGCCCGGCTCGGGAGTTTCACCAGGGCCGGCGACGAGCTCGGCATGACGCAGACGGCCGTCAGCTACCAGATCAAGCTTCTGGAAGAGAATATCGGCGAGCCCCTTTTCCTGCGCCGCCCGCGCCAGATCGAGCTGACCGAAGCAGGCGAACACCTGGCGCCGAGAGTCTCGGATGCATTCAATATCCTGATCGAAGCCATGGCCTCGATGCGCAAGGCGACGGAGGAAACGCTGACGATCCATTCGACGGCGACTTTCGCCCAGCAATGGCTGTCGCGCTATATCGGCTCCTTCCAGCTGCAATTCCCCAACATTGCCGTCAGGCTGGTCACCTCGGGCAACATCGTCGATTTCCAGAAAGAGGCCGCAGATGTGGCCATCCGCTGGGGTCGCGGCGACTGGCCGGGGCTCGTCAGCCACCGGCTGATGAAACTCGACTATTCCCCCATGCTGAGCCCCAAGCTCGCTGCCGAAATCGGCGGTATCCGCGAACCCGCAGATCTCCTGAAACTGTTCCTGATCAGTGCCGGCGATTCCTGGTGGGCGGAATGGTTCGCGGCAGCCGGCGTCAAGAATGCCGATCTCTCCCGCTATCCGAAAAGCGAATTCGGCACCCAGATCCTCGATGCCAGCATCGCGATTGCCGGCGGCGGTGTCGCTATGCTCAATCCCGGCCATTTCCAGGACGATGTCGCCGCCGGCAGGCTTTACCAGCCCTTCGAACTAACCGGCAATGACGGACGCGACTATTGGCTCGCCTATCCCGAAAACAGGCGAAACGTGCCGAAAATCAGGAATTTTCGGAAATGGCTCCTGCAGAAATTCGATGTGGAGCAGGATGAACATGTCACGCAAAAACGGCAGGGTTTAAAACCCTCTCAGTAACCCATCTCGGGCGCATAGAAACATCGCGGCGTATCTTCGTTCGGGAACAGGCAGATATGGTAATCGCTATCGCCTGAATGCATTGCCCTGGTCATCGGCAGTAAGAAGACATGGCTCCGCGTAACCAGCCGATGATCGCCGGGTCTCAGCGTCACGCGATAGCCATCCGGCGTGATGGCCACAGTCTTGGACGGGATCATCTGGCAATCGCCGTTTTCAGCATTTCCATTGCAACAATAGGGGTCGTAACTCCACCCCGTACCGGCGTCGTGGGCTGTCGCGAACGACGCATATGCAATCATCACGCATGTCAGAATGCTGCGCATGGGCATCTTCTCCGTCGATGAATGCGCCGCCAGTTTTGTGCGGTTTCCACCTCATCCCGGCGGCTGCGTTTAAAAACTGTAACCCAAATTTCACATTTCAAGGAATCGGCTGCTCCACATCGGAGCATCAGCAGTGGATAAAATGCCGCAGAAATCGGCGATTTTTTAAGGCATACAAATGACACGCCCGCTTCACAGCGCAGCGTACAACCAGATTGCCACCTCAAATTGCGCGGATATAAGTATTCTGATGGAAGAGCAGCGATATGCTTTCGGCCGTTTCATGCTTGACCCCGGCAGCGGCGTGCTGCGGCGGGACGGCCAGCCGGTCGCGCTCGGCCAGCGTGCGATTTCACTGCTCAAGGCGCTTCTTGATGCCGACGGGCGCCCGGTCGGAAAGGATGCTTTGATCGAAGCGGGCTGGCCGGGGATCATGGTCGAGGAAGGCAATCTTTCCGTCCAGATCGCCCATCTGCGCAAGGCACTTGGGCAGCGGCCGGACGGGCAGGAATGGATTGTCACGCTGCCGCGCCTCGGCTATCGCCTCTTCAGGAACCAGGCTCCGCTCACCGAGGTCGGGGAACAGGTCGTCCCGTCGCTCGCGGTGCTGCCATTCGAAAACCTGAGCGGCGATCCCGAGCAGCAATATTTTGCCGATGGCGTCGTCGATGACGTCATTACGGCGCTCAGCCGCTTCAAATCCTTTGCTGTCATCGCCCGCAATACCAGCTTCGTCTATCGCGGCGCAGGCGACATCAGAAAGATCGCCGGCGAACTCGGCGTCAAATACGTACTCGAAGGCAGCCTGCGCAAATCCGGTAGCAGGCTGCGCATCTATGCCAGGCTCGTGGATACCGCGGCCAACGTGCAGCTCTGGGCGCAAAGCTTCGACGGCGATCTCGAAGACGTCTTCGAGTTCCAGGACCGCATTACCGAATCCGTCGCTGTAGGGATTGAGCCGCATGTCCAGCGAGCCGAGCTGGAACGCGCGCGCCGGGAACGGCCTGGTAGCATTTCCGTCTATGACATCTGTCTGCAGGTCTTGCCAAAGATCCTGGCGGAAACCTCCGCTCAGAACACCGAGGCCCATGCGCTGCTGACCGAAGCGCTAGAGCGCGAGCCGGACAATGCCCGCATCCTGGCGCTCGCCTCCTATACGCTCGAACACCGCAGGACGATGGGTTGGCCGCCCTTCGGGCCGGACGATGCAGAGAAATGCGTGGCACTTGCGCGTCGCGGCATCGCATTGGCAAGAGGCGACGCGACAATCATGGCCACCTGTGGCATGTCACTCATTCAGGTCGGGCGCGAATATGATTGGGGTTTGGCAATCATGCAGGCCGCAGTCGACCTTAATCCGAACAGCCTTAACGTGGTCTTGAGGGCCGGAATTGCTCATGTTCATTGCGGCAACCTTGATCAGGCGCAGCAATATCTCATGCGTGCCCACCGCCTGAGCCCGCTTGATCCCTACGCCCACATCACCTTCTGCGGCCTCGCGGACATCGAAATGATCCGCGGCAATTACGAGCAATCGCTTCTCTGGGCGTCACGCTCGCTGGCGCTGAACCCGAATTTCGATCCGACAGTCTGGATTATGATCACCGACAACATCCATCTCGGGCGGAAGGAAGAAGCAAAACGCTTCCTGCAGCATCTGTTGCGCATCGCGCCCAACAGCACGCTGGCAAGCATCGCGAGCGGGCAGGCAACCAAAGTTCCCGAGCGCCTGACACTTGTCCTGAACGGTCTTCGCGAAGCGGGCCTGCCGGAAGCTTAGGAAGCTTTCGGCATTCTTAGGATCTTTTAGGCTGTCGCTAAAGGACCCGATGCATACAGGCCGAGCAATCTCCTCCCATCGCGCAAACAGCGCAGCATTCTGGGAGGTTCCGATGTTATCACCCCTGATGATCCTGTCGCTCGACCAAGGCAAGCTCACCTCTGCCCCACGGTCTGTCGGTCAATTCGATGCCCGCCTGCTGGAGGATATTGCCGACTGTATCGCCGAGCCCGCAATGCCGGCCCCAGCTGGTCCACAGACCGCCGGATTAGTGGCCATCGTCCGGGAAGGCCTGCGGTTCTGGCCGGCACAGCTAGACCGGCTTAAGCCGTAAACCTAGTGCTTCTTCTGCTGCTGCTCAGCCGCTGCGACGCGGTTCAGCATTGCCACCATCTTGGCCTTGATCGAGCCATAGGTGCCGAGCTCGAAATTGCAGCTGAAACAGGTGATGATGTCGCTGTCGATCGGCTGCGGGCGCGGAAACTTCATGCGCGTGTTGCGGCACTTCGGGCAAGGGACTTCGATCTGCATGTTTCAGCGGCTCCTTAATAGCGTCGTTTCGCGATGCCTTAGCATATATGCCGCCCCCGGCAAGCTCTTCCTGCAATCTCGACTGCGGCAAGAAACCCCACGATCCCCCTTTCCTCCCGCCCGAATTTCTCGCAATCTCACGAGTCGGGAAGAAGAACAGGGGAACTGAATGTATGAATATGCAATAGCCTGGGAGTGGCTGGCCTTTGCGGCGCGCTGGTTCCATGTCATCACCGCGATCGCCTGGATCGGGTCGTCCTTCTATTTCATCGCGCTCGACCTCGGCCTGGTGAAACGACCGCATCTGCCCGCCGGTGTTCACGGCGAGGAATGGCAGGTCCATGGCGGTGGCTTCTACCACATCCAGAAATACCTGGTGGCGCCGGCCGAGATGCCGGAACACCTGACCTGGTTCAAATATGAGAGCTATTTCACCTGGCTCTCCGGCTTCCTGATGCTCTGCATCGTCTATTACGGCGGCGCTGACCTGTTCCTCATCGATCGCCACGTGCTCGATATCTCGAAGCCGGTGGCGATCCTGATCTCGCTGGCATCGCTTGGCTTCGGCTGGATCATCTACGACCTGCTCTGCAAGTCGCCGCTCGGCAAGAACACCTGGGGCCTGATGGCGGTTCTCTACGTCGTGCTGGTCTTCATGGCCTGGGGCTATACGCAGGTCTTCACCGGCCGCGCCGCCTTCCTGCATCTTGGCGCATTCACGGCGACGATCATGTCGGCCAACGTCTTCATGATCATCATTCCCAACCAGAAGATCGTCGTCGCCGACCTGATTGCGGGCCGCACCCCCGATGCCAAATATGGCTACATGGCCAAGCAGCGCTCGCTCCACAACAACTACCTGACGCTGCCCGTCATCTTCTTCATGCTGTCGAACCACTATCCGCTGGCCTTCGGTACTGCGTTCAACTGGGTGATCGCCGCATTGGTCTTCCTGATGGGCGTCACGATCCGCCACTGGTTCAACACCACACATGCCCGCAAGGGACGACCGACCTGGACCTGGATCGTGACGGTCGTGCTCTTCATCCTCATCATGTGGCTGTCGACCGTGCCCAAATTGCTGACTGGCGAGGATCAGAATGCCTCCGTCGCTCCCGCCTTCCAGCAGTTTGCCGGCGATCCGCATTTTCCCGCCGTAAAGCAGCTGATCGGTACGCGCTGTTCCATGTGCCATGCCGCAGAACCGGTCTATGAAGGCATCGCCCGGCCGCCGAACGGCGTGATCCTGGAAAATGACGCGGAAATTGCCGCCCATGCGCGCGAGATCTATATACAGGCCGGTCGCAGCCATGCCATGCCGCCGGGCAACGTGACCGACATTACGCCCGATGAGCGCAAGCTGCTCGTCGCCTGGTTCGAAAGCGCAGTCGAAGGCAAACAAGAATGACCACAACACTCCTGCGCGGGCGGCTGCTCTCCTTCCTACGTGCGCCCCTCAGCCTTGCCGACAGCGAGAGCTATCTTTACGAGACCGATGGCGGCCTGCTGATCAAAGACGGCATCATCGCCGCCGTCGGTGCCTATGCCGAGATCAAGGCAAAGGCACCTGAAGACGTCAGCGAGATCGATCATCGCCCGCATCTGATCATGCCGGGCCTGATCGACATGCACCTGCATTTCCCGCAAATGCAGGTGATCGCCTCCTATGCTGCAAACCTTCTGGAATGGTTGAACACCTATACGTTCCCGGAGGAATGCCGCTTCGTCGAAAGCGCCCATGCGCAGAGGATCGCGACGCATTTCTACGACGAGCTCATCCGTCATGGCACGACGACGGCCGTCGCCTATTGCTCGGTTCACAAGACCTCGGCCGATGCCTATTTCGCGGAAGCCATGCGCCGCAACATGCGCATGGTCGGCGGCAAGGTGATGATGGACCGCAACGCGCCGCAGGGCCTGCTCGACACACCGCAGATGGGCTATGACGAGACCCGGCAGGTGATCGCCGACTGGCACGGCAAGGGCCGCAACCACGTCGCCATCACGCCGCGCTTCGCGATCACCTCGACGCCGGAGCAGATGGAGGCGACGGCAGCCCTCGCCCGCGAATTCCCCGATCTGCACATCCAGACGCATCTGTCGGAAAATCACGACGAGATCAAATTCACCTGCGA
Organism: Rhizobium viscosum; assembly: GCF_014873945.1. NCBI lineage: Bacteria > Pseudomonadati > Pseudomonadota > Alphaproteobacteria > Hyphomicrobiales > Rhizobiaceae > Rhizobium > Rhizobium viscosum. The sequence goes on along the minus strand of NZ_JADBEC010000001.1, from coordinate 3,102,251 downwards.
GCTCTATCCGGAAGCCATCGACTACACCGACATCTACGACCGCTACGGCCTGCTCGGCCCGAAGAGCCTGTTTGGCCACGCCATCCATCTTTCGGAGCGCGAAGCTGACGCTATGAGCGAGAGCGGCGCGGTCGCCGTCCATTGCCCGACATCCAATCTCTTCCTCGGCTCCGGCCTCTTTCCGCTGAAGGCATTGGCCCGCCGCGAGAAGCCTGTCCGTATCGGCGTCGCCACGGATATCGGCGGCGGCTCGAGCTATTCCATGCTGCGGACCATGGATGAGGCCTACAAAATACAGCAGCTTCTCTGCGAACGTCTAAACCCCTTGGAAAGCTATTATTACATGACGCTCGGCAATGCCGAGGCGCTCTCGCTGGCTGACAAAATCGGCACGCTGGCAACAGGCACGGACGCCGACCTCGTCGTTCTCAATGCCGCGGCAACACCTGCCATGGCCTTGAAGATGGAAGTGGTGAAAACGCTTCCGGAGGAACTGTTCCTGCTGCAGACCATGGGCGACGACCGCGCCATTGCGGAAACCTATGTGGCGGGCGTTGCGATGAAAAGCGGGCTCTAGCAGGGCGATGGCCTGACGCTAAAACTCTTCTGGAATCAAATACCAAAGGCCGAAGAAGCGTGGTATTCGACCACATCATCAGATGTGAAAGTTCGCTCATGACCAAGCCGCTGACCATCGCCGATCTCAAGAAAATGGCTCAGCGCCGCGTTCCGAAGATGTTCTTCGACTACGCGGATTCCGGCGCCTGGACGGAATCGACCTACGCCGCCAACGAAGCCGATTTTCGCGACATCAAACTGCGCCAGCGCGTGCTGGTCGACATGACCAACCGCACGCTTGAAACCACGATGATCGGCCAGAAGGTGTCGATGCCGGTGGCGCTTGCGCCCACCGGCATGACCGGCATGCAGCACGCCGACGGTGAAATGCTGGCAGCCCGCGCCGCGGAAGAATTCGGGGTGCCCTTCACACTTTCGACCATGAGCATCTGCTCGATCGAGGACGTCGCCTCGGTCACGACGAAACCCTTCTGGTTTCAGCTCTATGTCATGCGCGACAGAGGCTTCGTGCTCGATCTCATCAACCGCGCCAAGGCCGCCAAATGCTCTGCATTGGTGCTGACCGCCGACCTGCAGATTATCGGCCAGCGCCACAAGGACCTGCGCAACGGTCTCTCGGCACCGCCGAAACTCACGCCGAAACATATCTGGCAGATGGCGACGCGCCCCTTCTGGTGCATGGAGATGATGAAGACGAAGCGCCGCAGCTTCGGCAACATCGTCGGCCACGCCAAAGGCCTCGCCGATCTTCCCTCGATCACGACTTTCGCGAATGAACAATTCGACCCGCAGCTATCGTGGAGAGATGTCGCCTGGATCAAGGAACAGTGGGGCGGCCCGCTGATCATCAAGGGTATCCTCGATGTCGAGGACGCCAGGCACGCAGCCGAAACCGGCGCCGATGCCATCATCGTCTCCAATCACGGCGGCCGTCAGCTCGATGGCGCCCCCTCTTCGATCAGCATGCTGCCGAAGATCGTCGATGCCGTCGCCGATCGTGTCGAAGTGCATGTCGATGGTGGTATCCGCTCCGGTCAGGATGTGCTGAAGGCCGTGGCACTCGGCGCGCGTGGCACCTATATCGGCCGCCCCTTCCTTTATGGCCTCGGCGCCATGGGCAAGGACGGCGTTACGCGGGCGCTCGAGATCATCCGCAAGGAGATGGACATCACCATGGCGCTGTGCGGCAAACGCGATATCAAGGATGTGGACTCCTCGATTATTGCCTGATGTCAGTAAGATTGCGGCATCCGGCCTGTCGCGAGCGCGGATGCCCATTCCGGGCGGCCATTGGTTGCTGCCAGCACCGACATCGCCATATTGTCATATCTGATATTGCGGAACTGCGCCGTCCATCCACTGGTCGATTTTTCCAGCACTGCATAACTCGCCATTGCGTGGCCGGTTTCGACCTTGTGCGGATAGGGCTTTTCATCGTCATAGGCCGGGCCGCCGACGCTGCCGGGATTGACGATAAGACGGCCGCCGGAAAGTGCTGCCATGCGTGGAATATGCGTGTGGCCACACAGGATCAGCGGGCTTTCGATACCTGCCGCCAGCGCTTCGATCTCCGCCTGCGGCCGCAGCACCACGCTGCCATCGGCAACGGCCATATCCAGCCAGTAGAGGTTATCGTCGTCAGGCGTCGCGTGGCAGAGATAGACCTCATCCCGGTAGATCAGGTCGACCGGCAGCGATCGCAGCCAGTCGAGATGCACCACACCAAGCTGCGCATAGGCGGCGGCATCCGAAATATGCATTTCTTCCGGCTGCTGCTCGATCAGATAGCGGTCGTGATTGCCGCGCACGGTCGGAATGGAGAGCGACAGTAACCGGTCCGCCACCCTGCCCGCCTCCAGCGGACCGCTGAAACAATCGCCGAGATTGACGATATCTGTAATCCCTTGAGCAGCGATGTCAGCCAGCACGGCATCCAGTGCGGGGTAGTTTCCATGGATATCGGCGATAGCGGCAAAGCGCATGTCAGCTCCCGCGATAGGTGGAATAACCGTAGGGCGAGATCAGCAGCGGCACGTGATAATGCGCCGCGATATCGGCAATGCCGAAGCGGATCGGCACGAGATCGAGGAAGGCCGGATGCGGCAGGGGCGTCCCGTTTGCCCGCAGATAATCTCCGGCGTGAAAAAGCAGTTCGTAGGTACCGGCGCGAAAGCTCTCGCCGATCAGGATCGGCCCACCATCGACGCGGCCATCGGCATTGGTCTGGACGGTCTTGATGTGGTGGCGAAGCTCACCCTCGATGTGAAAGAGATCGATCCTCAACCCCTGTGCCGGCTTGCCCAGCGCAGTATCGAGAACATGAGTGGTCAGTCCGGTCATAGGCCTGGCTCTTTGATGATGAAGGGTTCGTCGAAGAAGAATTCTTCCAGATTGTTGCCCGGCCCGTCACGGTCGACAACGAGAAAATCGCTCGGCTCGCCGAGCGCCATCAGCGGATGGTGCCAGACATTGCGGCGGTAATTCACGCCCTGGTCGCCGCGTGCGAGAAAGACCTGCGGACGACCCGGATGGCCGCCTTCGTCTTCCGAAACGACGACGAGGAACGGCCGGCCCGAGATCGGCGAGAAGCTTTGGCTGCCGAACGGATGCCGTTCCATCATGCCGATCTCATAAGGAAACGCGCGCGGCTGCCCGCGAAAGAGATTGATGATGATGCGCGCACCCTCGCCCACCGCTTCAGGCGCGGCAAGCGCGTGGAAGCGCTCGGTATTGCCGCCATTGATATAGCGCATGGTTGCCGGATCAGCTTCGATCACGTCGCCGAAAGGAGCGAAAGCGGATTTGGTGAGAGGTTGTATTTCGAGAGGTGGGGACATTGGGGATTATTCGCCTTGCGCGCGCCAGTGGCGGACAAGATCCAGCCTGTCCAGAAGATCAGGCACGTCGTCCTTGGCTGTCGCCCAGACCTTCTCCAGGTCAATGTCGAAATAGCCATGGGCAATGCGGTTGCGCATGCCGCGCATCGCGCCCCAAGGGAACTCGGGGTGTTCGACAGCGAATTCAGGATAAGTCTTCATCAACTGGGCGGCCGTCTCCGATGCCATCAGGAGGCTCATCCCGACAGCACGTTGCAAGATGATATCCTCAAGAAACCGCTGCTTACTAACTTCGGCGATCATTGCATGAGCATCGGCCGCCGCTGAACGCATCCGCTCCAGAAGATACGGGATACGACTCTCGCTCATATGGGCTTGGCCTCGGAAAGAACTCGGCTGCGGATCGATTCGGGAAAATCGCCGGGTGTCAGCAGGTGGATCGACGTGCCAATCATCATCTGCTCCAAAGCATCCTGCAAACCGCCAAGCGTCAGCAATGTGCTGCCTGGCAGCGCGTCCACCAGAATGTCCAGATCACTGTCCGGCCGATCCTCACCACGGGCGACAGAGCCGAAGACACGCGGATTCGCCGCGTTGAAGCGTTTGGTCGCTTCGCGGATTGCTTGCCTGTTCCTCTCCAGCACTTCCGACGGTCTCATCGCGGCATCACTCCTGATGCCGCGAATATAAGGGACGGGACTGAAAGAGAAAAGAACTCAAGCCTTCACCCCATAGAGCCTGAGCCGCATCGTGCCGCCATCCGGATGCATGGCATAGCGCACATGCGTAATGGGACCGATATCGGCAATGGCATCGCTGCCATATTCATGGATATGATCCATCTGCAGCTTGCTGCGCGGCAGGATCGGCTTCCAGTTTTCGGATGCGGCGATATCGGCCTCCGAGAGCGTATCGCCGAGATCGGGCAGATAGGCGCCGAACAGTTCGCAGGTGTCGGGGAAATTGCCCTTGAAGAAGGCCGTGTCGACGATCACGCGCTTGATCGTACCGGCATGGCCGAGACGGATGATCGCCCAGTCGTGACCGGGGCCGCGGCGGCGCTTGGTTTCCCAGCCGTCGCCCATGTTGAGGCCGCGTCCAGGACCGAGCAGCTTGTCCGGATGGCCATAATGCGCATCCGACCAGGCAAGCGCTTTGGCACCGTTGAAGATATAGGCAAGGTCGATCTCCTCGCCGGCACCGACCTTCGACCAGTCGAAATAGGCCGAACCATAGATGCGAAGACGCGCCACACCACCATCCGGATAGATGTGCAGGCGAAGATGCGTCCAGATCTTCTGCTTATCGGCATTTTCAAAGAAATGGTGTGCACTGGAGCCGAGCGGCGACTTCGCCAGGATTTCGGTCCACTGCGTCGCATCATCAGGATCGCCGCCCTCGACAAAGGCAGCCTCGATCGAGCAATGCGGCGGATAATTGCCGGTGAAATAGCTGGTATCGACGTCGAAGCCGAAGATGCGGCCCGGCATGGCGAGCTTCACGATCGCCCAGTCATGGCCCGGAACGCGCTTGCGGCGGCTTTCCCAGCCGTCCATGTACTTGCCGTTATCGTCGTAGAGATCCGGATCGAAACTTGCCGGCACGTCCTGCAGCATGCGCTCCAGCGGCGCGAAGAATTCGTCCGTGGCGTAGAGACCCTTGGCACCGAGACGGGCCGAGGCAAGATTGATGGCGCCCGTGGCGAAAGCCGGCAGGCTGGTACTGGTCGTATCGGTCATTCAGGTCTCCGGAAGCATGGATGCTAGGCGCAGCAGCGCGATCTTTTCGACCTCGGCTGCCGCAGTCACGAATTCTTCGTCGCTGGTATTGTCGATCCGCTTTTCGAAAGCGGCAAGGATATCGTCCTTGTTCAGCCCCTTCACCGCGATGATGAAGGGAAAACCGAATTTCTGCGTATAGGCGGAATTAAGCTCGGTAAAACGCGCGTGCTCTTCCGGGCTCAACCGGTCGAGCCCGGCACCGGCCTGTTCTCGTCTGCTGTCTTCCGTCAGCTCGCCCGATATCGCCAGCCGCCCGGCAAGATCGGGATGAGCGCGCAACACGCCGAGGCGCTCCTCCCTGCTCGCCGCGCGGAAAATGGCGACGAGCTCCGTATGGACACGATCCACAGTCAGCTTCTCACCGACAAAGCCGTCGTCATAGGCCCGCTCTGCGATGAAGGGCGAATGCTCGAAGACGCCGCCGAAGCGGGACACAAATTCGCTGCGCGAAATCATCAGACTGTTTCCGGCTTGTGGTTCGCATGCCAGTGCTGCGCGATCTCGATCCGGCGCGGGATCCACACCTTATCGTGTTTCAGCACATATTCCATGAAGCGCCTCAGCGACGCCACGCGTCCGGGCCGGCCGACGAGCCGGCAATGCAGGCCGACGGACATCATCTTCGGACTGCCCTCCTTGCCTTCCTCGTAGAGCGTATCGAACGCATCCTTGAGGTAGGTGAAGAACTGATCGCCGGAATTGAAACCCTGAGGCGTCGCAAAGCGCATATCGTTGGTTTCGAGCGTATAGGGAATGATAAGGAAGGGATTTTCGTCGATGCCCTTCACCCAATAGGGCAGATCGTCGGCATAGGAGTCCGACGAATAGAGGAAGCCGCCCTCTTCCTGCACCAGCTTCAGCGTATTGTCGGAGGGCTTGCCCTGATACATGCCATAAGGCCGCTCACCTGTCAGCTCGGTGTGCAGGCGCACGGCTTCGACAATATGCTTGCGCTCCAGATCCTCGGGGAAATCCTTGTATTCCAGCCAGCGATAGCCGTGGCTGGCGATCTCCCAGCCCGCTTCCTTCATGGCGGCGACCGCTTCCGGATTGCGGGCCATGGCAAGTGTCACGCCATAGACGGTCGCCTGCACCTTGAGATCGGTGAAAAGACGCCAGAGCCGCCAGAAGCCCGCGCGCGAGCCGTATTCGTAGATCGACTCCATGTTGAGATTGCGCTGGTTCGGCCAGGGCTGCGCACCGACGATTTCCGACAGCAGGTTCTCCGACGCCGGATCGCCGTCGAGGATCGAGCTCTCGCCGCCCTCTTCGTAATTGATGACGAACTGCACTGCGACACGCGCCTCGCCGGGCCACTTCGGGTCGGGTGTATTGCGCCCATAGCCGATAAGATTGCGCGGATAGGTCTCGGATACCATCAAATCACCTTTTGAAAAGACAGGTGAAACGGTAGCATCCATGAGCGGAATGTCGAGGCGTAAAAGTGCGTATTTGACCTTAGGCCCGAGGCGTGTACTTCAGGCGATCTTGCGCGCGCTCACCTTGCCCATCGGATGCAGCGAGTGCACCCGGAACGGGCCGCCGGCGCCCTCCTCGATCATCAGCGCGACATTCGAGACCGTCACCGGCTCGACAAGCACCGGATCGAATATCGACCGCAGCGCCTGCTCGATGCGCGGCATGTCGATGGCATTGACAGGGCCTGTGACCGGCATGTGGAAGCGGAATTCGTCCATTACGTAGGGGTTACCCCAGCGATGCAGGTTCGCGAATTGCGCGGCCGAAAGTCCATCCGGATCACTGCGCTCGATATCCGCCTCGGAGAGCGGCGCACGGAACCGGTCGAACTCCTGAACGATCGCCGAAGAGAGGTAGTGAACTTGGTCGCAAGGGCGGATCGGCGACAGGCTGTAGAAAGTGCCGAGGCGCGCAACTTCCAGGCGCGGAATCTGGAAGGGCGACAACGTCCCGCAAAACCGCATGAGGTCGCGCAGGAGTTGCGATTCGGAAACCTCGGACGAGAGGTGGAAAGGGGCTTTCAACACGCCGTGGAACCCGTAGCGACGCGGCACTGCCGTATGAAAGGCGATCTCATGGATCCCGAGGCCGCGGATTGCCGGCGGCTCGACCATGTCACCTGAAAATACGTTGCGGCCAAGCCAATTGGCCGCCACATGCGAGAGCGGATCGCTCGCTGATGGCGTGAAGCAAATGGCATAGCGCATGCGATTTCCTCCATCGGATGAAATGAGCGCGGGATCCCATCCCGCGCCGTCGATGCGCAAGCAGATAGGTGATTTGCATGACAGAATAACGAAGCGGAGCGGCTTCTAATTCACGTTTAACGTGAAGAGATTGCGATGTGGTTTGAAATTGCAAAGCTTTCCGGCAACAAAAATTCCGCATTTGCATCGCTTGCAATGCATATTGCCGCTTCCGCCAGCCGATGCGCGAGCCCGAAACTGACCTTGAAACCACCGGTCAGGGCGATGAGATTGTGATTCTCCGGATGCGCGCCGACCATCGGATCGCGATCGATCGCCTTGGGGCGCAATCCGGCCCAGCGCTCGATAACGGGCGCATCGCGCAGCGCAGGAACCATATCGCGGGCGGCTTCGATCAGCGCGTCGAGCTGCTCATCCGTGGAAAAGGGATCGGCGAAGCTGTTCTCGCTGGTGCTGCCGACTGCCACATGGCCGCCCTCATGCGCCACGACATAAAGCCCATCGCGGAAGATTGTCGGCAAGCCGGGGTCGATATCGGCCGCAAGCAATGCCGCTTGCCCTTTCACCGCTTGCCCGAGAGGTTTCTGCAACCCCGGCGTCAGCTTCTCCAGAAAGGGAAACGAGCGATATCCCGCAGCAAGGATGCAGCGGCCGAAAAAGATGGTCCCGCCATCGAGCGAGGCCGTTCCTCGTGCCGGATCGAGATCTGCTATTTCCGTTTGCTCCGATACCCGCACATGCCGTGCCTCGCGCAGAAAGGCTTTGAGCGCAGCGATCAGCGAACGCGGCGCGACGCGGGCGGCGAGTGTGTCATGCACAAAACCGCTTTCACCGGCTGCCGGATCGATCCAGCCTTCGCCCGGTGGCCTGTCCAGCACATGCCAATGGAACCGCCGCTCTCCCGCTTTCCAGTGAACCTCTGCATCTGCGGAATGTCCAAGCGCGATTTTGCGCAGATGCGGCTTTGGCAGCGGGATGAGCCGGCCGGAGCGCCGATAACCGGCCGAAAGCCCGGTCGCCTCTTCGATTGCGGCAATCTCCGCCTCCAGCGAAACCAGCGCATCGAATTGAAATTGCTTCTTTTCCGACCAGCGGTCCGGCATATGCGGCATCAGGGCGCCGAGCAGTCCACCACTTGCCCCGCTGCCAAGATGCCCCGCATCGGCCAGCAACGTTTTGATGCCCCGGCGTTCGGCATGCACGGCTGCCCACAGGCCCATGATACCGCCGCCGACAATAAGGAGATCGATCGATGATTGACCCGAGGCCGGGGCGGGATTATCGGCTTTTTCCATGACAGACATCAATCCCGATCAGATCGGCGCGGGCAAGCCGCAGCCCCTCGAATGGCGCGACGGCGATATGCCCTATTCGACCGCCTTTGGCGACCATTTTTATTGCCAGACCGACGGGCGGCTGGAATGCGGCCACGTCTTCCTCTCGGGAAACGGCCTGCCCGAACGGTGGAGCGGCCGGTCGGCCTTTCTCATTGGCGAACTCGGCTTCGGCACGGGGCTCAATTTTTCCGAAACCTGGCGACAGTGGAAGCTCCACCGCCAGCCGGGTCGGCATCTGCATTTCATGTCCTTCGAACTCTATCCCATGCTCCGCGAAGAAATCGACCGTGCGCTTGCACATTGGCCTGAAATCGATGCTGAGCGCCAGGCGTTGGCCGCCCTCTGGCCAGATAGTCCTGAAGGCATCGTCGCGCTCGATCTGGATGAGCAGACGAGGCTCAGCGTCATCTGCGGCCGTGCAATCGATGGAGTTTCTGAAGCCGTTCCCGGTTTCGACGCCTGGTATCTCGACGGCTTCGCTCCGTCGCGCAACAGCGATATGTGGTCGGAAGAGCTGATGCGCCTCGTCTGTGAGAGGACTGTTCCCGGCGGCAGTTTTGCCACCTATGCCGCAGCAGGCTTCGTGCGACGCAATCTCGCAGCCGCCGGTTTCTCAATTGAGCGGCGCAAGGGCTTTGCCGGCAAACGGGAAATGCTCTGCGGGGTAAAGCCTCAGTAACCGGAGCGGCCCGGCTGCAATTCGCCGCCACCAAGCCACTGGCGAATCTTGTCCTCCAGAAGCTCGGGGCTGATCGGCTTGGACATATAATCATCCATGCCGGCATCGAGGCAAAGCTCGCGGTCGCTTTCCAGCGCATGCGCCGTCACTCCGATGATCGGGACACGATGGCCCTGGCCCCACTCCCTCTCGCGGATAAGCTTGGTCGCCTGATGGCCGTTCATGACAGGCATGGACACGTCCATCATGATCAGGCGCGGCGTGTGCTGCTCCCAGGCCTCCACAGCCTCTTGGCCATTATTGACGACGAGGAAGGAAAGCCCGGTCCCCTGTAGGATCTGCGTGAAGACGATCTGGTTGACCTCGTTGTCTTCAGCCACGAGAACATCGACGAAATCGGCCGCTCGTTTTTGCGGAGCCGGAGCAGGCGCTGGCGGCGGCGCCTCGGCTTCCTTCTGCAGCCGTGCAATCTCGGCCTCGGAAGCCTGTTTGACGCGGCTTGCCCGCACTACCTCGACGACCGTATTGCGCAGCAAGTTGGCGCGCGCCGGTTTCATCAGATGCGCATGGCCGTTCAGCGCCGCAAATTCCTTCTCGGTGCCGGAAATATCCATCGAGGTCAGGAAGATGATCGGCAGGTCAACGAAACGGCTGTCAGCGCGCAGGCGGCGGGCGACCTCGGCGCCGTTCATGTCGGGCATATGATAATCGAGCACGACGGCATCGACCTTGATGCCGAGATCAGCGGCGGCCTCCAGAATGGCAAAGCCCGTGGCGCCGCCCTCTGCGGCAACGCCGTCAAAGCCCCAGAGGCCGAGCTGTTCGGTGAGAATCCGGCGATTGACCTCATTGTCATCGACGACGAGGACGCGCGCACCCTGCACATTGATCGGCAAGGGCTTCGGCTCGATGCGGGCGGCGGCAACGGCGAAAGGCAGCTTGACGGTAAAGACCGAACCCTTGCCCCATTCGCTTTCGACATCGATGTAGCCGCCGAAGAGATCGACGAGACCGGCAGTGATTGCCAGGCCCAGGCCCGTGCCCTCATGCCGCCGGGTCGATGAGGAATCGACCTGCGAGAATTTGTCGAAGACCGAGTCCACCTTCTCGGGCGGAATGCCGATGCCGGTATCCTCGATGCGGATGCTGGTCATGATCTCGCCGCCGGCGGAAGGCTCGAAACCGATATCGACGAAGACATGGCCGCGCTCGGTGAATTTGACAGCATTGCCGACGAGATTGGTGACGATCTGGCGGAAGCGCCCGGCATCACCGATGACGGCGGCCGGCAGATCGGGGGCGGAGCGCACCAGAAGCTCGATATCCTTTTCCGCCGCAGGCGAAGACAAGAGCGTCGCTACATCCTCGACGGCCTCGACGAGATCGAAGGCCGCCTTGCGCAATTTCATCTGCCCGGCATCGATCTTCGAGAAATCGAGGATGTCGTTGATGATCGTCAAAAGCGCATTGCCCGATTTGACGATGATATCGACAAAGGTCTTCTGGCGGGTATCGAGATTGGTCTTGGCAAGCAGTTCCGCCATGCCGAGCACGCCGTTCATCGGCGTGCGGATCTCATGGCTCATATTGGCAAGGAATTCCGACTTGGCGCGGTCGGCGGCCTCGGCGCGCGACAGAAGCTCGGTCAGTTCCTCCTCGCGCTGCTTGAGTTCGGTGACGTCGGTAAACAGCGCCACCCAATGCTGCCGTTCGCTGATAGTGGCTTCCATATTCACCCAGCGCTCACCGCCGACGTGGAAGACGGTGGAGATCGGCTGGCGCGCGGCGATATTGGCGCGCCACTCCTCCAGCGTTTCGATCGCCTTGTCGTGGAAATCGCCGCGATTGGCGCAGAACTGGAAGAGATCGATCCATTCTCTGCCCGCCTCGGTCAGCTCGGCCGGAATGCGCAGCACTTCGGCAAGCCCGTCGTTGGAAAGCTTGATCACGCCGTCCCGGACGATCGCAAGCCCCTGCGACATGGCATGCGTGGCGTCGCGCATCATCTCGCCGAGGCTCTCCAGTGCGGCGCGCGCCTCATGGATTTCCTGCTCGCGCTCGCGCACCGCGGAAATATCGGAATAAGTCAGCAGGATGCGGTTGGAGGAAATGCGCCGGGAGTCGAAGATGACTGACTTCCCGGCAGCCCAATCGAGCTGGATCGGCTCGGGGTTTTCATCTTCGAAAAGCCCTTTGCGGAACGCATAAATTTCTTCCGGCGTCTGCGTATCGCCGTAGCGGCCAAGCTCGTAATTGCGCTTGACGACATCGATGAACGGCCGCCCATCGAAACGGTCGTCGAGCGGCAGCTCCCAGATGCTGTAGAACTCGTCATTGACGTAGAGGATAGTGTGATCATTGTCGAGGATCAGTACCCCGACCGGCAGCGAGCGCAGGATGCTCTCGATTTCCTGATGCAGCATTTCCTCTTGCTGGCGTGCCTCAATCAATTCCTTCTCACGCGCTTTCAGCGGCGTGATATCGGAGAAGGAACCGACGACATAACGCTTGCCATCGGGCGTTACGACCCGGTTGACGCGAGAGATCACCTGGAAGACTTCGCCGTCGGTATTCGGCAGATAGCTCTCGACCTCGGTCAGCACGCCGTTTTTCAGAGCCCGCAGGTTTTCCCGATAGATCGCCTCGCCCGCTTCCTGCCCGAACATGTCGTGCTCGGTCAGGCCGAGTACCTTGGAACGGGCATGACCGGTGAAGGTCTCGTAATATTGGTTGGCATAGACCAGCCGGTGGTCCTCGTCCCGCACGAAAGCGGCGACCGGAAGATCCTCCATGATGGTGCGCAGCAGGTCACGCTCCCGCACGCTCTCATGCCAGGCCGTCTCCCCTCCTGGCGCGGACTTGTTGCCATCAGGCGCAGACTTGCTGCCATCAGGCGCATACCTGCTGCCATCGGGCGCAGACTTGCTATCCCCACGATAGGCCGCATTAACGATTAGCGGCCGGCCGTCATCGGCAAAGATACCGATCGGATGATCGAGATTTTCGAGTGCCTCGCGGATACGGCCGAGATCGGTCGCCATCGTATCCGCAACCTCGGGAATGGCGCGACGCGGCTCGCGCATATCGAAGATGCCGAGCACGTAAGCCCGGTCCTGGGAAGGCGAAAAGCTCTCGATCAGCACGCGCTCATGGCTGAGGCCGGCGGCATCGAAGGAGATGGCGCTCTCTTCCGTACCGAACACCAGCGCGCGGCGTTCCCGATCCTCGCGCTCCTCTTCTTCCGGTCGGTCGAACAATTCGCGGCTGCGCCGCCCGATGAAATCGGATATCTCGCGGCCGAAGAAGCGGGCATAGGCCTCGTTGACGGCGACATAGCGGAGTTCGCTGTTTTTGACATAGGCCGGGGTATCCAGATCGGCGATCCGGCGACAGGCCAGCTCTAGGAGTTCCCCGGTAAAATTCAAAAAATCTTCACTCCCGCAATGAATGAAATATCCCCTACAACAACTATAACGCCAAGGCTTTTAACAAGCTGTTAACCATAAAATTCCATTGGCAAAAATTCCAAGCCGGCTCATGAAGCTGATGAATCAGACTGACAACAAAGGCTTGCACGAAACTGAAATGGCTTGAAGATTCACGGGGAAAAACCCACCGGGCATGACGAACGCCTCGACCCGACCACAGCCGAGCATGGAGAAAATTTAATCCCGGCGCGGCTTGCGCGACCATCAGCGCGCCGCGATCGGAGCCGATTCTGGCCATGGCTTCAATGACGAGCCTACCACGAAAGGAATTCGACATGTCCGTTCTTCATAAGACAATGGCGGCGGGCCTGGTTGCACTGACATTCGCAGGCGCCTCGCTGGCAACGGCCGATACCGCAAGCGCTCACTCCGGCAATGCCTTCTGGGGTGGCGTTGCCGGCGGTGTCGTCGGCGGCCTCGTGGGTGGAGCAATCGCCTCTGGTCCGGCCTATCCGGCACCTTATGCCTATTATCCCCGCCCCTACGCCTATTATCCCGCCTACCCCGCCTATTACGGCCCGCGCTTCTGCCATCCGGAATGGCGCTATGACCGTTGGGGCCAGCCCTATCGCATCGAAGTCTGCAGGCGCTGAGGGTTTTCCCGGCGCCGCTTGACCTCCCGCCTTCATCGGGCCATGCATCGCATGACCCGAGGGGAGATTGCGCCGATGCCGGAACCACTGAAGAACCTTCTGCATCCAGCGCTCGTGCGCGCGATGGCAGAGATCATCTCGGCCAATGCGCCCTCTTTTGACCGCGACCGCTTCACCGCACTTGCGACTGATGGCATAGAATCGCTGGAGCTCATGGAACGCGCGGCACTGATCCGCGACGCGCTGTTTGCGACCCTACCCGAAAGCTTCCCCGAGGCGGCAGCCATCCTCGCCGCAAGCCTGCCGACCGCAGGCAAAACCGGGCTGACAGGCTGGATGCTTCTGCCCGTCAACCAGTTCATCGCCGCGCGCGGCCTTGGGCATTTCGATATCGCGCTTGATCTCCTCAAAGCGCTGACGCCGCATTTCACGGCGGAGTTCGGCATCCGTCCGTTCATCCATCAGAACCAGGAGCGCGCGCTGGCGACGATCATCCGCTGGGTCGGTGACGCCAACCACCATGTGCGCAGGCTCGCGAGCGAGGGCACGCGCCCGCGCCTGCCCTGGGCGATGCGCCTGCCGCAATTGATCAAGGACCCCTCGCCGATAATCCCGATCCTCTCCGCGCTGATGGACGATCCCGAAGATTATGTCCGCCGCTCCGTCGCAAACAGCCTGAACGACATCGCCAAGGATCATCCCGATCTCGTCGCGGCCTTTATCGCCGAGCATATCGAGGGCGCCTCGGCCGAGCGCCGTTGGCTGCTGAAGCACGCTTCACGCACGCTGCTGAAGAAGGGCCATGCCCAGGCGCTTGCCAATTTCGGCTTCGGCGCGGCAGCCGCTCTGGAATGCGAATTGCGGCTGCCAAATCCATCGGTGCTTTTCGGCGAAGGCGTGGATTTCGAAATCCGCCTGCGCAATGCAGGCGATATCGCGCAATCCCTGATGATCGACTATGCCATCCATCACGTGAAGGCCGACGGCTCGCTCTCTCCCAAGGTTTTCAAATGGAAGACCGTCACGCTGGAAGCGGGCGAAGACCATGCCCTGCAGCGCCGACACGCCATGCGGCCGATCACCACGCGGCGCTATTATCCCGGCCAACATCGCATCGTCATTCTCGTCAATGGCGCCGAAACGGCCTCGGGTCATTTCATCCTCTCCATGCCCTGAAACACCGAATGAAGGCGCATCCTCTTGACTTCCGGCGGGAAATAGACCACATGGCGCTCAGCTTTCACCTTCCGGCCGCCGCGTGAGCGTGCCACTGCAACAGATGCTGAAGAAGGATAGAGCGCATTCTGATGATGCCGCGACCCAAGAGCGGCAAGACGCGCTGGAAAGCTTTTTCCAACTTACAAGTTCCCATTTCACGCGGGGTTCTTGACGCCAGATTGACACCGGACCGCAATGCCGCGATCCGGCGTTTATGTTTGGCGCGCCCTAAAAGGTTATGACTTGACCAATTTTGAATCGCTCGGTGTCTCCAAGCCGGTCGTCGCCACCCTGTTCCAGCTCGGCATCGAAACGCCGACCCCCATTCAGGAACAGGCTATCCCCCTTCTCATCCAGGGCCGTGACCTGATCGGCCTTGCCCAGACCGGCACCGGCAAGACCGCTGCCTTCGGCCTGCCGCTCATCGAGCGCCTGCTCAAGGAAGAAAAGCGTCCCGACAACCGCTCCGTTCGCACGCTGATCCTGGCCCCGACCCGCGAACTGGTTAACCAGATCGCCGACAACCTCCGGAAATTCATCCGCAAGTCGCCGCTACGCATCAATGTCGTCGTCGGCGGCGTCTCCATCAACAAGCAGCAGCTGCAACTCGAGAAGGGTACCGACATCCTCGTCGCCACGCCCGGTCGTCTGCTCGACCTCTGCAACCGCAACGCCATCACGCTGACCGCCGTGCGCTATCTCGTGCTCGATGAAGCCGACCAGATGCTGGATCTCGGCTTCGTGCATGACCTACGCAAGATCGCCAAGATGGTGCCGAAGCGCCGCCAGACCATGCTGTTTTCGGCCACCATGCCGAAGGCGATTGCCGATCTCGCCGGCGATTACCTGACCGATCCCGTCAAGGTCGAAGTGACCCCCCCGGGCAAGGCTGCCGACAAGGTCGAGCAGTATGTGCACTTCGTCCCCGGCAAGAACGACAAGACGGTTCTGCTCAAGAAGTCGCTGACCGAAAACCCCGATGGCCGCGCCATCGTCTTCCTGCGCACCAAGCATGGCGCCGAAAAGCTCGCCAAGCACCTGGAACAGGTCGGCTACTCCGTCGCCTCCATCCACGGCAACAAGAGCCAGGGC
Organism: Rhizobium viscosum; assembly: GCF_014873945.1. Classification (NCBI taxonomy): domain Bacteria; kingdom Pseudomonadati; phylum Pseudomonadota; class Alphaproteobacteria; order Hyphomicrobiales; family Rhizobiaceae; genus Rhizobium; species Rhizobium viscosum. The sequence goes on along the minus strand of NZ_JADBEC010000001.1, from coordinate 3,086,461 downwards.
CAGCGCGAACGCGCGCTCAAGGGCTTCCGCGACGGCGCCATCAAGACGCTGATCGCCACCGACGTCGCCGCCCGCGGCATCGATATCCCGGCTGTCAGCCACGTCTTCAACTACGACCTGCCGGAAGTGCCTGACGCCTACGTGCACCGCATCGGCCGCACGGCCCGCGCCGGCCGCGACGGCATCGCGATTGCCTTCTGCGCTCCGGATGAAGCCCGCCTGCTGCGCGATATCGAAAAGCTGATGGGCATCGACATCACCGTTGCCAGCGGCGAGCCGCCGGCTGACCTGCGTGCCGCCCCCCGCAGCAACAATCGCGGCCGCGGCCAGAACCAGCAGCGCGGCCAGGGTGGCCGTGGTGAAGGTGGCGAACGTCGCGAAGGTGGCCACCGCGGCGGCGAACGCCGTGAAGGCGGCCGCAGCGAAACCCGCAATGGCAGCGGCCGTCCGGCCAGCCATGGCGACCGCCGTCCGCGTCACGATGGCGACGTCACCGAAGTGCGCGGCGGTGAAGAGCGTCGTGCTCGCCCCCCGCGCAACGATCAGCGCAACAACCGCAACCAGGACTTCCGCGGCCAGCGTCGCCACGAACAGGCACCGGATCTCGGCCCGGACAATGATCTGGCTTCGACCTCGGATTTCCGCCCTGCCCGCAATCAGCAGCAGCGCCCGGCTCAGCCGGCTGAGGCAACCGGCCATCATCGCGGTAACAAGCAGCACGTCCATGGCCGCCCGCCGCGCAATCACGGCGACCAGCAGCCGCAGGGCGATCAGCGCCGTGAGGGCAACGGCGGTCTCCGCCGCAAGGGCCGCAATGGCGGCGGCCCGCGTCGCGAACGCGCTTAAGCTAACGATATCAGTGAGGGCCGGAGTGATCCGGCCCTTTTCTTTTGGCCGTCCTTCGGTCACCGGAACGGGCGGAGTTTGATCGGTCGCCCGGGCAGGAAATAATCACCTGCTCATCTTTTGTGCGCGACGTCAGGATTGACAGGAATCCGCCTCGCGCCAGATCCTGATAAATGCCCAGTTTTTCACCGGTTTTTTGCACTGCGGAAGATTTTATGAATCTTCCATGCGAACTGTGCATGGTTCTTGCATTGCCTTTTGCGTTGTATTCAAATGAAGAAAAAAGGGGAGCCACACCTTTGGCATTTGATGAAATGATCACCGGAGACGAAAGTCCCCGAGCGCCATATGAAAAATACTTTGAGTGGTACAACAGCCAAGACCGGGCACACCTGATTTCAAAGTCCCGCGACGCTGAAAACATCTTCCGCAAAACCGGCATCACCTTCGCGGTTTACGGCCACGCCGACAGTTCCGAAAAGCTCATCCCCTTCGACATCATCCCTCGCATCATCTCCGCCCGCGAGTGGCGCAAGCTTGCCCAGGGCATCGAGCAGCGGGTGATCGCGCTGAACGCCTTCCTCGACGATATCTATCACAAGCAGGAAATCATCCGCGCCGGCCGCATTCCGCGCGAGCTGATCGAGAAGAACGTTGCCTTCCTGCCCGAGATGATCGGCTTCCGGCCGCCGGGTGGTGTCTACACTCATATCGTCGGCACCGATATCGTACGAACGGGCGAAGACCAGTTCTATGTGCTGGAGGATAATGCCCGCACGCCGTCAGGCGTCAGCTACATGCTGGAAAACCGGGAAACCATGATGCAGATGTTCCCTGAACTCTTCCACGAGAACAAGGTGCAGCGCGTCGAGGACTATCCCTATCTCCTGCGCCAGAGCCTCGCCTCGCTCGCCCCTCCCGGCTGCAAGGGCAAGCCGCGCGTCGCCGTTTTGACCCCCGGCATCTACAACTCCGCTTACTACGAACATTCCTTCCTTGCCGACACGATGGGTGTCGAGCTGGTCGAGGGCTCGGATCTGCGCGTCATCGACGGCAAGGTGAAGATGCGCACGACGCGCGGCTACGAGGCGATCGACGTGCTCTATCGCCGCGTCGACGACGATTTCCTCGACCCGCTCACCTTCCGCCCGGAATCGGCCCTCGGCATTCCCGGCATCATGGATGTCTACCGCTCCGGCAATATCACCATCGCCAATGCGCCCGGCACCGGCATTTCCGATGACAAGGCGATCTATTCCTACATGCCCGAGATCGTCGAGTTCTATACGGGCCGCAAGCCGATCCTCGAGAATGTGCCGACCTGGCGTTGCTCAGAGGCCGGCAGCCTGAAATATGTGCTGGAACATCTGGAGGAGCTGGTCGTCAAGGAAGTGCACGGCTCCGGTGGCTACGGCATGCTCGTGGGCCCGACCGCTTCCAAGAAGGAACGCGCCGATTTCGCCGAGAAGCTGAAGGCAAAGCCCAGCAACTACATCGCCCAGCCGACGCTGTCGCTGTCCACCGTTCCGATCCTCGTCAACAAGGGTATCGCACCCCGCCATGTCGACCTGCGCCCCTATGTGCTGGTCTCCGACAAGGTGCAGATCATTCCGGGCGGGCTCACCCGCGTGGCGCTGAAGCAGGGCTCGCTGGTCGTCAATTCCAGCCAGGGCGGCGGCACCAAAGACACCTGGGTATTGGAGGACTGATGCTCGGAAGAACTGCAAACGGGCTCTACTGGATGTTCCGGTATATCGAGCGCGCCGAAAATATCGCACGTCTTGTCGATGCCGGCCTGCGCATGTCGCTGACGCGCAGTGACGCCGGTGATGACAATTGGGACGGCGTGCTGCAAAGCGCCGGCGTGCGCGAACTCTATGACGAAAGCCATTCGAAGCTGACCGGTCCTGACGTGATCGACTACATGCTGCGCGATCGTTCCAATGCGTCGAGCGTCATGTCCTGCATCGATTTCGGCCGCAACAACGCCCGCATGGTGCGCACCGCGCTGACACGCGAGACCTGGGAAGCGACCAACGAATGCTGGATCGATCTCAAGGAACTGCTGTCGAAAAAGCTGAAGGCGGCGGAACTCCCTGAAGTCATCGATGTCATCAAGCATCGCGCCGGCCTCATCCGCGGCGCCTTCCATGGTTCGATGTTGCGCAACGAGCTCTATAATTTCGCCCGCATCGGCACCTTCATCGAGCGCGCGGACAATACGAGCCGCATCCTCGACGTGAAATATTACGTGCTGCTGCCCTCGATCTCGCAGGTCGGCTCCTCGGTCGACAACGTTCAGTGGGAATCGATCCTGCGTTCGGTCTCCGCCCACCGCTCTTACAGCTGGGCCTATGACGGCGAATACCGTGCCATGAACATTGCCGACTTCCTGATCCTGAACGGTCAGATGCCGCGTTCGCTCGCCTATTGCTACGAGAAGATCGTCAGCAACCTTGGCTATATTGCCAAGGACTATGGCGAGCGGCTGGCAGCGCACGATACGGCGGATGCCATTCGCGCCACGCTGCAGACCCTGAAGATCAAGGATGTCATGGATCAGGGCCTGCATGAGTTCCTCGAGGATTTCGTCGCGCACAACAACAAGCTCGGCAATGAAATCTCCGACGGCTACCGGTTCTATGTTTAAGCGGGTCAGATCATGAGACTGAAGATCAGCCACCTCACCGAATACCGCTACGACGAACCGGCGCAGTTTTCCCTGCAGCGGCTGCGCCTGACGCCGCCGACATCAGTCGGCCAGACCGTGCTCAACTGGTCGCTGCATGTCGAGGGCGCCAAGCCGGAAGTCGAATATGACGACCAGTTCGGCAACCACGTGAACCTCGTCTCGCTGGAAGGCGAACAAAAGGTGACCCGCATCGTCGCCGAAGGCGAAGTTGAAACCGAAGATCGCAACGGCGTGACCGGCCCTCATACCGGCTTCTGCCCGCTCTGGCTCTTCCTGCGCGAGACGCCGCTGACGAAGAGCGGCAAGCTGGTGAAGGAATTGATCAAGAGCGTGACCGGCGAGAACGAGCTTGCCCGCATGCATGCGCTGATGGCGGCAATCCACGAGGCGGTGGAATACAAGCCCGGCACCAGCGGGACCGAAACGACTGCCGAACAGGCGCTCGAGAGGAAGACCGGCGTCTGCCAGGACCATGCCCATATTTTCGTTGCCGCCGCCCGCGCGCTTGAGATCCCCGCGCGTTACGTCTCCGGCTATCTGATGATGGAAGAAAAAGTCGATCAGGCCGCAACGCACGCCTGGGGCGAGGCGCATATTCCCGGCCTCGGCTGGGTCGGCTTCGATCCCGCCAACAAGATCTGCCCGGACGAGCGGTATGTCCGCATGGCCTCAGGCCTCTGCTACCGCGATGCCGCGCCTGTTTCAGGCATGCGCATCGGCACGCCGGGCGAGAAACTGTCGGTCACCGTCAAGGTAGAGAACGGCGACCAGATGCAGAGCCAAAGCCAGAGCTGACAAAGCGGACAGGTTTGCTGCGGACATCTGGACAACCACAAATCCCGGCAGACACGCCGGTTGCAGCCCTATTCGCCGATCATCTCGGCGCACTCGTCCAGACGAGTGCGCCAATTACCTTGTCAATGCCGGATACGCTTCAAACAAAATATGAAACGCAACAAGCTCACGCGGGCCTTTCCGCTACTTTCGGGCGCCACTTGATCAGTCGGGACTCAAGCAAATCCAGCACCAGGTCGATGAGGAGCACGAACACGGCAAGAATGACGATTCCCGCAAAAACGCCGACTGCGTCGAAATTGCCTTCTGCTTGGGCGATCAGGTAGCCCAGCCCGGCAGACGCGCCGAGATATTCACCAATGATTGCACCGACCACTGCAAAACCAACTGAAGTGCGAAGCGAGGAGAGAATCCAGCTCGCCGCAGCCGGGAAATAGACATGGCGGAGCAGATCGAAACGCTTGGCGCCCAGGATACGTGTATTTGAAAGGACGACCGGATTAACTTCGCGGACGCCCTGCATGGCGTTGAAGAAGGTCACGAAGAAGACCAACGTCACCGCGAGCGCGACCTTCGACCATAGGCCGAGCCCAAGCCACAGCACAAAGATCGGGGCAAGAACGACACGAGGAATGGCGTTAAGCCCTTTGATGAAGGGATCGAGGATCCGTGCCATCGACCGGGACAGACCTAGCCACACGCCAGCTCCTACCCCAAGGACCGTGCCAATGACGTAACCGAGAACCGTCTCGGTCAGCGTGATCGTCACGTGCTTGTAGAAAGACGGGTCAGTTACCCAGGTCAGCACCTGGTGGAAGATATCGACGGGGGATGGGAAGAAAAATACGTCGATCACTCCGGCGTTCACGCCGAGCTGCCATCCTCCGACGACGACGATCAGAAGTGTGAGTTGGATAAGTCGTTCAGTCATGGCGTGCATAGCTTTTCTCCACTTCGCCACGCAGGGAAGCCCAGATGTTGCGATAGAGGTCTGTGAACCTCGGGTCGAGCTTGATTTCCGCGACATCTCGTGGACGCTCGAGGCCGACCGGGAAGCTGTCGATTACCCGCGAACGCGGTCCGGCTGCCAGTACGACGACGCGGTCGCCGAGAGCGATCGCCTCCTCAAGATCGTGGGTGATGAGCACGACGGCGCGGCGCTCCTCCTGCCAGAGGCGAAGGAGCTCGTTCTGCATCAGATGCCGTGTGTGAATGTCGAGAGCCGAAAAGGGCTCGTCCATCAAGATCACTTTCGGGCCGGTGATCAGAGCCTGGGCCATCTGCACGCGTTTGCGCTGACCGCCAGAAAGCTGATGCGGATAACGATCTTCGAAGCCCTTCAGGCCCACTTTAGCAAGCCACTCCAAGGAACGCTCGCGCCGTTCTCTTGCGCCCGTTCCCTGGAACATCGGGCCGAGCTCGACGTTCTCGATAGCGGTCTTCCAGGGCAGCAACGCATCCTGTTGAAAGAGATAGCCGATATCGTTCTGGACCCCGACAACTGGCTTGCCGTCGATCATGACGCTGCCCTGCGCCGGCTTGAGCAATCCCGCGATCGCGTTGAGAATCGTGCTCTTTCCGCAACCCGTCGGGCCGACGATCGCGACAAATTCTCCGTCGGCGACGTTCAGGTTGACGTCCTGAACGGCGACGAAGGATCCAAAGGCCATGGTGACGTTCTCGATCGACACCATTCCTCGGGCTGCGGGCGCCGGCTGCGGCGTCTGCATGGTTGGCTTGAAGGCCGCCACGGTCATCTTAACCTCCCTTAGTTCGATGCCGCTTTGGGCACCTTGGTTACAAACTCGTTGGTGTAGGTTTTGCTCAAGTCGATTTTTGCAGCCGCGACCTTCTCGTTGAAGGATTGGAGGACTGCGAGGGGAGTTTTGATGTCGTCTTCGCTGAGCATTCCATCGGTCGAGAAGATCGCACGGGCGTTCTCAATGGCCTTCACGTAGGTTTCCTTGTCGCCGGAAATGAACTCCGGAGGCAGCTTCTCGACGATCTCCGCGGCGGTATGATCCTCCATCCATTTCAGCGCCTTCACCGTCGCGTTCGTCACCTTCTGGATCGTTTCCGGGTTGTCGGAGATGTAGGACTGTGTCGCGTAAAGGACTGAGGTCGGATAGAGGCCCCCATAGATCTCCTTTGCGCCTTCGTCGTTTCTCGCGTCGATGAGTATCTTTCCCACACCCTTTTCGACGACGAACGTCGCAGCCGGGTCGTAGTTGACGAGCAGGTCGATCTTTCCCTGTTCCAGCGCGGCAACGGCGGCCGATCCAGAGCCGACACCAATGATCGAGACCTCATCGGCCGAGATCTTGTGGCGCTGCAGATAGTAGCGAACGAAGAAATCTGACGACGAACCGGGCGCCGTGATCCCTATCTTCGCACCCTTGATGGTTTCGGGCTTGGCTGGATCGAACGTAGAGTTCTTGCCGCCCGCAAGGACGAGGCCCGAATTGCGGGCCAACTCGACAAACGCGACCACATCCTTGCGCTGAGACTGCATCTGGATCGTGTGGTCATAGAAGCCGACCGCAACGTCCGTTGAGCCGGCAACAAGCGCCTGGAGCGTCTTTGAGCCGCCGGACGCGAAATTCTCGACCGTGACGTCCAGTCCCTCTTGCTTGTAAAGGCCGAGGCCCTGGGCCACAGGAAACGGCAAGTTGTTCAGGTTATAGGAGCCGACGCTTATTCGCACGGACTCGGCGTAAGCAGAGCCCGCGAAAACCACGGTTGCGGCGAGTGCCAAGATTAGCTTCTTCATGTTTTCCTCCGTTCAGGCACTCTCCCAGTGCCGGTAGATTGATAGATTATGCAGCACAAATCAGATTTTTGACGGGCTTGGCGAAGACGCGGCCTTCGAAGAGCCGCCTGGCGGTCCGCAGGATACCTGCGACGATCTTGCCGTCGCGCTGCTGAAGTTTGACATCGAGACTTCCGCTCGGGTGTTCAAGCGATAGAATGATCGGTGGGGTCCGCACGCCCACGAGGTGCGAAGCGACCGTGCCCTCGCTGATGCATGCGGTCGCAATCCCAACTGCTCCAGTCGTTGCGAGCGATGGGTGGCACTCATGTGGCATGAAATAGCGCACATTGAGCGCGCCGCCATTCCTCGGGCGCGAGACCAGGACAGGCTTCGGTGTCACCTGTTCACGCACGTCTCCCATACCCATGAGTTCGCCGGCGCTGAGGCGCACCGCCTCCATCCGCTGTAGAAGGGCGGAATTCGCGTTAAGCTCGGCGGACGTTTCGTAGCCGCTGACACCGAAAGCTTCCGCCTCCATGAGGATCATAGGCATCGCGCAATCGATGCAGGTGACGTCTACACCGTTTATGTTCTCGATCGGCGCGCCCGTGGGAAAGAGCCTGCCTGTCCGGGCGCCGGCCGCATCCATAAAAGTAAGGGCGATCGGCGCTGCCCGTCCCGGTACGCCGTCGATGGCAGCGTCACCAAGATACGCGACCTTGCCATAGGGAGTAGGCACTTCAGCCTCGATCACCTTGCCCGTATTAACGTTGTTGATGCGGACAATCGTCGTCTCTCCCGATACGGCCACAAGTCCCGCTTCAATCGCAAACGGTCCGACCGCCGCAAGCATGTTGCCACAGTTCGGCGAGGTATCGACGATCTGCTGATCGACGCGCACCTGCGCAAAGAGGTAATCGACATGCACGCCGGGAACCGTACTTCTTCCGATGATCGCCACCTTGCTTGTTATCGGGTTCCCACCACCAATCCCGTCAATCTGAAGGGGGTGGCCCGAGCCCATGACGGACAGAAGGACCTGATCCCTTGCTGCCGGATCGGTTGGAAGGTCAGCAGCAAGAAAAAAGGGACCTTTCGAGGTACCCCCGCGCATCAAGACGCATGGAATGGAAAGCAGATCGTTCATTTGCAACCCCGAATGATGTTGGGTTCGTATCAATCTCATCTGTTGTTGCCATTATCGAAATAAAGATTAATCTGTAAAATGCTAATAACGAGGGCATTGATGCGTTATGAACATAAATTGCGAGATATTGGATTTGCGGGCATTCCTGTCGGTGGTCGAACTGCAAAGCTTCAACCGGGCGGCGGACCAGCTGAACATGTCGCAGCCCGCGCTCAGCCGACGCATTCAGAAACTTGAACAGGCGATAGGCGCGCCACTGCTTGAACGGACAACACGCCATGTTGCGGCAACCGCCCTCGGCGTGGGTCTGGTGCCGCTCATCCAGAGAATGTTGGAGGAATTCGACGGATCGCTCTTTGCGATGCGTGAGTTAGGCAGCAGTCGAGGAGGCCTTGTGACGATTGCATGTCTGCCGACTGCTGCCTTCTACTTTCTGCCCTCAGTGATCCGCCAGTTCAATGTCGAGTATCCAAACATTCGTTTCCGGATCCTCGATTTGACCGCAACGGACGCATTGCAGGCCGTTGCCCGGGGCGAGGTGGAATTCGGCATCAATATCATGGGCAGTTCAGACAGCGACCTCGTCTTTGAACGTCTTGTGGAGGACCCTTTTGTTCTCGCCGCCCGAAACGATCATCCTTTGGCGGCGAAGGACGAGGTGCGGTGGGGAGACCTGGAACCCTATCACCTGATTACCGTCCATCGCTCAAGCGCCAACCGCATCCTTCTCGATGCGGCGCTTGCGAAATCGAGCATCAAGCTCAACTGGTTTTACGAGGTCACGCATCTTTCGACTTCGCTTGGCCTCGTCGAGGCCGGCCTCGGCATTTCCGTACTCCCGAGGATGGCAACACCTGAGGGCGATCACCCTTTCCTGATAAGCAAACCGATCCGCAATCCCGAGATATCGCGTACCATCGGCATCGTGCGGCGTCGAAGCGGATCGCTTTCGCCTGCGGCTGAACGCTTCATGAGCATGCTGCTAGGTACTTGGGCTGCGCCTGCCGCGGAGCCGAAATAGCAACGTCTGCCAAGATCGGACAGGTCGAGCCAACGGCTGACTTCTTTAAGCCAGGTATCAGACGCTCCCGGAATGTCCTCTATTCCAGCTCCTTATCATGGTGTCTCTTTACTGCGACAAGATGCGTCTTGGCTTTTCGAAGGTGAACTCGGATGAAGTGACTGTTTCCTGCGCGGAAGGTAGATCATCCGAGACGCCGTATGCCGGCGGTAGGTAGACGCGGTTTCCACGTGGCTTAGGCAATAGCGCTTGGGAAGCGACCAGATACAGGATGATTGCGAGCATAGTTGTGCCGATCACGAAGAGCGGGAAAATCGGCATCTCGGATACTTCGGACTTCGTTCTCATCGCACTCTCCATTGGTTGTCCGATGAGAGATTAGCTGCGGTGAGGTCGCGCTGAGAATCATACGCAAGGGTGGAACCACCTATACTCTGGGAATAAAGCTTGCCGCTTGGGCGAAGGCACGACTGGTGAACAGGCGACCTCGCAAGGTGCCGTACCTCTCCAAGCGAGCCGAAATCATCCATCGCCGATGCCTCTTGATGCGTTGCTGGACAGGGTGAGGCAAGGTCGCTTGAGTGGCACTCCCTCTCTTCCAGACAACCCGGCATGCGTCGTGTCTCGACCATTCCCCCATCCGGACATCGATTAAGGCTTATCGCGTTCGCCTCGGCCACTTTCAGGCATGTCCGCCAATGTCCATTTTCGCGGGAAAATGATAGGATTATTCAAGGGAGGTTGCGATGCGTCTGGAAAACACGAATGTTGCACGAACGACGGCTGGAACGATTACGGTGGAATTCCGGGGCGCGGGAAACGACTTGATTACTGTTCGAATGTCGGCGGAGCCTGGCAGCGAAGACGAGGCGGCCATCGTCCGGGCTAAGGAAATGATGGCAGAACTTGTGGCGGCACCTTCCGATCGCATTTCGCCCTCAGCTGTTTAGAGCCCTTCCTGGTTAACGTCAGGAATCCACGATGGCTGTCCGAAGCGCAGGGCTCCTTATTTACCGTTTTGTAGATGTTGCGGTGGAACTGCTGCTCGTCCATCCTGGCGGACCGTTCTGGAAGGGAAAGGATGAGGCCGCATGGTCAATACCAAAGGGTCTTGTCGAAGAGGGCGAAGATGAACTTGCCGCTGCCCGCCGGGAGACTTTCGAGGAACTTGGTGTCAATGTCTCTGGCCCGTTTGAGCGGCTTGGCGAATACAAGCAGCCTGGGGGAAAGCTTGTCATCGTCTGGCTGACGGAAGCTGAGAGAGGCTTCGAGCCGAGGGTCGAACTCAGTTCAACGTTTAAATTGGAATGGCCGCCGCGCTCGGGGAAGACGGAGGTTTTTCCCGAAGTCGACCGTGCAGCCTGGTTTTGCACCAAGGAGGCGGAGTTCAAAATGCACAAGGGGCAAAGACCGATCCTGCATGATTTTTTGAAGAAAAAGGGGAAATAGCAACGCGCAGACGTCGTAAGCCTCTTACCGCTGGCCGTCCTCCCGCACTGATCGATGCGATTTTGTCGCAAACCCCGCAAAGGCCTCAGTACTGACAGCACAATATCCGGCATATCAATGAAAAGGCGGAGCTCTCGCCCCGCCTTTTCAGTATTCAGTCCAGAACAGACTGGATCAGTGGCTGTCCTTGCCGACTGCACTTCCGCGACATCCCTTGAGGAAGTCGAGGTCGGCGCCGGTATCGGCACCCTCGACATGCTGCTGATGCAGGAAGGCGTACCCCGAGGTCGGCAGGTCATGGTTCGGCTGCCATTCGGCCAGACGCTTCGCCAGCTCCTCTTCGGAAATATCGAGATGCAGGCGGCGGTTCGGCACGTCGAGCTCGATCATGTCGCCATTCTTGACAACGGCAAGCGGGCCGCCGACAGCGGCTTCCGGCGAGGTATGCAGAACGACGGTGCCGTAGGCCGTGCCGGACATGCGGGCGTCGGAAATGCGCACCATGTCGGTGATGCCCTTCTTGAGCACTTTCGGCGGCAGACCCATGTTGCCGACTTCGGCCATGCCCGGATAGCCCTTCGGACCACAGTTCTTCATGACCATGATGCAGGTCTCGTCGATATCGAGGCTGTCATCGTTGATCTTGGCCTTGTAGTCGTCGATGTCCTCGAACACGACGGCCCTGCCCTTGTGCACCAGCAGATGCGGAGAGGCGGCGGAAGGCTTCAGCACTGCGCCCTTCGGGGCGAGATTGCCGCGCAGCACGACGATGCCGCCCGAAGCCGTCAACGCCTTCTCCGCCGGCAGGATGACGTCTTCGTTCCAGTTGACGACATCCTTGACTTCGTCCCAGACGGTCTCGCCCGAAACCGTCACCGCATCCTTGTGCAGGAGGCCGGCTTCGCCGAGGCGCTTCAGCACGACGGGCAGGCCACCGGCATAGAAGAATTCTTCCATCAGGTATTTGCCCGACGGCATCAGGTTGACGATCGTCGGCACGTCGCGACCGCAGCGGTCCCAGTCGTCGAGCGTCAGATCGATGCCGACACGGCCGGCCATGGCCAGCAGGTGGATGACAGCATTGGTCGAACCGCCGATGGCCGCATTGGTGCGGATGGCGTTTTCGAAGGCCTGCTTGGTCATGATGTCGGAAGGCTTCAGGTCGTCCTTGACCATCTGCACGATGCGGCGGCCAGTGAGCTGCGCCATGACCTTGCGGCGGGAATCGACGCCCGGGATCGCGGCATTGCCCGATAGTGCCATGCCAAGCGCTTCAGCCATGGAAGCCATGGTGGAAGCAGTGCCCATCGTGTTGCAGGTACCCGAGGAACGGCTCATCGACGCTTCGGCTTCGAGGAATTCGGCCTGCGTCATCTCGCCGGCCTTCACCATTTCGGAGAACTTCCACAGATGCGTACCGGAACCGACGCGCTCGCCACGGAAATAGCCGTTCAGCATCGGACCGCCGGTAACGACGATCGACGGCAGGTCGACAGAGGCGGCCCCCATCAATAGCGACGGCGTGGTCTTGTCGCAGCCGACGAGCAGCACGCAGCCATCCATCGGCTGGCCGCGGATCGCTTCTTCGACGGCGAGCGCCGCCAGGTTGCGATACATCATCGCGGTCGGACGGAAGGTGTTTTCAGAGGCCGAAAAAACAGGTACTTCGAGTGGGAAACCGCCGGCTTCCCACACACCGGCCTTCACCTTTTCGGCGAGTTCGCGCAGGTGACCGTTGCACGGCGTCATGTCCGACCAGGTATTGAGGATGCCGATGACAGGGCGGCCGTCGAACAGATCGTGCGGGTAACCCTGGTTCTTCAGCCAGCCGCGGTGATAGATCACATCGCGGCTCGTGCCGCCGTACCATTCCTGCGACCTCAGCTTACGCGGCCATTCTGCTTTCTTTTTCATAATTTCTGTCCTTCAGGATATCCCCTGACCGCCTCGTACGATCAGGGTTATCGCGCTTTGTCTTAGGCCAGCGTATAGGCGGTCTTGACGGTTGTGTAGAATTCGGCAGCGTACTTGCCCTGCTCGCGCGGGCCGTAGGACGAGCCCTTACGGCCGCCGAAGGGAACGTGGAAATCGACGCCGGCGGTCGGCAGGTTCACCATCACCATGCCGGCCTCGGAGTTGCGCTTGAAATGCGTCGCATGCTTGAGGCTGGTCGTGGCAATGCCCGCCGACAGGCCGAACGGCGTGTCGTTGGCGGTTGCGAGCGCCTCCTCGTAATCCTTCACGCGGATCACGGATACGACAGGCCCGAAGATCTCTTCGCGCGAGATGCGCATCTGGTTCGTCGCTTCGGTAAAGAGCGTCGGCTGCAGGTAGAAGCCGGGCGTGTCGCGCGAGATGAGCTCGCCGCCGAAGGCGAGCTTGGCGCCCTCTTCCTTGCCGATCTTGATATAGTCGGTATCGGTCTGAAGCTGGCGGGCATCGACGACCGGGCCGATATGGGTGCCGGGCTTCATGGCATTGTCGACGACGATGGTCTTCAGCTTTTCGGTAAGTGCCGCAACGAACTTGTCGTGGATGCCTTCGGTGACGATCAGGCGCGACGAAGCCGTGCAGCGCTGGCCCGTGGAGAAGAAGCCGGAATTGGCTGCAGCCTCGACGGCAACGGTCAGATCCGCATCGTCGAGAACGACCATCGGGTTCTTGCCGCCCATTTCCAGCTGGAACTTGCGGTTATGCTCGATGGAAGAGGTGGCAACGCGCCGGCCGGTGCCTGTCGAACCGGTGAAGGTGATGCCGGCAATATCGGGGCTGTCGAGCATGGCCTGGCCGACGACCGAGCCCTTGCCCATGACGAGGTTTAGAACGCCCTTCGGCAGGCCTGCGCGATGCAGGATGTCGGCAATCGCCCAGGAACAGGCCGGAACCAGATCGGCCGGCTTGAAGACGACGGTATTGCCGTAGCAGAGCGCCGGAGCGATCTTCCAGGCCGGAATGGCGATCGGGAAGTTCCAGGGCGTGATGATGCCGATGACGCCAAGCGGCTCGCGGGTGATCTCGACGCCAATATTCGGGCGCACCGAGGGAACGACCTCGCCGGCAAGGCGCAGCGCTTCGCCAGCGAAGAATTCGAAGATCTGCGATGCGCGGATCGTTTCGCCGATCGCTTCGGGAAGCGTCTTGCCTTCCTCACGGGCGAGAAGAGCGCCAAGCTCGTCCTTGCGCGCCATGATCTCATCGCCCGCCTTCTTCAGGATGACGTGGCGCTCCCAGATGCCGGAGCGCGACCAGGCCGGAAAGGCAGCCTTGGCAGCCGCGATCGCAGCCTTGGCATCCTCGGCGCTCGCCTGAGCGTAGAGACCGACGACTTCGTTCGTGTCGGACGGATTGATGTTCTCGGCGGCATTCGTGCCGGTCCATTCGCCGGCAATGAGATTCTGATGGACGGTCATGGCCTTGGAGCCTCCTCTATGACAAATGACCGGCGGCTTTCGTGGCAGCCGGTCCCTTTGAGATCACAGTTGAAATCAGAGCTGCTTGACGGCGATCTCTTCTTCGGCAGCGACCTTCAGCGGATTGCGCAGCGGCAGGCCAAACTCGGACACCTCGATTTCAAAGATATCGCCCTCTTCCGCCTTGATGCCATCGGCAAAGGAAAGCGTCGCCGTACCGAACATATGTACATGCACATCACCCGGCACGCGGAAGAGGCCATATTTGAAATGGTGATATTCCAGATTGGCGAAAGTGTGCGACATGTTCGCTTCGCCGGACAGGAATGGCTTTTCGAAGATCACGTGGTTGCCGCGCTTGATGCGCGAGGTGCCACGGATATCCTCTGGAGCCACACCGATGCGGATTTCCGGACCGAAGCTTGCCGGACGCAGCTTGGAATGGGCGAGGAAGAGATAGTTGATCCGCTCGGTGACGTGGTCGGAAAACTCGTTCGACAGCGCAAAGCCGATGCGGAACGGCGTGCCGTCCTTGGCGATCACGTAGATGCCCGCCATTTCAGGTTCTTCGCCACCATCAAGCGCGAAGGACGGCGAGACGAGCGGAGCGCCCGGAGCAGCGGCGCCATAGCCGTTGCCCTTGTAGAACCATTCGGGCTGCACGCCCTTCTGGCCGGCCGCCGGCTTTCCGCCTTCGAGACCCATCCTGAACATCTTCATGGAGTCGGTCAGCGTTTCCTCTGCCGCCTCCGTGGTCTTCTTGTGCATGGAATCGCGCGTTGCAGCGGAACCCAGATGCGTCAGGCCCGTGCCGGTCAAATGCAGGTGTGCTGCATCCGGATGCGTGATCGGTGGCAGGAAGCGGCCTTCGGCATAGGCCTTTTCAAGATCGACGGCGTCGCCATACCCATGGGCTTCGATAACGGAGACGAGGGACTTGCCGCCATCTGCGGCTTCCATCGCCAGAGCATAGACGCTCGTAGCACCCTTGACGGACTTGGCGGCGGCACCCGGTTCGCGCACGGCGACGATGATCTCTCCGTTTGCGCCCTTGATCTGCGAAATAAGCACGGTCTTCATCCTTTTCGTTTGGCGATGGCAAAGCTACGCCGCTCCGGCTCCATCCGGAGCCGGAATTCAGTTTTCATATGACTGCGATGCGGGGGTTGAGCCGAAGCTCAGCCCTTGTTCTTGTTATAGACGTCGAAGAAGACGGCAGCGAGAAGCACCGCACCCTTGACCATCTGCTGGAAGTCGATGCCGAGACCGACGATCGACATGCCGTTGTTCATGACGCCCATGATGAATGCGCCGATAACTGCACCGGTGATCTTGCCGACGCCGCCCGAAGCCGACGCACCGCCGATGAAGCAGGCTGCAATGACGTCAAGCTCGAAACCGACACCGGCCTTCGGCGTCGCCGAGTTCAGGCGCAGCGCAACGATCATGCCGGCGAGACCCGCAAGCACACCCATGTTGACGAAGGTGAAGAAGCTCAGGCGTTCGGTGTTGATACCGGAAAGCTTGGTCGCCTTCTCGTTACCGCCCATGGCGTAGATGCGGCGGCCGATCGTCGTGCGGCGCGTGACGAAGCTGTAGACGGCGATCAGCACCAGCATGACGATGAGAACGTTCGGCAGGCCCTTGTAGGTCGACAGCAGCCAGCCGAGCCAGACGATGGCGAGCGAGATGAGGAGGTTCTGGCCGATGAAGAAGCCCATCGGCTCGACGTCGATGCCATGGCTCTCATTGACCTTGCGGCGGCGCCAGGCGAGGTAGAAGAGGATGACCGGCATGATGACGGTCAGGATCAGCGAGGTGAGCTGGGTCGGAACACCGAAGATGTCGATCATGTCGCCCGGCAGAAAGCCAGTGCTGATGACCTGGAATTCCTTCGGGAACGGGCCGATGTTCTTGCCGCCGAGAACAGTGAGCGTCAGGCCGCGAAAAACCAGCATGCCGGCGAGCGTCACGATGAAGGACGGGATGCGGTGATAGGCGATGAAATAGCCCTGTGCCGCGCCGATGAAGCCGCCGATGATGAGACACAGAAGCCCGGCCAGCCAGAAATTCATGCCCCAGGAAACGGTGAAGATGGCCGCCAGCGCGCCGACGAAGGCAACGATGGAGCCGACCGACAGGTCGATATGCCCAGCAACGATCACCAGCAGCATGCCGAGCGCCATGATGATGATGAACGAGTTCTGCAGCACGAGGTTCGTCAGATTGACCGGCTTGAACAGGATGCCGCCAGTATAGAACTGGAAGAAGATCATGATTGCGACGAGCGCGATCAGCATGCCATATTCGCGGATGTTGCCGCGGATATAGTCGGCAATCGAAACGACGTTGCTTTCCTCTGATGTTGTCGGGTTGACAGGAGTCATTGTTTCTTCTCCCCTGAGCGCATGATAGCGCGCATGATGGTTTCCTGGCTTGCTTCTCCCTTCGGCAGTTCGGCGACGATGCGTCCTTCGTTCATCACGTAGATGCGGTCACATGTGCCAAGCAGTTCGGGCATTTCTGACGAGATCATCAGAACGCCTTTTCCATCGGCGGCAAGCTGGTTGATGATAGTATAGATTTCGTATTTTGCGCCAACGTCGATGCCACGTGTAGGCTCGTCCAGGATCAAAACATCGGGATCGGAGAACAGCCACTTCGACAGCACGACCTTTTGCTGGTTGCCGCCCGAGAGGTTGACCGTTTCCTGGAAGATGCCCGATGACCGGATGCGCAGCTTCGAGCGGTAATCCGTCGCGACTTTCATTTCCTTGATGTCGTCAATGACGGTGTTCTTCGAAATGCCGAGCAGATTGGCGAGCGTGGTGTTGTGCAGGATGTTGTCGTTCAGCACGAGGCCGAGATGTTTGCGGTCTTCCGTCACATAGGCGAGACCGGCGTCGATCGCCTTGCGAACCGTCGACGTATCGACCTTCTTGCCGTCGACGAAAACTTCGCCGCTGATCTTATGGCCGTAAGACTTGCCGAAAACGCTCATTGCGAACTCGGTACGACCGGCGCCCATCAGGCCGGCAATGCCGACGACTTCGCCCTTGCGGACATTCACGTTGATGTCATGCAGAACCTGGCGATCGCGATGCTGCTGATGGAAGGCGTTCCAGTTCCTGACTTCGAAGATCGTATCGCCCACCGGCACGGAGCGCGGCGGATAACGGTCGGCGAGGTCGCGGCCCACCATGTTCTTGATGATGATGTCTTCGCTGATCTCATCCGTATGACAGTCGAGCGTCTTGACGGTCATGCCGTCGCGCAGGACCGTGATCTGGTCGGCGACTTTGCGGATCTCGTTCAGCTTGTGCGAGATGATGATCGAGGTGATGCCCTGCCTGCGGAATTCCATCAGCAGGTTGAGGAGCGCGTCTGAGTCGCTTTCGTTCAGCGATGCCGTCGGCTCGTCGAGGATGAGCAGCTTGACGCTTTTCGACAGAGCCTTGGCGATCTCGACGAGCTGCTGCTTGCCGACGCCGATGTCGGTCACGAGCGTGTTCGGAGATTCGCGTAAGCCCACCTTGGCCAGAAGCTGCTTGGTGCGATTGTATGTCTCTTCCCAGCTGATGACGCCTTTCTTGGCGTTTTCATTGCCGAGGAAGATGTTTTCGCCGATCGACAGGAGCGGTACGAGCGCCAGTTCCTGATGGATGATGACGATGCCGATTTCTTCCGAATCCTTCAGAACCCTAAAATTGCGCACGTCGCCTTCATAGACGATCTCGCCTTCATAGCTTCCTGCCGGGTAGACGCCGGAGAGCACTTTCATCAGGGTCGACTTGCCGGCCCCGTTTTCGCCCACCAATGCGTGGATCTCACCCTGACGAACCTTGAGGTTCACATTCTCGAGCGCCTTCACGCCCGGGAACGTCTTGGTGATGTTCCGCATTTCGAGGATTGTATTGTCCATGACTAAAAACCCAACGCCGCGACCGAAAATGGCCCGACGATCATAGAATCGAAGACCGGAACCCGCAATCACGCGGGTCCCGGCCATTCATAATTACTTCAGCTGGTCTTCGGTGTAGTAACCGCCGTCGACGAGGATCTGCTTGTAGTTGGTCTTGTCGACGGCAACTGGCTTCAGCAGATAGGACGGAACGACCTTGACGCCGTTGTCGTAGGTCTTCGTGTCGTTGACTTCAGGCTCCTTGCCGGACATGACGGCGTCAACCATCTGAACGGTGACCTTTGCGAGGTCGCGCGTGTCCTTGAAGACCGTCGAATACTGTTCGCCGGCGATGATCGACTTGACAGACGGAACTTCGGCGTCCTGGCCGGAGACGACCGGCAACGGCTGGTCAGCCGAACCGTAGCCGACGCCCTTCAGCGACGAGATGATGCCGATCGACAGACCGTCATACGGAGACAGGACAGCGTCAACCTTGGCGTCGGTGTAGTTAGCCGAGAGCAGGTTGTCCATGCGGGCCTGGGCCGTTGCCGGGTCCCAACGCAGCGTGCCGACCTTGTCCATGCCGGTCTGGCCGGACTTCACGACGAGCTTGCCGCTATCGATGTAGGGCTGCAGGACAGACATTGCGCCGTCGTAGAAGAAGAAGGCGTTGTTGTCGTCAGGCGAGCCGCCGAAGAGTTCGATGTTGAACGGGCCCTTGCCGTCCTTGAGGCCGAGCTTGTCGACGATCGTGCCAGCCTGGAGAACGCCAACCTGGAAGTTGTCGAACGTGGCGTAGTAGTCGACGTTGGCAGAGTCGCGGATCAGGCGGTCATAAGCGATGACCTTGATGCCGGCGTCATGAGCCTTCTGAAGAACGTCCGAAAGGGTCGTGCCGTCGATCGAAGCGATGACGAGAACCTTGGCGCCCTTCGTGACCATGTTTTCGATCTGCGAAAGCTGGTTCGGAATATCGTCGTCAGCATACTGCAGGTCGGTCTGGTAACCAGCGGCCTGAAGCTGCTTGACGATGTTGTTGCCGTCGTCGATCCAGCGAGCCGAGGACTTCGTCGGCATTGCGATGCCAACCAGGCCCTTGTCCTGCGCCAGAGCAGGCATAACGAACGATGCGACGCCGAAGGCAGCCGCAGCCATCAATGAGATAATGGATTTCATTTCTCTCTCCCTTGTTAAAGATTCACGGACGAAAAATCGCCCGCCCCGAAACTGTGGCAGGTTCCGTATTGGATAGTTACTTCAGATGGTGAGAAACGAAGTAGGTCTCCTCCACGATCTCACACGTGTTGAGTGCCAACCAGCACACGGCGGCAAACTGGTATGGATTCCTATAACTGTCAAATAGAATAACTGGTAATGTGCATAACAATTTTGGTATATCGTTAAAAAGTATTACTTTTGATGGAGCGCGGTGGGGAGGCTGCAACCATGACGATCATCTCCGAGCCATTTTCGTTGGAGCATGTCGACATCAACAGCGATAATTTTGGCGATGACGGCTTTCTACGTGCGGGACTTAAGCTGAATCACCTGCGTATGATTGTCGCAATCGAAGATAGCGGGCAGATTTCGGCTGCCGCCGAAGTGCTGAACATATCGCAGCCGGCGGCCTCCCGAATGCTGTCCGATATGGAGTCGATTGTGAAGACTTCGCTCTATGAGCGGGTGGCCCGCGGCGTGGTGCTGACCACCTTCGGCGAAGCGCTCGCCAGGCGTGCGCGCAAGATCCTCCTGGAGCTCAGGGAAGCGAGCCGCGAGATCGGCGAATTGAAGAGCGGCAAGGGCGGTTCGGTCTTCATCGGCGCGGTCACCGCGCCCGCCATGAGCCTCGTCGTTCCTGCCATCAACACGGTGCGCAAGACCTTTCCCGGCATCGAGGTCAATATCCAGGTGGAGACCAGCAACGTGCTGGCGCGCGAACTTCTCGCCGCCCGCCACGACTTCATCATCAGCCGCATCCCCGATGACCTCAACCCGCGCCTTTTCGAGGTCCGCGAGATCGGGGTCGAGAAAGCCTGCCTCATCGTCCGCAGCCGCCATCCCCTCCTGAAGAAGAAGGTGCCAAGCACTCTCTCGGAGATCAAGGATTACGACTGGGTCTTCCAGCCGCCGGGCACGCTGCTGCGGCGCACGATAGAGGATATCTTCCTGTCGCGCGCCGTTCGGCTTCCGGAAAACATCGTCAACACCTCTTCGCTGCTGCTCACCTGCGCGATCATCTGCGAGACGGATGCCATTGCCCCCGTCGCCATCGATGTCGCCCAGTTTCTCGCCTCGCAGAGCTCGAACGCCTCCGATGTGCGCATCCTGCCGATCGATTTCGAGATCAACGTCAAGCCCTACAGCCTGATCACCGTCCGCGAGCGGGCGCTACCGCCAAGCGCCCGGCTTCTCTACGATCTCATTCTGGAAGAGAGCATCCGGCAGGCCGAGGGCAGCGTGGGATAAAATCCCACGCGGAAATCCAGCCCGGCGCCAACTTGGCGCCGTCTAATGCGCCGCTCGAAAAGGAAGGGCGCATGCTGTTCGGACAATCGATATTCCAATCCGTTCTCGAGCGGTTGAAAGAGGAAGACGCCGCAGAAGCGGAAGAGCCGGTTGCCCATCGCGTTTCCGGCTTCTCGACCGGCCTCGCCTTCGATGTGATGGAGGGGGTCTCGGCCGCCTCGCAGCGGGTTGGGCAAGCCTATTTCGAAAATCTCGGCCCCGAGCCTGTTGTCGGGCAGCCTCCCCCGCCGGCGCCAGAGCCTGTCATGCCCGATCATCTTGCCCGCATTGCGCCGGAAGAGATTGCTGCGGACCTGTCGATTTCATCTGCCGATACGCAACATACGCTGAATGAGAAACGGCGCACCTTCGCCAAGGCCAATCATCCCGACGGCGTAGCCCAGCCTTTCCGCGACAATGCCAACCGACGCATGATGATCGCCAATCTGCTCATCGACGAGGCGATGCGCCGCCTGCCGCGCGCCTGAAGCTTTTCCGCCCGGTTTGCGGGCTGTTTGCGCCGCTTTCCTCTGCCGGCTCAACCGGTGCTGATCGTATCCCGATTGAATATTTCGCGCCTGAGTAGCAGATAATTCTCCGGCTTTGGGGTACCGGCAACAGCATATTTCGGCATGCCAGCATATAGTGCCTACTCACTTTTCAGTAGGCCTCAACGCTATTTAGCGAAATTGAATGCGATACAACCCTTGATAACATAGGCCGGTGTTAATGTTATCGAAGGACACCAGCATGTCATCCACACAAGATCCTAAGCTGCCACGCAATACCGCACGCAGACATTTTCTAGGTGTTGCCGCTGCCGCCGGTGCCCGGCTTGCCGGGGCGGCGGCATTGGTGACGGCAATTTCCACCTCTCCCGCCAATGCGCTGGGGCGCCGTTGGGGGCGCGGCGGCTCGGGTGGACATGGAGGCTCCGGTGGACACGGCGGCTCCGGTGGGCACGGAGGCTCCGGTGGGCACGGAGGCTCTGGCGGCGGCCCGCAGTGCTTCCTGCGCGGGACGGCGATCCTCACGGATTGCGGTGAAAAGCCCGTCGAGGATCTGCGCATCGGCGATCGCATTGCCCTTTCGGACGGGAGCACCCGCCCGATCAGATGGGTCGGCCGCCAGGCCTTCAAGAAGAGCGGCACGCGCTGGCATGAAGGCGTCGTGCCGGTCCGGGTTTCCCGCCATGCGCTGGATAGCCGCACGCCGCATTCCGATCTCTACCTGTCGCCGGACCACGCGCTGCTTCTGAACGGCGTTCTGATCCGCGTGAAGCATCTCGTGAATGGTACGACCATTGCACCGGTCACGCCGGCCGACGACGTGCCGGTCGAATATTACGCCGTCCTGCTCGACACGCATGAAGTCATCCTCGCCGAAGGTGCCGCGGCCGAGAGCTTCCATCTCCTGGAGAACAACCACGAAGCCTTCTCCAATTTTGCGGAGTACAAGCGCCTCTATGGCGAGAAACCCACCGCGATGACGTCCTATGCGCCGGTACTGGGCGAGGAAGGCGGATGGAAGCACTTGAAGGCGCTTCTCCTGCTTGGCGCTTCGCCACTGGTGCCGATGCGCGATCCGTTCGGGGATGCCTGTGAAAGGATCGACGCCCAAGCCAGAGAGTTGTCGCTCTGATCAGCTGCCCGCCTTCCGCGCCGAATCGGAGGGCCGGAGAACGCGCGCCGCGCAAAACCGTGCAGCGGTTTTGCAGGCACGACATGCGTGAAACAAGGACCTGAAGCGTGGCGCGCATCGGAGAGATCGCGCCGCGCTTTCCTTATTCGGCCTTCTTCTCTTCTTCTGCTGCCGGCTTGTCTCCCTCTTCCTCATCATCGGGTGTGACGACTGCTGCCGTTTCCGGCGGCTTCGGATCGAAGGTCCAGATCAGCACATAGAAGGAATAGGCGCCGGCGCCGCCCGCAAGCACGCCCCAGAAGGGGTCTCCGCCGATAAATTCGAAGATCGCCCATCCGAAACAGACCACGACGATGAGGACACGAACCCAAAGGTGTCGGTAGGTCGGATGGTTGGGATCGATCAGCTGCATCTCTGTCTCATCGTTGTGATATCGCCGCCTCACTGTCGTGAGAACCTACTTGTCTTTAGGATGGATTTCACAAATGTGAAAGACCCGCGGGCTTGACGCGGCGATTGGAAAATGGAATGAAAATTCCAAACTTATATCAATTCGGTTTATTTGTTCCGAATATAGGGAGGCAGTAAATGACAGTGAGATTTGGTCTTCTCGGCGCCGGCCGCATCGGCAAGGTCCATGCAAAGGCCGTCAGCGGCGATGCCAATGCAAAGCTCGTAGCCGTCGCCGACGCCTTCCCGCAGGCAGCCGAAGCGATCGCGTCCGCCTATGGCTGCGACGTGCGCACCATTGAAGCAATTGAAGCCGCCAAGGATATCGACGCCGTCGTCATCTGCACGCCGACGGATACGCATGCCGACCTGATCGAGCGTTTCGCCCGCGCCGGCAAGGCGATCTTCTGCGAAAAGCCTGTTGACTTGGATGTTGCGCGCGTAAAAGCCTGCATCAAGGTCGTGGAAGAAACCGGCGCCAAGCTGATGGTCGGCTTCAACCGCCGCTTCGACCCGCATTTCATGGCTGTCCGCAAGGTCATCGACGACGGCAAGATCGGCGATGTCGAGATGGTGACGATCACCTCGCGCGATCCCGGCGCCCCGCCGGTCGATTACATCAAGCGTTCGGGCGGCATCTTCCGCGACATGACGATCCACGATTTCGACATGGCCCGCTTCCTGCTCGGCGAAGAGCCGGTCTCGGTCGTCGCAACAGCTGCCGTGCTCGTCGACAAGGCGATCGGCGAAGCCGGAGATTACGACAGCGTTTCCGTCATCCTGCAGACCGCCTCCGGCAAGCAGGCCATCATCTCCAACTCGCGCCGCGCCACCTATGGCTACGACCAGCGCATCGAGGCCCACGGCTCCAAGGGTGTCGTCTCGGCCGAGAACCAGCGCCCGGTCTCGATCGAGGTCGCCAACGGCGAAGGCTATACCCGCCCGCCGCTGCACGACTTCTTCATGACCCGCTACACCGAAGCCTATGCCAACGAAATCGCCAGCTTCATCTCCGCGATCGAAAAGGGCTCGAAGATTTCGCCCTCCGGCGCTGACGGCCTGGCCGCTCTCGCGCTCGCGGATGCTGCCGTCCAGTCCGTCAAGGAAGGCAAGCTCATCAAGATCGGCTGACCGCCCTCTCCCGACGGTCGCCACAATGAGAAATGGCCGGGTGAAAACCCGGCCATTTCTCGTTTGATGAGATGCGTGGGTGGGCCGAAAAAAGACCCCTCCCCACGAGGAAAAGGGAGAGTGCGACGGTGCCTGTCCCTTCTCCCCACTGGGGCGAAGGGGGAACCATTAATCCCCGCCCTGCACACCCGCCGCGACGATATCCTCATCGATGACGGCCAGCGCCCGATTCAGATGTCCTTCGAAGACGAGAATCTGCTCGTCCGCGACGACCCTGAGTTCCGGCATGCCCTCCATGCGCACGACATGGGATTGGCCGAGCCCCTCCTCGATCCCCTGCCGCAGCAGATCATAGTAGCGCGTCCCCGGCCCGGTGATCGCGATCGGCATGCGCTCCGTCAGGCTCAGCATGCGCGACAGGCCGTTGCCGAGTGCGAGCCCCGCCTGCCGGAAGGCAAAACCCGAGATGCGGTGGCCCTGCCGCGCCCTTGCCGCGATCTTGTCGAGCTCGGCCACCGGCACGAATTTTGCCGGGATCGTATCGAGCGGCACTTCGAAGGCGGTGCGCAGGATGGCATAGAAGCCGGCATGGGCCTCGATGCAGCCGCGCGTGCCGCAGCGGCAAAGCCCGCCATTGGCCATGTGCAGCATATGGCCGAAATTGGGCGCGGAGACGTCATGCCCGCCATGGCTCGTCCGCCGCACGATTCCAAGCCCGATGCTGTGGCCGAGCGAAAGGGCCGCCAGCGAGCGGAAATCGCCGCCCTTCACATTCTCCTCGCGCGCGCCGAGAGCGGCAGCGACCAGCAGCGTCTCGTTGTCGAGAATGACCTTCGCCTTCCAGTCCGGCTTGAGCGCCAGTTCGAAATCGATCTGGTCGCTGCCGAAGATCGGCGACCAGACGAGGACCGGTTCGGAGGAATTGACCAACCCCTTGCTGCTGATCGAAATGAGCAGCACCTTCTCCCGCTCGATCCGCGAGCGCGACAGGATACGCTCAAGCCCTGCCCGCACCCCGTTCACGAATCGGGCTGCCCCATCCGGATCATGCGACCTTTCCTCGCTGAAGCGGTCGATCAGCTTGCCCGAGTAATCGACGAGCGAATATTGCACGGCATCCGAGGATATGATGACGACGATGAGATAGCCGCAGTCGCGCCGCTGGCGCAAAAGCACGCGCGGGCGCCCTCGCCCGCTCGCCGCCTGCTGCTCGGATTTTTCGATCACCTGCGCCTTTTCGAGATCGGCCGTGATCGCAGAAACGGTCGCGGAGGAAAGCCGCGTGAAATCGGATATTTCAGTGTGAGCAAGTGGCCCATGGCGGCGGAGAGTGGCGAGCACGAGCACGCTGTTTCTCTGCCGTACGAGCTCCGTGCTCGACTTGGTCAGCATCTATCGCCGCCTCTTCCCCGTTCGTTCCGCCCTTCACTTGCCACAGCATCTCCGGGGCCTTTCGTCAAAGGAAATTAAGCCGGTAGTGCGGTGTTGACAGTTGAAAAAATCTCTGACACTAAATTTCTCGACTGTCGAGAAAAAAATCCGAACCTTTCTGGACAGGCTTTCGCGGTGGCCGGAGGAGCAATGGCTGGGCCGGCTGCAATTCACTCGGGAGGACATTTATGAAGTCTATTTACAAGCTGATGGCGGGTGCTGCCATCCTCGTTTCGCTGCAGTCGGCTGCCATGGCTGCAGACCTCGTCGTTGGCGTTTCCTGGTCGAATTTCCAGGAAGAACGCTGGAAGACCGACGAAGCCGCCATCAAGAAGGCTCTGGAAGCCAAGGGCGCAAAGTACATTTCCGCTGACGCTCAGTCGTCGGCTGCAAAGCAGCTCACCGACGTCGAGTCGCTGATCTCGCAGGGCGCAAACGCACTCATCATTCTCGCTCAGGACTCCGACGCAATCGGCCCGGCTGTTGAAAAGGCCGCCAGCGAAGGTATCCCGGTCGTCGGTTACGACCGCCTGATCGAAAACCCGTCTGCCTTCTACATCACCTTCGACAACAAGGAAGTCGGCCGCCTGCAGGCTCAGGGCGTCTTCAAGGCAAAGCCGGAAGGTAACTACGTCTTCATCAAGGGCTCGTCTTCCGATCCGAACGCCGACTTCCTCTTCTCGGGCCAGATGGAAGTCCTGAAGGCCGCAATCGATGCCGGCAAGATCAAGAATGTCGGCGAAGCCTATACCGACGGCTGGCTGCCGCAGAACGCTCAGCGCAACATGGAGCAGTTCCTGACCGCCAACAACAACAAGGTTGACGCTGTCGTTGCTTCGAACGACGGCACGGCCGGTGGCGCCGTCGCCGCTCTTGATGCACAGGGCATGGCCGGCTCCGTTCCGGTTTCCGGCCAGGACGCCGACAAGGCTGCTCTCAACCGCATCGCTCTCGGCACGCAGACGGTTTCCGTCTGGAAGGACAGCCGTGAACTCGGCAAGCGCGCTGCCGAAGTCGCTCTCGATCTCGCCGGCGGCACCGCGCTCGACAAGGTTGCAGGCGTACAGACCTTCGAAGGCGGCCCGAAGAAGGTGAAGATGCAGTCGATCTTCCTGACCCCGCTCGCCATCACCAAGGACAACCTGAACGTCGTCATCGACGCAGGCTGGATCTCCAAGGCTGAAGCCTGCCAGGGCGTCAAGGCCGGCTCCGTCAAGGCTTGCGACTAATCCTCGCCTGACGATCTGAAATACCGGCGCCGCAGCGGCCCTCCGCTGCGGCGCCGGATGCGGATGAAGCCCGCTCGATGGCGCTTCTCCGTTCTCGCGCACATCGCGGATGCTTTGATTCCCTGCCAGAATAGTGCCGTTGTGATCGGCTATTTTCGGAAGCGTCCCGGTGGTCACATCTAGAACAGGGCGATCGTCGGCCGGCCCATCAGGCAGGCCCGCGCCCAAACAATGGGGGAAACGGCAAACCCATGGCAGATATCACCCAATCGACCTCATCCGGCCCACGCACGGCAGTTGAAGGCCCCTTCACGCGCTTCCTCAGGGCAACGGAAATAGACACCCGCCTTCTCGGCATGATCGCCGCGCTGCTGGTCATCTGGATCGGCTTCCATTTCTATACCGGCGGCCTGTTCCTCACACCCCGAAACCTCTGGAACCTCTCGGTCCAGACGACCGAAATCGCGGTTCTGGCAACCGGCATGGTGCTGGTCATCGTCACCAGAAACATCGACCTGTCGATCGGCTCGATCCTCGGCTTCGTCGCCATGATCATGGGCGTGGTCCAGGCGAAGTTCCTGCCGCAATATCTCGGCTTCGACAATTCCTTCACCTGGGTGATCACGCTCATCGCCGGCCTCCTCGTCGGCTCGGCCATCGGCCTGCTCCAGGGCGTCATCATCGCCTTTCTCGGCGTACCATCCTTCATCGTCACGCTCGGCGGCTTCCTCGCCTGGCGCGGCCTTGCCTGGTACGTCACGAGCGGCCAGACGGTCGCCCCCCTCGACACCACCTTCCGCATCATGGGCGGCGGTGCCGAAGGCGCGATCGGCGCCACCTGGAGCTGGATCATCGGTGCAGTCGCCTGCGCGCTGATCGTCGTCTCGATCATCGGCGCACGCCACCAGCGCCGGCGCTTCAACTTCCCGCGCCGCCCGCTCTGGGCCGAATATGTCCTCGGCGTCCTCGGCTGTGTCATGGTGCTCGGCGCGATCTGGGTGTCGACGATCTATTACTGGCCGCCGGCAATCGCCAAGCGCTATGCCGAGGCCAATAACATCACCATGCCGGAAGGCGGCCTGATGATCCCCTACGGCATCGCCGTGCCGGTGCTGATCGCCATCCTCGTCGGCATCGTCATGACCTTCATCGCCACGCGCCTGCGCTTCGGCCGCTATGTCTTCGCGATCGGCGGCAACCCGGAAGCAGCCGAACTCGCCGGCATCAAGACCCGCTGGGTCACGGTGCGCATCTTCGCGCTGATGGGCTTCCTTGCAGCGGTGGCCGCCGCGATCTCCACGGCGCGCCTCAACGCCGCCGCCAACTCGCAGGGCACGACCTACGAGCTTTATACGATCGCAGCAGCCGTCATCGGCGGCACGTCTCTGGCAGGCGGCACCGGCACCATTGCCGGCGCCATGCTCGGCGCGCTCGTCATGCAGTCGCTTCAGTCGGGCATGGGCCTCGCCAATGTCGATACGCCCATCCAGAACGTCGTCGTCGGCGCGGTGCTCGTCATTGCCGTCTGGCTCGACACTGTCTATCGCTCCCGTGCGAAGTAAGAGGAGTACGAACCATGGCTGAACAACGCACTCCCCTTGTCGAACTGAAGAACATCTCGATCTCCTTCGGCGGTATCCACGCAGTCGACAATGCCTCGGTCGATCTCTATCCCGGCGAAGTCGTGGCCCTTCTCGGCCATAACGGCGCCGGCAAGTCGACGCTGATCAAGATCCTCTCCGGCGCCTACAAGCGTGACGCGGGCGAGATCCTGATCAATGGCGAACCGGCCGACATCCGCAATCCGCGCGATGCCAAGAAGTTCGGCATCGAGACGATCTACCAGACGCTCGCCGTCGCCGATAATGTCGACGCCGCCGCCAACCTCTATCTCGGCCGCGAGCTGAAGACCCGCTGGGGCACGCTCGACGACGTCGCGATGGAGGCCTCCGCCCGCGAGGTGATGGGCCGCCTGAACCCCAACTTCAAGCGCTTCAAGGAGCCGGTGAAAGCCCTCTCCGGCGGCCAGCGCCAGTCGGTCGCCATTGCCCGCGCCATCCTGTTCAACGCCCGCATCCTGATTATGGACGAGCCGACGGCAGCCCTCGGTCCGCAGGAAACGGCGCAGGTCGGCGAGCTCATCAAGCAGCTGAAGAAGGAAGGCATCGGCATCTTCCTGATCAGCCACGACATCCACGACGTCTTCGACCTCGCGGATCGTGTCTCGGTGATGAAAAACGGCCAGGTCGTCGGCCACGCCCGCACCGAAGATGTCACCAAGGACGAAGTCCTCGGCATGATCATCCTCGGCAAGGTGCCCCCCAAAGCCATCCCCGGCCCCGGCGCCATGCAGGTTTGATTGTACTGTAATATCCGATGCAGAAACTCCGCCGCCCCCTGGGGCTGGCGGAGTTTTTATATCATTCTCCGGGCTGACGGGTAAGAATACCCGCCAAACGGCAAGCGTCGGTAATTCTGCAAATTTCGCGATTGAAGCCAGCCGCAAGCTAAGAACCACGCATCGGACAGGCGTTGAAGGCACGCTCAGCCTCGTCGAGCGCTTCAACGGCTTGCGGCACTCACGCCGACATGTCGTCGTTCCAGCGGCGCTGCATCTCCTCAGGCGTGACCTGCTCGATGGTTTGCGACAGCATCCAGCGATGACCGAAGGGATCAAGCACCTGCGCCACCCGCTCGCCAAAACTCTGGTCGGTCGCCGGGCGCAACATCGTCGCCCCGGCCGACAGCGCCTGCGCCAGTGCTGCGTCGGTCGACACCGTGTCCATGTGGAAGGTCACCGGAGAGCCTCCGACGGTATCGGGAGACAGGGCGCCGAAGTCCGGATACTCGTCTGCCAACATCATCAGCGTCTCTCCGAAACGCAGCTCGGCATGGCCGATCCGCCCGTCCGAAGGATCGGTCATGCGGAAGACTTCCGTGGCGCCGAAAGCCTCCTTGTAGAAGTCGATGGCCCGTGCCGCATCCTTGACGATGAAGTAGGTGCTCACTTTTCGGGCAAAACTCGGCATGGATGATCCTCCTTGACTGGGTCTTTCATTAACGTTACGTATCGTAAAGATATGAGTCAAGAGAGTAACGCAACACCGAAGAAACGAGGGCGGCCGCCAAGCGCTGCCGCGCAGAGGCGTGCCTTGGAGGCCGCCCATGAAATCCTGATGGCCGAAGGTTTTGGCCGCATGACGATCGAAGCTGTGGCGGCGCGGTCCGGTGTCGGCAAGCCGACGATCTACCGCTCCTGGGCCAACGCCCAGGAGCTGGCGATGGCCGCCCTTCTGGTCAACCGGCTACCGGAAGCGGAGGTCGGAGGCGGCACGGCGCAGACGGCTCTCGGCGCGCAGATGAGCGGACTGGTGACTGCCTTTGCGAGCACGCGCGGGCGGCAGATCACCATGGCACTCGCGGCCGCCGACCCGGAAAGCGAATTCACCAAGGCCTTCCGCAATCAGGTGATCCTGTCGAGCCGCAACGCGGGTCGTGTCATCCTGGAGGAGGCTCTGGCTCGGGGAGAGATCGTTCCGCCGCTTGATATGGAGGCGCTGCTCGACATGATCTACGGACCGGTCTTCTTCCGGCTACTGGTCGGCCATCGCCCGGTCTCGCCGGAATTCGGCGATGCGATCGTCAGGACCGCGTTGCGGGCCGTTGCACCGTCGGGGGCGTGATGGGCCGCCTGAACCCCAACTTCAAGCGCTTCAAGGAGCCGATCAAGGCCCTCTCCGGCGGTCAGGGCCAGTCCGTCGCCATCGCCCGCGCCATCCTGTTCAACGCCCGCATCCTCATCATGGACGAGCCGACGGCGGCGCTTGGCCCCCAGGAAACGGCGCAGGTCGGCGAGCTCATCAAGCAGCTGAAAAAGGAAGGCATCGGTATCTTCCTCATCAGCCACGACGTCTTCCACCTCGCCGACCGCGCCCCCCAAGGCCATCCCCGGCCCCGGCGCCATGCAAGTTTGATCGGTCGCTACGCCCGACAAGCAAACTCCGCCGCCCGAAAGGACCGGCGGAGTTTTCATTTCGGCAACAGTGTGCAGCCGAAATCGCATTAAAAGCCAAGCCGCGGAAATTCCGTCAACTTCGCGATTGAAGCAGAGCCAAAGCTAGGCTAAGAACCACCCATCGGACGACGATGAATCAATCGTCAAGGCATGCACCCGTAGCTCAGCTGGATAGAGTGTTGGATTCCGATTCCAAAGGTCACAGGTTCGAATCCTGTCGGGTGCGCCATTTTTCTCTGGTCCATTCTGGACACATAGGTTACAGTTTATACCGGAGACATGGGTAACACTTTTGGCCCGAAGGGGTTTTGGAGTGGTTCGAGCCTGCATGTCTCATCATCGAAGTATCCCAAATCATAGTCCATGAAGCTAGCCAGCCAGATATGGTCCTCGACCTGTTTGATGCCGACGGTCTGACCGGCAAAGACGAGGCTGAGATTGATCTTCTTGCGGTCGAAACAGATGCGTCCGCATGTGGTGACGGTGACGGCCTTGTCGTGAAACGGATAATCGAGGTCAGGCAGGCCAGTATAGCTGCGCGGTGACGCCGCGTAGCACTCGGCCGGGCAATGCATGTCGAGCGCCTGGTGCGGCCGCTCATTGTTGAAGCAGTCGATGAAGTCGTCGAACTTTGCCTGCTGCTGAAGGAAGTTGGCGGCGGCTGGCTTGGTGGTCTCCAGCTTCAGAGTGAGGTGCATGCGCTCATGGCGCCCGTTCTGCTGCGGGCAGCCCGGTTTGATGCGCTCGATGTCGATGCCCAGGCGCAGCCACCAGACCGACAGCTTGCTGAGGTTGAACAGCGCGTTGGGGCTTGCGAAAGGAACCCCGTTGTCGGTGCGAATGGCGTTGGGCAGGCCAAACTCTTTGAATACGCTTTCGAATACGGTGAAGGCATAGGCTTCCTTGGTGGTCGAGAGCGCTTCGCAGGCGATCAGATAGCGACTGGCAAAGTCGGTGATCGTCAGCGGATAGCAATAGCGCCGGTCGGCGAGCATGAACTCGCCCTTGTAGTCGGCACACCACAGCTCGTTGGGCCGACAGGAGTGGGAAAGCGCTGTCCCCGTCGCCTTGTTGCGTCGCCGCTTGCGGCGCTCGACCATGTCGTGCCGGTCGAGAACCGCATGCACCGTCGAGATCGCCGGCCTGTGCACATCCGGGTACAGCCGGGCCAACCGTTCGCGTATCTTCGGCGCACCCCAAGTCGGCTTGTCCTGCTTCAGGCGCACAATCAGCTTCTCGATTTGAAACGGAAGCTGATTGGCATGGCGGTAAGGCCGGCGCGATCGATCCGTCAGCCCTTCCAGGCCGCTGTCGTTGTAGCGTGTGAGGATCTTGTAACCCGTCTTGCGCGAGATATCGAACTCCCGGCAAAGCACGGCCATCTTCTCGCCGTCCAGCAGCCGGGCGATGAACTTCAGCCGCTCTTCCATGACGTTACACTCCTTCCAAGGCACCTTGCTCTCCTTGCAAAGGGCCGAAAGTGTAACCCATCTAGCCGGAATGAACTGTCACCCATCTCTCAGGAAGGGCATCTCACCCCGGAATAAAGCTGGGCACGGATAAGGAGAGTATCCTTCACCTCATCAGAGGGTTTCCCACAACGTTGACGTTGTTCATTGCCGTGATCACCACGCTGACTGATCTCACGGCATGAGGACCGCCGCGTGCGCCATCAGGCGCGCGTCAATGCCAGCGCATCTTTCGATACTTCGTAATCTCCTCGACCGTCTCGCCGGTGAGTTGATAATCAGGGTTTAACGAGCGTTCCCACCGGGCGAGCGAATAGATTCCGGCGCGGACCCGCATCAACTTCGTTTCGAAGTTTCGATCGAGATAGTTAAGCTGATAGAAATTACCGAGATTCTCCGTGACATCGTCTGCCAAGAGATCATCCTGCTCCAACTCCTTCATGATGTCGTTGAAATAAACCACCCGGCCGGATTTCCAATCCGGGATATTGTCGCGATCTTCATAAGAGCCTGCCGAAAATTTATTTACATTCGTGCAGGCGGCGGCGACCGATACCATTGGACATCCGCATTTGACCCAGAGCTCGTGTAGGGTCTCTGCGCCGAGCCGGCCGCAGGAGAAGTCATCGTGATCCCACCAGGACGTCATATAGGTTTTCTTGATGCGAACGCATTTGTTCCTTTCGTAGTTTGGCGGCAAGGCCGACATATATCCACACCAGTTCTCGTAGGGCTCCTCGACCTTCTTGTACTGCGTACCCCCCATGACTTCGCAATAGGGAGCGCAAATCGCCTGAAAAACCGACGGCTCGTAATTAACGATGCCGCAGGCGCTCAACTGCTCCTTCACTAGAACCGCTTGGAGGTTTGAAGCATAGGCTTTCCGGACGCCGTCATAGTCGAGTTGCGTTATCGCTGCGCCGCCGACCTCATCGAGTGCACATGCCTTCGGCACGATCGTCTGGAGATCCGGCCTCCGCAGCGAGCAGTTAATTTCATCCCTCGCAAAGCTACAATTAAAGTAGTGCATGATAGAGGCGTAGTCGTATTGGGTGCTGATCGCGACGTCCGGCCAGATATTGAATTGTGGCATCTGGCCGCTTCTGACGTTCCCTTCTACGATGAAGACGAAGGCGTCGCGATCCGGCCTCTGATGTTCATGAATCAAGCCGATTGCATGCCCAATCTCGTGTTGCAAAACATAAGCTTGCGACCAGTGCGTCTGATAAACCCAGAGGCTTTGCGCCCCTCCTTGGCGTCCGACCCACGAACAGCTTACAAATGGACCTGAGCATTGGTCGCCCGTGTGTTCTCTCACGAATATGTAGTCCCGCTCGGACGCACGTTCCTTGCACGTCAAAGGCGTTCCGATCGTCCACGCGCTGCACGCCGCGACAAAATTGGCCCGCTTTTCTCCCGACAATGCAGTATCGAAGCTATAGACAATGACTCCGTTCGACCAAAGATTGCCAGGAAACGCCGCTAAAAACGACGGATCCGCTCCGAAGATCATGTCGCCGACGACGACCTCCCCATTCTTCGCGGTTGCCAATATCTCTGGAGTAATAATGTTTGTGAGTTTTGTTCCACGCTTTAACAGAACCGAAGCGCTGACCGCCGGTGCAAGCAGCGACGCCACCAGCATCACCAAACACAATCTTTTCAGCATCCTTAGAAGCATCAAATCCTCCAGGCGCAGTCTCTGTCACTATCGATCTTACTGGATGTACTATCATCTATCTTAAGCGACGTATTATCAAGATGAAATTACAACCTATACCCGCGAACGTCGTTATCCGGGGTAGACTTCATGTCTTCGATGAACTTGGCTAGCGATGGCAGATGCGTGAAGATGTGCACTTATCCGAATGCCCGGGTTCCCCAATTGAGTTTCGTTAGGGAGAGCTTCCTAAAAGTGGTATGGCAAGATTTTTGAGACGGGCAGGTTGTCGGATCGAAGATTTCCCACCGATATTCAGAACCTAACCGATGTCGCGCAGCGAAATCGCCGCCGCCATTGACCAGTGAGCGAGTTATTTCGGGATTCTGAAAGCATGGTGCTGCGGCACCACGCATCACTCACCCAACAAAACGGGGACGCAGGCAACATCCTGTTTATAAAGCGGCATGACAAATCTTAGAAATCATAAGGCGCACAGAATAAATTAGCGGTGCCGAGCTTCATCCTGTCTGGTGCGCCATTTCTCTACACTCCGGAACAAAACTGGGCACTCAGGTTCCGATTTGACACAAGCCGCGACCGCGACGAATACATCGCGCTGAGATTAGAAGGATTTATGTTCAGCGCTCACTTCTTGCCTCGCGCCTGTTCTTAAATACGTTGCATTAACCTCCTTCATGCGAAAGCCGCAGCATATCTTTGAAGAGCACGCTTGGTTGAATAATCTTCAATTGTCCGCATCCGGTTAACAACATCCGCAGTAAGCGCGAGCGCACGCAAAACAAACGCCCTGTGCCCTTCGTCGCTCTCCATCTTGAGTTGTTCTTCTGCCGAACGCCTCAATTCAGCTAGGTGGTGGATGATTTTTATCGGACTCCCGATAAATAGCCAGCGCGCGATCTCCTGCCAAAACTGTTCTTTTTTGTCGTTAGATAGATCGCCCTCGCAATATTGATTGAACAGGTTGTTAATTGGAGAGGGCAATAACTGCTTCTCTTCGATCGAGGCCAGAACTGAGAGCAGAGACTGCGCGATGGCATCAGAAAAGCGCACCGCCTCTGGGTTAGGTTCAGCAAACGGCCGGGCTAGATTCAGATTGCCATCTGAGAAAACGGGCACGTATCCTGAGCGACTACCAGCGGTGAAAGCGACCCTTAGTCTATATAATCTCTCGTATGCGTTCGGATGCGCATGGGGACTGTCGAAGGCATCCCGATACCTTGTATATCTCTCAAACAAGCCGAGAAGCCCGAAAAATAACGATGGTCCGCCGAACTCCATTCCAGCGAATTTCGTCCCCTCAGGACGACGCATAAGCGCATGAAGACGGCCAGCCAGGTCGTCCGCTTGATGTTCCTGTCCAATAGAGAATGTTGCAATTTGCAAGTCTACTCTTTTGTCTCGCAGGAGATGGACATCGCCGCGATCATGACGAAGGACAATGTGGGCGAATTCGTGCAAAATGAGGAATTGAATTGCGTCGGCCACAAGCGCTTCAACGAATGGTGATCTGCGCGAAGATGGAGCTAAGCCATTGCCTAGTGGAAATCCCACTTCGAGAAATGCTGCGATGCGCTCGCTGACGCGCTCTGCGGCAGCCGCATCGTGATGACCTAGTAGCAGCGGCTCATCATCAACTTCATCTCCGTACCCAAATATATCGAATGCGATAACGTTTAGCGCAGTGACAAGGCCAGCATTCACTGCGATTACATATGAATCTGGTGTATCTGGGTGCTTATACCATGTAGCAGTCATGGACGGTTCGTTTACCAGTCCTATCTCAATTCGCGCCCCCAATTCACTATCGTTGAGAAACATCCGCCCAGCATTTGTAATAACTTCTTGGCCGAAGTCCCACGTACCTTCATAACTACGCAAGCGAAACACATCCTCCGGCACGATGTTTTTGAATGCGCTCCTCTGCGTCTGGAAATGTGCCAGGAATGATGCAGTCATTGTCGGACCATGGGACATAGCACCTTCAATCCCATTCGCGCCGCCAACACAGCGAGCGTCCCGACGGCATTTGGAAGAGCGAAATGCCCCGTGATCAATTCCGCTATCGCGCTCGCGAGCGCATAAACATCGTCTTTCTCAACAAACGAAACAATTATTGACGACCCACAAACACGATCCCGGATTTGCGGAAGCATCTCATTGAAGTAGTTGTAGCCTCTTCTTTCGGCCTCCTCTGGATCGCCAGGAGCGGCATGGCCTCCGACCACAGCTTCTCCCAAGTCTCGATAAAGTTCTGATTCGGAAAGCTCAAGAAGTCGTTGCGGTATGCCTAATTCCGACATCGCTCGCCTCAAAAATAGCGTTCGCAAATTTTATACATCTATTTTATACAACTAGAGAGTAATTTTTACAAATTACGTTATACATCGTAGGCTACGGTGACAGTACATCCAATGGAAATGCGCGAAGGTGCATTACGGAAACAGTGCTCTTAGTTCCTACAGTTCGGGCTGGCTCAAGCGGGGCGGCAAATTTTCTTTAGAAATTATATAGCACAAACAATGATGTACCGGTGCCCACTTTCATCCTCTCCGGCGCGCTATTTTTATCCTTTTGATTTTTCTAGAATGTTGTTCTTGTCCCGGAACAAAACTGGGCACTGATTGTGGATTTGTCTGAATGCGACCGTTGCGTCATCGCTGGCGCCACGTCCGCAACGGGTGGAAATAAGGTTATTCGCTGAGCGTCGACGGGAATGCCGTCATGCTCCGCAAGCGATGGCATCTCGGCCGAACAGCGTCCGGCCGCTGCTTCTCGCAGATAACCCGCGGACAGCGGTGCCCTATTCCGGATAGTCTTCAGCCCCGCTCGGCGGCGTCCGGTTGAAGAGAATGAAGGCGATCACGTTGCCGGGCTCCGACGTGGCGTCGCTCCGCAGACCGCCAATCTTGCCATCGACCTGGCTGGTATATTCCGCAACGATCTCGCCGAACATGTTGCGCTGGATTGCGATTTTCTGGCCGGGGTTGACCGCGTCCGTAAGCTTTACGAGATGTTCGACAATGCCGCCTGCGGTCGCAAGAACCGGGAAGAGGCTGTTGCCCACGAAAATCCCCATATCGCGTCCGGTGCGTCCGATCGGCCCCTCGATGATGCCGTGCAGCTTGAGCACGTTCATCGTGCCCTCCACAAAGAGAGGGATCATTGTCAGATCAAGGCGCCGGCCATTGCCGATCTCGGGCGTGAAGGCCGGAATACCCACCTGAAAGAGGGCGTCCGTAAGAAGACCGGGATAACCGGCGTTGTCGAAGATCTGGTCGATCGGGAAGAGTTCCGCCATGGCCCTGATCTCTGGCACGTCCATCTTCGCCAGGTGAAACGCCGGGGCATCGATGCCGGTAAAGCCGGTATGAAAATCAAGGACATAGTCCGAGTTCGGACGGATCAGCCGATTGAACAGAAGACCGGCATGGCGCGCCGGAGCGCTCGGCCCGTTCTCGTCGCCCGGCCAGACACGATTGAGGTCGATCAGGTCTGCACCGCGACCGGAGTTCGGCCAGCGCCGGCCCATGTTTTCGATCGCAGGGCGGGACACATCGAAGACCGCCATGACGGTGCCGCCCATCACGGCCGGGTCGAGCCCATCGATGATGGTCTGGACGGCGTGGATGGAGCTCATCTCGTCGCCGTGGACACCGCTCACCAGCGTGACGCGCTTGCCCGGCTTCGCTCCCCGCAGGACGGCGACCGACACAAGCCAGGGCTGGCCCGAGGGGCCTTCGACGCCGCGGAAGTAGAGGCGATGGAGCTTCCCCGGCTCAAGGTCGGCAACACCGAGCGTGCTGACGACCGGCTTTCCGTCCACGGTATCGCCCGTGTAGATTGTTCCTCCCGGCAACTTGGCCGTCGCGGTTTGTGCCGCAGCATGATCCGAAGCAAGAGCAATCGACGCCGCAGCGCCGCCGACGGCTGCGAGCATGAAATCGCGACGATCGAGGCTTGACTCATCTGTCATGGCGAGGTCTTCCGGACGATACATCGACGGTATCCATTTAGCATAACGCTTCAAATGGGTTCTGCACACAGCTTTGTGCCGGGGGAAGGTGCCTTCTCCCGAAGGTCTCTTCGGGTTCGAACCGTGATTTCTCTGCACGCCGCTATTGGGTCCGCACGCGGCGTACAGCATACCGACGCTTGGAAATTGATAGCAGTAACAATGACATAACGGTGCCCGGTTTCATCTCCACCGGTGCGCCACCTACTTCCATATCCTAGCCGGAATTGCTGACATCTGGTCCCGCCATGACGTCCCGTTGCCGCAGTCTCGATCAGACGCAGCCTTTCATCCCTCTCTCCGGGCTTGAGAGAAATCGCCCTCGCCTCAATTGCTGACTGGCATCTGGTGGCTTGCCAGTTCGGCTCAGGCGAGACAGTCCAGCATCCACTGGACCCCAAATTTGTCGGTCAGCTTGCCGTAGAAACTTCCCCATGGCTGTGTCGCCAGAGGCGTTGTCACGCGCCCTCCTGCTGCCAGCTTGCTGAACAGCTCCCGGGTCCTTGCGCGATCGTCCAGGATGAGGATGTGAGATGAGCCGCGCATCGGCTCCGCGTCATGATTGTCGGACGCAAAAAACAGCACTCCAGGTCCCTCGAAGCGCGCATGCATAACCTTGCCCGCCATCGCTTCGTCCGGGAGTGGAATATCCAGGTCGCCATGGCGCATCAGCACTGTCACCTGGCCAAGCCCGCACTCGGTGTAAAAAGAAAGCGCCGCTTCGCACTGGGTCGTGAAGAACAGGTAATTGGCAAGCTGCATCATGATTTCTCCGTTCTGACGCGGGCTGGATGCATCTACATCCGGCCCGCGCGTTTGGTCCCGCTCAGGCGTTGTCCGGGGCAGCGGATCTGGCGATAGATTCACCGAGATCGGCATTGGCATAGCTCTTCCCGGCGATGCCCCAGGCGCCATCCGGCGCATAGACAATATTCGACCAGATATGCTCGCGCCGGATTCTGCCGCCTGCCGCCTTTTCCACGACATCGGTCGCTTTTTCGATGAAGGCGCGCTTCGCCTCCGCGGTCGCCAGCGCGACCTCAGGCAGTTTCAGTTCCACGAAGGCGGCATCGACAGGCTTGCCCGCCGCCAGGACATGGCCGGCCGGCAGCGTGTGTATGGACCCGACGACGTTGGCCGTCATGAAAGCGTTTCCACTGAGTTGGGACACGTCCAGAAGCGCGGCGGTCAGGCCGGCAAAGGCTTCCGCCTGGGCCGCAGGCGACAGGATCCCTTCCGGGATAGTGAGTGTGATCGGCATGGTCCTCTCCTTGTTTTGGAATGCGATGCACGGCATATATACCGAATGCTCTCTATGCATACAGACCGATCACTCTCTATGCAAGCGATAAAGAGTGATCACTCTTAAAGGAATTCGACATGCGCTACAGCGCTGAGCACAAGAAGCAGACACTGGCGAAAGTCATCAGCGCCGCCGGACAGGTGTTTCGCAAAGAAGGTTATGGCGGCGCGGGTATCGACGCGCTGACGAAGGCGGCAGGTGTGACCAATGGTGCCTTCTACGGGCACTTCAAGACCAAGGGTGAAGCCTTTCGCACGGCCTTGCTTGCGGGGATGGATGAACTCTTGCAGGGAATTGCGGCGCTGAAGACCGAACAGGCCGGCGGCTGGCTGAAAGCCTTTGTCAGCTACTATCTCGGCTACAAGCGAATCTGTGATCTCGGAGATAGCTGCGCGTTGCCGACACTTTCGGCCGACGTCATGCGATCGGATGAGGAGACTCGGCTTGCCTATACCAAAGAGCTTGGACGCCTGGCGGCCGAAATTGCCGACGGACTGCCGGAAGAGGCGCCAGACGGGTCACCGGGCGCTTCACCGGAAGACCGGGCACTTCTATTGCTTGCCCTTCTGACCGGAGGCGTCACGCTGGCGCGCGCCGTCAACGATCCCGCTCTGTCGGAAAAGATTGCCAGGCTGGTCGAGGCCGAGGCCGTGCGCAAGGCCGGCAGCTGAGGAGAAGCAGTCGACAGATCGCGAGTGAAGCCTGCCCACGGGAAGGGCTCGCGAAGCCGGCCTGCGTGAGATACCAAGAAAACTGGCGGAACACGCAGGATTCAAACGCCGCTTAATGGCCGGCTATGGCGTAGACATAGTTCTCATCATCGAAGCATCCCGGATCGTAATCCATAAAGCTGGTAAGCCAGATACGGTCTTCGACCAGTTTGATGCCGACGGCCTGACCGGCGAAGACCAGACTGAGATTGATCTTCTTCCGCTTGTAGCAGAGCATCCGTATGTTGTGACAGTGACTGTCTGGTCGTGGAACGGGTAGCGGCGACCTGGCAGATCAATACCTGCAGGATAGCGCGTTGGTCGGCCTGAAGCCTTGGCTGCACGCCGGGTTCCTCGAATGCCCAGGCTGATACTGGAAATCGGCGCTATTTGAGCTTCGGTGCATCGTGCACGATGAGGCCAGGGTCGCCAAGCCGATAACCAAGCCAGCGATCATAAGTGTCCGAAGTCTGCTCATCACGGTCGCCTTCCAGCGGTAGCTCGAAATATAGAATTCATGGCATCTCCTGTAGTGTCAACGGCGAGCGAGAAGACCCGGAGCAGGCCGATCGAAAGCCGAATTGAAGACGACTGACGCCGAGCGATTGATGCTAGCGGACCGCACAGCCGGCTTTAGTCGGACTAGGGCTTCACGTTATGGGTTCGCCGCTCGCAATCATCGCTATCATCTTTCATACAATTGCCAATGCTTGCCAAACCATGCCATCCTACCCGGCACGAGGTGATCGATATGGCAACCATGAACGTGTCCCTGCCCGACCCCATGAAGGAATGGGTGGAAGCCCAGACCAAGACGGGGCGCTATAGCAACGCAAGCGATTATGTCCGCGATCTGATCCGCCGCGATCAGGAGCGTGCTGACAAGCTGGCGGAGCTGCAGCGGCTTGTTACCGAAGGTCTTGAGAGTGGCGTCAGCGACCGCTCGAAGGAAGACATTCTCCAGGCCGCGCGTGAACGGTTGGCCGCCAGCCGGGCATGAAATACCGCACGACGTTTAAAGCTGACCGGGATATCATCGATATCTACGTTCTTGGCGCCGAACAGTTCGGTGTGGCGCAGTCCGAACGATATGTCGATGAGTTATTTAGGACGTTCGAATTGCTTGCCGATAATCCGCAAATGGCGCGGGAGCGCCGGGAGCTGAAACCACCCATGCGGCTTCATCCCTATCAGGCCCATATGATTGCCTACACCACCGGGAGCGAGACATTCTGATAGTTCGCATCCTGCACGGTCGGCAGGATTGGCAAGGTCTTTTCAGCTA
This sequence comes from Rhizobium viscosum, assembly GCF_014873945.1. Classification (NCBI taxonomy): domain Bacteria; kingdom Pseudomonadati; phylum Pseudomonadota; class Alphaproteobacteria; order Hyphomicrobiales; family Rhizobiaceae; genus Rhizobium; species Rhizobium viscosum. The sequence continues at coordinate 3,045,580 of NZ_JADBEC010000001.1, read as the reverse complement.
GAAGCCGGCAGGAATGCTATGTCCCTGGCCACGCTCCGATACCACTGGCGATGCCCCGCCGAGTAGGCCGATGTTTCGGTTGGATATCGATCCCGCTCATCTTGCCGTTGCCTGTTCCAGCCGCTACACAATCCGGGGTTTTAGGAACGGGGACGGGTATGCGGTCTGCAATCGCAGCAATAGCAATGATGGCTTTCATGCCGACGGTCGTGTTGGCTCAGGCATTCGATTGGCCAGCTCAACTGGGAAAATCTCAATCTGCTCTTGAGACGACACTCCGCCAGGCCGGGCGTTGCACCACGGACGGATTCACGATTCCAGTCACGGTGGTCAAGATGGACACCTATCTCTCTGATAACCTCTTTGATCCGGTCGTTACGTCGGGCGGCGTGTTCGTACCCGTAAACGGCGAGCAGGACACCAGGAGCGACTACGATGACAAGCGGACGTTTTCGTCGAACAAGGTCACTTCGATCCGATGCACTATAGGACGCGAAGCGTCCGTGCAGGCCTATGCGTTCGAGGATCGCATCGTTCGAATCAAGCTGACCTTCGATCGCTGCCAGGCCCGGGAGATGCAGGAAGACAAGTTCCTCACCATGATCACGGGCAACGCCAGGAAGCCAATCATGGTGGAGAAATGCGACGGCACTGACCTGGCAGAGAAAGACTTCGATACCGCTCTCTACCAGGCGATCAAGGCGCGCAACACTTACGGGTACAATCGACAGGGCAATCCGGGCATGCTCGATTTCGAATGGTCGAAAAATATGTCGGGCGAATTCGAGATCGCTGAATTCCGGGTCATGTGGGATATCGGTTGTTTTTCCGGTACCCGCTACGAGGTCGGTCGTAAGATCCTGCCCGACGACAGGAGGTTTCGCTGCCTGATTGACGTAGACAACAAGGATCCGGCGCGATGGTCGGCTACAGCGATGTATGAGATTTTACGTCCCGGCGTGTTTGTCGACACAGTGGAACGCAGGCTCGCTGCAATGCGAGTGTTCGTAGACATGCCCGCTGAACGCTCCGCAGCCCTGGCGATCCGACCGGAATTGCAAACGATGATCGACGGCATCAAGGCCGGGATTGCCGCTCGAGCCACGGCTAAGCAAACCAAGGACAATGCGGTGTCCAACATTCTCGGCGGTGCGAACTGACCACAACGAAGCACAGAGGGTTCTCATGTGATCGTTGACACGGCGCTTCGGCCCCGTTGATTAAAAACACTGTTGCACTTTTTTGAAAAAGCACGACGCGACATTCGATGATCAAGCCTGAACTCGGATTCCTCATCTTTTTTACGAGCAACTTTGCCGCTCCGTTCCTGGCGTTTATCGCCGGGCGCAGATGGCCACATCGCCGGATGGCGTTTCATTTTTTGGCGGTGATCTGGATCGTTCTGTCAGCGTATCTGTGCCACAAAGTGACTTTCACACCAGATATAACCGCTGTGGACGACTCTTATGAGCCTGAGGAAGTGATGCAATTCCTGGTCGTCGCTGCCGTCTTCTTTCAGCAGATACTCATCCTGGCCGCCTATCTGGTTCGGTACGCATACTGCGCAGCTAAGAAACGGCGCGAGAAAACCCGGGTAGCAAGAATCTTCGAATGATGATGGGTTGGGCTTCAGAGATGGCGTAAACGACGCGGCCTGCCTCCCCACGGGATGTCAATGCCTTGGCTGTGCGCCTTCCCACCGCCAGCAAAACCTTCTCCCCGTCCTGCGCCACGAGCGCCATGCCTGTTCCGGATAAACCGCTGCGCTCCCCTTGGCACGCCTCTTGCAACCTTAACAATACGCCATCCCATCGGGAGTATTGTGTAATGGAATGGGACACCCCAATCGAATTCGCCCCCGTGATCCTGATGTTTCACGATCCGGATAGGCTCCTGTCCGTGCGAACGGCCATTGGAGCCGCCAACGCGCTCATGAAGGAATTCCCCTGCGATGACGGGGAGGAATTTCTGGCGGCGATCAAGATCTGTCTTGATGTCGTGAAGGGCAGTGCTGAGCCCGGAGAACTGAGAGCGGCAATCATTCGCGCCGCAGACGAGGCCGGGATTACCGCCATCGCCGTACTTCACTGAACTGTCGCTTTGCCGGCAATGGCGGCCTGATGCCCGAAGTTTGTAAGCGCTGCCTCTGCATCTGCAAATTTCGTAAGCGCGTTTATCAAACAAAATCAGTGCCTTAACGATTGCGCTTACAAACTTACGAAATTACCGCCTGTTTCCAACTCTCATGGGGATAACCACCAGCCCCTCTGGAATACCGGTCTGTCTCTCCACTGAGTTTTACCAATGTTTTCGTAAGTCTGTAAGCGAAGCTATAAATCACTGAAACCATTATGGAAATTCGCTTACAAAATTTATGTGGGCAATCGTAAGCACCGTAAGCAATTCTCCAGGTCGGCCGCAAGACAAGCCACTTGATGCTACCGTCTCCAGGGCGGTGCGCTCACCCCTCTAGAAGCTCCGCTCCCGCCCTCGCCGGCCGTGCTCGAATTCAATCCGTCCATCCGCCCATCCCGCCCAGCGCCTGCCGCTCACATTGCCCCGAACATAAACGCGCACAGCCTCCCGCCCGCGATTGGAAACCACCGACTGAGGTTCGAACCCCAACCCGACAAGCGCCCTCTGCAGGTTCTTGTGCCAGCCGGAGGGCAAGCGGCTGGCATCCTCGCTTCCGCCGGTCAGAAGCTTGCGCATGTCCGCGCACGGCAGCATCATGTCCCCGTGGGGGATCAGATCGCGGATGATCTCGTAGGTGGGGCCGAAATCCATCACGCCCTGGTGCAGGGCTTCAAGATCTGCCTGCAATGCCGGGTCATCCAGCCACAGGGACTCATGCTCGTAGATCGTCATGACTTCGGCCCAGACCTGCGCGCGGTCGGCCCGGATTGCCGCGATATCGATCGCGGTGGGCCTGACCGGCCACCAGCGGCGATTGCCCGTCGTGTCGGTCAGGAACTCGTCGGCATTCGTCGTGGCGTAGAACGCGAACTGGCGCGGCACGTCGTCGGCCTTGTGCTTAAAGGCGCCGCGCGCGGTATCTACGCGAACCGTGATGAACTTCCTGATCGTCTCGATCTCCCGGGTCGACCGGCCGGCAAGCTCCGCCAGCTCGACGACCCAACGTCCGCGCGTGTTCTCGATCACCTCGCGCGCGCTTTCGCCCACCGTCACGCCGTCGGTCACCCATTGCTCGACCGGAACGAGCGCCCGGCCGAAGGACGATTTTCCGAGGCCCTGCCTGCCCTGCAGGGTCAACACGTGGTCGAACTGGCACCCTGGCTGAAACACGCGTCTGGCAAGGGCGCAGAGCCATTTGCGCGAGAAGGCACGGTTCAGCGGCGTGTCATCGGCGCCGAGATGCGAGGTCAGGAACGTGTCGACGCGCCTCCTTCCGTCCCATGCCGGCAGCGATGACAGCCAGCTTTTCACGGGGTGATAGGGATGCCGGCCGGCGACCTTGTCGATAACGGGATTGATGTTGAAAACCTTCGGCGTCAGGCCAAACCCTTCCAGCCACTCCACCGCTTCGGCAAGGTCGTTGTTTCCGATGGGGCGAGGCTTCCAGTCGCCCTTCCGCAAATCCCACGGCGGCCGGCGCAGCAGCATCGTCTGGCCGCTGAATTCATCGAGGGCAAGCATTCCGCATGCGTCGGGGTGGTGTTCCAGCATCACGGTCCAGTTGAGCGTGAGGCCAGGAAGGGGATTGCCCTTGTCATTCGTCTTGAGCATGGCGAGCCAGTCGCACGACGGTGCATGTGCAGTCATTTGTGGCATGAGATTTTCCGCGTGGGATGGAGTGGCGTCCCCTTCTCCCCGGCGGTGGTCCGAAGGACGGGTCGCGGCCCGTGGCTCGACCCCCGCTGGAGAGAAGGCGACGTGGACTATTTCGAACGTCGCCAGAACTATTCGGAAAACGGTTGGCAAATAGAATCGCGCTGCGGGACAGGGCTCGACGCCTCCAAGGCGAAGTGGATGGCGGAATAGCCGGCCAGTCAGGCCCCTTCTCGCCTCATCAGCGGTCAGCGCGCCCTCTCGCGTGCCGGAAACGAGGATATCGAACAATGGCATGCGCAGCGGTCGCGAAGTCCCGTACGGCTTCAACCCAGGGCATCCTGCTGAAAATTGGGGCACGCTCCTGAAAGCGCCGCGATCCGCCGGTATAGCTCGACCGTCCCGGGTGCACGATCAAAAACGATTGTCAGGCGCCAAACGCCGTCGTCCACGGCTTCAATGCCGCCACCGGGCAGGCCCCAGCTAGGAAATGAATTCGCTCCACGCCTTCCGCAGAGGCCCATCGGGCCGAGAGTGAACCGGCTTGTTCCAAGCACCCAATATCGTTGAGGCAATTGCGTCGAATAGGTACTCGCCACAGTTGCTTATGCCGATGGTTTGGGGAATATTCGTGCTCTGGCCCTGAGGGTCTGCGCGGTGACTGATAAGGGGGACAATGTCATGTCTGTAAAATACCTTTTGGCCGCGGTAACGATCGCGCTTCTGGCCCTTTCAGGGTGCGCGACCACCGGCACCGGCGGCGACAACACGACCTACGCAACTCCACTGGGGATTGGTCCCGTTCGCGGGAATATCGGTGGCTATTAGTAGCTGCTGATTTCCATTGAGAGCTGATCCACCGATGGGTTCGGGAAACCGGCCTATCGATCACAGTTTTTGAACCCTGTCCGGCGAGTGGTTCCACACTCGCTTCGGCTGTCTGCGGCTTCGCTTGAGCGGCAGGTCCGACAAGTGTTTCGGCATAGGGGCCGTAGTTCTCACGCAGCAAATGATGGATATATGCGGTGAGCGGGAAACATTCGCAAAGCTCCGTCGCCGCAACACGGCGAGGAACTGTTCAGAAGCGGAGGCTGGGATTGCTTCATGGAAGATGACGTGAACGCGGCGCGCCGCCAGGACATCGCCGGCCTGCGCCGGTTCCTCGACCTTGAGCAGCAGCGCGCTTGGATGCAGGGCGAGACGATGCTGCGCGATACCGACGAGCGCCCGGAGTCCCTGGAATTGCGTCTCAAATACGTGGCGAGGTTCGAGAAGCTGCTGCGCCGGCCGCAGGCACCAGAGGTTCTGGAGATTCTCCGGCGCTACGGCAGCGACTGCATCCCGATCCCGCGCCGGACCGAGCGGCACTACTGGTCGGTTTCCTGTCTGCCGTCGACACCGGGCAAGGCGCTCATTCGCGTCAATGCGAGCTGGATGGAGCTCTTCTCGCTTTATGCTGACGGTGAGGACATCCGCGCTCTCTTCCTGGTGCATCTTTCCGATTTCACCACCGATCACTCGCTCGATCACGGCCAGGTGGACGAGGATTTCCTTGAGCACTGCGTCATGGCGCCTGATGACGTCAGCTACATCTTCCCCAGAGGCGATGACATTTTCGGCGTCAAGGTCCGCGGCTTTTCCTCGATCGGTAAATTCATGGCAACGCCCCGTGCCTTGCAGGCGATCCGGGCATTCAACCTGACGCACATGAACCGCGGCCGGAACGCCTATCAGGCGAGCCACTGTTACAGGCTGGCGGATCACATGCTGGGTGACGACGCAGGTTGAGCGACGGATCAGGCAGGATCGCAACACATCTGCGTGAACCCGCTTCCAATTCTGCAGGCGCCATGCCATTCCTATTTGCATGACTCTCCTTCGGGCCGTCCATCGTCTGTTTCTGTTCGTCGCCATGCTCGCGGTTGTTCTTGGGCCCGCAAGCATTGGGCTGGCCGGCAGCGCCATGGCGTCCTCGCAGCCGGCGATGATCGACGGCATGAGCGCCATGGCCGGCATGAAGATGACGGGCATGAAGATGATGGAGGAGATGCCTTGCTGCCCGCAGCAACAGCCGGTCAAGAAAATTGACTGTGGCAAGGACTGCCCTCTGTCGCTGGTCTGCACCACGTCGATCTCCGCCCATGAACCGGACGTTCATGGCGAGTCCTTGGCAATCTCCTGGCTGGCCCACAGCTACGACGCGATTTCCGCATCGCAACTGACGCCGGCATTTATCGAGCCTCCGGCCCGACCTCCGAAAGCCTGATCTCAAGCCAATTTTGAAACATGCCGCGGTTCACGCCGGACGCCTGAGCGCGCCCGTGATCCGATGGCCATCAATTTTGACCCGAGGACGTGATCGAGGATCCGTCCCGATGAGATCGGACAATCATGAACAAGACTTCCTTTTCCGGAGCGATGCTCCTCGCCGGCGTGCTGATCGCCGGCTCCGCCACCGTGTCCTTCGCTGGTTCGCAGGATTACGAGTTCCAGCCCGTTTCGGCTGACGTCAAGCAGGGCCAGGGATCGCTGGTCTCCGTGCGCCTGATCGACAAGCGGACGGGCAAGCCGGTTCCCGACGCCGTCATCTTCACCACCCGCATGGATATGGCCCCCGAGGGCATGGAGATGATGACGACGCCCGTCGAGGCAGCCAGTTCGACGGAGCCCGGCGTCTACGCCTTCAAGACTGATTTCGCCATGGCCGGAAACTGGCGCTTCAAGCTCGCAGCCAAGGTCCAGGGCGAGCCGGACACCGTCCAGGGCGAGCTTGTCCTGAAGGCAGTCCCTTGACCACGCCATCACGTGTGGCAGCCACGCTCTCCCTCGCCGTATTGCTCGGCGGGGGAGGCTATTGGGCTGGCACCAACAACCTTGCCTCGATGGCTGGGCTCGAACTGGCCGAAAACGCGATCGCCACGCCGGCGGTTCCGAAGCCTGCACCATCGGCTGGCGTCGGCGCAGTCATCTACTACCGCCACCCCGACGGGTTGCCGCAGTACTCCGCCACGCCTGACACGACCGACGATGGACGTTCCTTCGTCACCGTGCATGCCAGCGAGGACGTGAGCTTCGACGACAAGGCGAAGGCGCCTGCCTTTGCCGAAGCGGCCGACACCGCAACGCCGTCGGAGGCCGGCAAGGGCCGCATCCTCTACTACCGCAACCCGATGGGATTGCCGGACACGTCGAAGGTGCCGAAGAAGGACTCGATGGGCATGGACTACATTCCAGTCTATGAGGGTGAGCAGTCCGACGCCTCGACCGTCAAGGTCTCGCTTGGCAAGCTGCAGCGCACCGGCGTCAAGACGGCAACGGCCGAGATGGCCAGCATCGGTCGCAAGATCGAGGTGCCGGGTACCGTGACGTTGGACGAACGCCTCGTCAGCATCATCTCGATGCGGACGGACTCCTTCGTCGACGATGTCGCCGACGTCACGACCGGCGACCGTATCGGCAAGGGCGAAAAGCTCTTCCGCTTCTACTCCAGGGAGATCGCCACCGCCGCGTCCGAATACGCTGCCGGCCGTGACACTTCGCGCGGCACCGGCGACGCGGGCTCGGCTCTGCGCCTGAAGAACCTCGGCGTGCCCCAGGCGGTGATCGACGACATCGCCAGGACCCGCCAGGTGCCGACGAGCATGACTTACACCGCTCCGCGCGACGGCATCGTCCTCGAACGCGTGGCAACAGCAGGCATGATGGCAAAACCCGGCGACGTGTTGTTCCGCATTGCGGACACGTCCGACATGTGGGTGACGGCCGACGTGCCGGAATACGATCTCGCTTCCGTCCGCATCGGCGCGAAGGCGGATGTCACGATCCGCAGCCTTCCCGGCAGGACCTTCCACGGCGCCGTCGACCTCGTCTATCCGGAGGTGGACATGCAGACGCGCACGACAAAGGTGCGCATCGAGCTTGCCAATCCGGATGGTCTCCTGCTGTCCAACATGTATGCCGACGTCGGGATCGAGGCCGGTGCCCCGAGCCCCGTCGTCTCGGTTCCGAACAGCGCCGTTGTCGACACCGGCGACCGCCAGGTGGTGTTCATCGACAAGGGCGACGGACGGTTCGAACCGAGGGACGTGACGCTCGGTATCCGAGGCGACGACAAGACCGAGATCCGCCACGGCGTCGCCGCCGGCGACAAGGTGGTCGTCTCGGCCAACTTCCTGCTCGACGCGGAAAGCAACCTCAATGCGGCGCTGAGCGCCATGACATCAGAGGAGGCCAAGCCATGATCTCCCGCCTCATTGCCTGGTCAGCCCACAATCTCGTGCTGATCTTCGTTGGTGCTGCGCTCGCGGTGGCGGGCGGCATCTATGCGCTGCGCTCCCTCCCGCTCGACGCGATCCCCGATCTTTCCGACGTGCAGGTGATTGTCTACACGGAATATCCCGGACAGGCCCCGCAGGTGGTCGAGGATCAGGTCACCTACCCGCTGACGACCTCGATGCTGACAGTGCCGAAATCCAAGGTCGTGCGCGGCTTCTCCTTCTTCGGGGTCTCCTTCGTCTACGTGATCTTCGACGACGGCACCGATCCCTACTGGGCGCGCAGCCGTGTGCTGGAATATCTGAACGCGGCGGCGAGCCGCCTGCCGCAGGGCATCACGCCGACGCTCGGCCCGGATGCCACAGGCGTCGGCTGGGTCTACGAATACGCCCTCGTCGCCAAGGAGCTCTCCTTGGCCGAACTGCGCTCCCTGCAGGACTGGGTCGTGCGTTTCGGCGTATCCAAGTCCGAAGGTGTGGCCGAGGTCGCAAGCGTCGGCGGTTTCGTGAAGCAATATTCGATCGTCGTCGATCCCGCCCGCCTGAAGGCGCAAGGCGTATCGCTTCAAGACGTTGCCAACGCCGTACGCGCCAGCAACACCGACATCGGCGGACGAACGATCGAGCTGTCCGAATTCGAGTTCGCGGTGCGCAGCCGCGGCTACCTCAAGGGCATTCCCGACATCGAGAACATCGTGCTGAAGAGCCGGAACGGCGTGCCGCTGCGCCTCGGGGACGTGGCGAGGGTCGAACTCGTCCCGGACGAGCGGCGCGGCATCACCGAGCTCAATGGCGAGGGCGAAGTGGCAGGTGGTATCGTGCTGCAGCGCTTCGGAGCCAATGCCCTGACCGTGATCGACAATGCCAAGAAGAGCATGGAGTCGATCAAGGCCAGCCTGCCCGCGGGCACAGAGATCGTGCCCGTCTACGACCGCTCGACGCTGATCGAGGCGGCCATCGAGACCTTGAAAGGCACGCTGGTCGAAGAGTCCATCGTGGTCGCCCTGGTGACGATCGCCTTCCTCCTGCATGTCAGGAGTGCGCTCGTCGCCATCATCATGCTGCCCGTCGGCATCCTGCTCGCCTTCATCGCCATGCGGCTCCTCGGGCTTGGCGCCAACATCATGAGCCTCGGCGGCATCGCGATTGCCATCGGCGCAATGATCGACGCGGCGATCGTCATGATCGAGAACGCCCATAAGCATCTGGAGCGGGCACCGCCGGACAAGCCGCGGATCGACATCCTCGTCGAGGCGGCAAGCGAGGTCGGGCCGGCGCTGTTCTTCAGCCTGCTGATCATCACCGTGTCCTTCCTGCCGATCTTCACGCTGGAATCGCAGGAAGGCAGGTTGTTCGGACCGCTTGCCTTCACCAAGACCTTCTCGATGGCGGCCGCAGCACTTCTGTCGGTGACGCTCGTACCCGCCCTGATGGTCGTCTTCGTCCGGGGGCATATCGTGCCTGAGCAGAAGAACCCGGTGAATCGCATTCTCATCTGGCTCTACCGTCCGGTCATCTCCGGGGTGCTGAAGGTGAAGACCCTGACGATCGCCGCAGCGGTCCTGATCCTGGCGGCGACCGTCTGGCCGGCGCAGCATATCGGCAGCGAGTTCATGCCCAATCTGGATGAGGGCACGCTGATGTACATGCCGACGACATTGCCCGGCATCTCCGTCACCAAGGCGGGCGAACTGATGCAGACGCAGGACCGCATCATCAAGTCCTTCCCAGAGGTGGAAAGCGTGTTCGGCAAGGCCGGCCGAGCGCTCACGGCAACCGATCCGGCCCCGACGGAAATGTTCGAGACGATCATCCGGCTGAAGCCGAAATCCGAGTGGCGGACGGGCGTGACGATCGACAGCCTGAAGCAGGAGATGGATGCGGCGCTGCAGTTTCCCGGCGTGTCGAACGCCTGGACCATGCCGATCCGCGGCCGCATCGACATGCTCTCGACCGGCATCAGGACACCCGTCGGCGTAAAAGTCTACGGCACTGATCTCGGCGAGATGGAGAAGGTGGCGCGGCAGATCGAAAGCGTGCTGAAGGCAATCCCGGGAACGTCGAGCGCCTATGCCGAACGCGTGATCGGCGGCTACTATCTCGACATCGTCCCGGACCGCACAGCGCTCGGCCGCTACGGACTGACCGTCAACGACGTGCAGGACGTGATCGGCATGGCGCTCGGCTCCGAGGTCGTGACCTCGACCGTCGAAGGCCGCGAACGATACGGCGTGGCAGTGCGTTATCCGCGCGCCTTGCGCAGCGATCCGCAGGCGATCGCCCGCGACGTGCAGATCTCGCTGCCGGGCGGCGGAACGGTTCCGCTCGGCGAGGTCGCCGATATAAAGCTGACCCGCGGCGCCACGACGATCCGCACCGAGAACGGCCAGCTTGCCGTCTACGTCTACGTCGATATCGCGGGCCGCGATCTCGGCGGCTATGTCGCGGAGGCACAGCAGGCGGTGGCGAAAAGCGTAAAGCTGCCGCCTGGCTATTCCGTCGAATGGAGCGGCCAGTTCGAATATCTGCAACGGGCCGAGGCGCGGCTTGCCATCGTCGTCCCGCTGACGCTGGCGCTGATCTTCCTGCTGCTCTACCTGAACTTCAAGGCGCTGACGGAGACTGTCATCGTCATGCTGTCGCTGCCCTTCGCGCTCGTCGGTGGCATCTGGCTGATGTGGTGGATGGGTTTCAACGCCTCCGTGGCGGTCGCCGTCGGCTTCATCGCCCTTGCGGGCGTGGCGGCCGAGACCGGGGTGATCATGCTGATCTATCTCGACCACGCCATGAAGGAACAGCGGCAAGCCTGCGAGAAGGAAGGCCGTTCCTTCTCGAAGCTGGATCTCAGCCGGGCCATCATGGTCGGCGCGGTCGAACGCGTCCGGCCGAAGATGATGACGGTCGTCGCCATCATGGCCGGTCTGGTGCCGATCCTGTGGCGGACGGGCACCGGCTCGGAGATCATGCAGCGCATCGCCGTGCCGATGATCGGCGGCATGGTGTCCTCGACGCTGCTGACACTGATCGTCATCCCCGCCGTCTACGGGCTGGTCAAGGGATGGCGGCTGCCGGCCGCATCCGCGCAGAGCCAGTTCGTCGAGGAAGACGAGCGCGGGCTCGAAGCCGCCGAATGAAAGGAGGATGAGATGATGAACGACATGATGATCTGGGGCACGGAGATCGCCGCCTGGCGCTTCTGATGACTGGTTTGGAGGGGTGGCATCGGTCGCCACCCCTCGCCGGCATCACTCGCCCCAGCTTATCTCACCCTTGGCGACCTTCGCACCGAGTTCGAGCGAAATGGGCATTGCGTCATTGGGATAGAGCTTCTTCATGGCCTCGATCAAAGCCTTCGAATCCGCGGCTTTGGCAGCTTCCGCCTCGAATGCGATCAGGTAGTCGCGGGTGTAGGTCACGCCCGACGCGTCGGTCGGCCATGCGGCGGTAGTGTGCCCGGGCACCACGATCTTCGGGTTGCGGGCGAGGATTCCATCGAGCGCGGCCCTCCACGCTTTCCGATCGTCGGCAGCAGGCAGATCGGCCACCCACGGGTACATGCCGCCGAATACCGCGACGCCGCCGAAAACGGCCTTGAGCGACGGCACCCAGATGTACCGGCCGCGGTCCTTGATACCAGGCGCAGTCACGATCTCGAGCTTCTCGCCGTCGACCGACAAGGAGGTGACGTCAGTCGCTTCCGGGAAAATCAACTCGGAAACCGCCTTCGGGCCGTCGTTGCCGAGAACGGGCGACCACGCCTTGATCTTGCCTTCGGCCTTCTCGCGCATCAGCGCCACGGTGTCCGGAGCGGCAAGGATTCGAGCGTCTGGAAAGGCCTCATGGACGGGTGCCAGGCCGAAATAGTAGTCGGGATCGTTGGTTGTGATGTAGACCGTGGTCAGCCGCTTGCCGCTCGCCTTGATGGCGTCGGCGACGAGCTTGCCGTCGGAGAAGCTGAAGCTCGAATCTATGAGAACGGCCTCGGTCTTGCCCGAGACAAGAACGGGCGCGCGCAGGAAGCCGGCTTCGTTGGCCTTGAAGGCTTGCCACGACAGCGCGGACTTGTCCTCAGCGACAGCTGATGAGGCGACGGAGATCGCGACCGCGGCGGCGGCGATCGTCATGAGGGTGGTACGGCGGTTGAGCATTCGGGAGGTTCCTTGTGAGATGCGGATAGGATCCGGGAGGCCGCAAGACATGCGGAGCCGGTCGCGCCGGCACGCAATGTGACGGCACGCGATGTGACCACTGCGTTGGGAGCGGGTTCGGATTGGGAGCGACGGATCAGTAGCCGACGGTGAAACGCATCCTGACATGCGCCGGAGCCTCAATCTCGTCGACCAGCGCAACGGCGAAGTCTTCGAACGATATGCTGCTGCCTTTCTCGTTCGTCAGGAGCTGGTCCGTGCCGAGGCGGAAGGCGCCCGTGCGCTCACCGGGCACGAACGACGCAGAGGGAGACAGGAAGGTCCAGTCGAGCCCTTCCTCGGCCTTGAGCTGGTTGAGGTAGTCGAGGCCGCCCTGCGCTTCGGCCTTGTAGAGCGCCGGAAACTCGGGCGTGTTGACCAGAAGGACGCCAGGAGCGACTTCGAGGCTTCCGGCACCGCCGACCACGTAGTAGCGGCGAACGCCGGACGCTTTGACCGCGCCGAGCAGCTTGTCGGGATCGGCTGCGGAGAAGTGCACCGAGCTGATCACGGCGTCGTGGCCGGCCAGGACTTTTGCCAGAGCTTCCGGAGCGTCGATGTCGCCTGCAACGGCGACGACGCTGGGCAGCGAAGCGACCTTCGAGGGGTCGCGCGCAATCGCGGTGACGGCGTGTCCGCGCGAGGACAGTTCCGAAAGAATGCGGGAGCCGGCCTGGCCGGAAGCTCCGATGAGTGCGATCTTCATGATGGTTCTCCTTGTTGAGGTTGAATGGTTCAAGCTGGTATGGCGAGGTCGGCGATCACCGCCAGGAGGCGTTCCGGACCGTGATAGAGGGCTTCCCCATCGATGACGTGCCGCTTGCCGTCGACGACCGCGACAAGCTGCGGGACGCCGCGGATGCCGAGCGAATTCATCTGGCTCTGCGCCTCTTCCATCCGCTCCAGGGTCCGCTCGCGCAGAGCGGCGTCGTTTCGGAGCCGGTTCGAGAAGGCGTCGGCCTCAAGCTCGATCCCGTGCTCGGTGGCAACCTTGGCCGCGACCGTGGCGACTTCGTCGATATTGGACGTATCGCGTCCCCCGACATAGCGGGCGATCTGCATGGCGTGCAGGAGGTGTGGTTCCAGCGCAGCATCCTGCTCGCCGAGAGCAGTCAATGCCAGTGTGGCGGGGCCGGAGTCGAAGACGCCATCAGGAGCAAGGAGGACGTTCTGATGATACTCCTCCGAAAACCTCTGCCCCGTGAGGCTCTGGATGCGCTGGTCGTTGCGCCATGCGTGATCTGCGATCGACGAGATCGGCCGCCCTCCCACGAACAGCCCCGATGGGAGCATCTTGAGCTTGTCGCGGAACCTGTCGGCAAGACCGGCAAGCGCGGGTGCGCTTGCGTAGCACCAGCCGCAGAACGGGTCGAAGAAGTACCGAAGTTCGATATCGTTGGTCATGACGATCTCCTTTGTTGAGGAGAATGTACTGTTGCGGATATCAAATATATACGGCATTCTGAGACGCATAATGTTGCATGGATCGAGCAAATCATGGACCGCATCACGGCCGCAAAGGTACTGTTGAAGACCGTGGAGCGGGGCAGCGCCTCGGCGGCTGCGGAAGAACTCGGGATGTCGCGCGCCATGGCTTCGCGCTACATCGCCTCGATCGAGGAATGGTCGGGGACAAGGCTGCTTCACCGTACCACGCGACAGCTCAGCCTGACTTCGGCCGGAGAGCGGGTTCTGGAACTCTGCAAGGAGATGGCGCGTGTCGCCGACGCGGTGACGGAAGTGGCAGTTCATTCAGACACGCCGCATGGTCTTCTGCGGGTGACTGCCCCGGGTATTCTCGCAGAGGCGCAGCTCATATCTCTCTTCTCGGAATTTGCAGTGCAGTATCCGCGGATCAAGATCGATCTTCAGATCTCGGACAGATCGGTAGACCTTGTGCAGGATCGCATCGACGTCGCGATACGCATCGCGAACCATCTCGATCCGTCCCTGATCGCAAAGCGCCTTGGCCAGTGTCCCTCGCGCCTGTACGCCTCCGTCAAATACCTGAAAGACCACGGGGAGCCTGCCTCGCTCGAAGACCTGAAGGCACATCGGTGCCTGACATATACCCATCTGGGCGGGGCGGAGTGGGTCCTGAGGAGGGGCGAGTCGGAAGTGACCATACCGGTTTCCGGAAGCTTCCAGACAAACGAGGCCCTGGCTCTGAGACGGGCCACGCTGTCTGGCCTCGGCATAGCCATGCTTCCGCGGTTCTCGGCCGACAATGAAGTCCTGGCGGGGAGGCTCGCCGTGGTACTGCCGGAGTGGGAGCCGACGTCGCTCGGCATCCATGCCCTCTACGTTTCCCGGCGACACCTGCCGATGGCGGCACGGGCTCTCATCGACTTTCTTTCGGAAAAGCTCGAGAACTCTTTCCACCTAGGTTCGGACGTCACCGCGTGAGGTCCGGCGTGCATCCGAAGCAGCCGATCGATCAGCTGTTTCTTGCCTCATCGGCTGTCAGCGCGCTCTCCCGCGTGCCGGAAACGATAATTTCAAGCACTTCCTGCTCGTCGGTATTCCCTATGTAGCGATCGCCGACATATTCGCCGCGCTTGAGAACCATGACGCGATCACCCACGGCAAAGATATCGACCAGACGGTGTGAGATGATGATCTGGGCGACGCCCTGTCTCTTCAGTTCCAGCATGGTTTCGAGCAGCCGGTCCGTCGCCATCACGGAAAGGTTGGCCGTCGGCTCGTCGAGGATCACGACGCGCGGCTCGAACGAGATTGCACGGGCGATCGCGACGGATTGCTGGCGGCCGCCCGACAGGCTTTCGACCTTCTGATAGACGGAATTCACGTCGACCTTGAGCCGTTTCAGCACGCTGTCGGCTTCCGCATACATCTTCCGCCGGTTGACGAAGGGGCCCTTGAGCGGCCAGCGGCCCAGGAAGATATTCTGGCCGACATCCATGTTGCCGCAGAGCGCGAAATCCTGGTAGATCATCTCGATGCCGACGTCGCGGCTCTCATGCGGGCTCTTGAACCGCACCGGTTGCCCGGCGACGAGGATATCGCCCGCATCGCGCTGATAGGCACCGGTCAGGATCTTCATGAGCGTCGATTTGCCGGCGGAATTGTCGCCGACAAGGCCGAGGATCTCGCCGGGATAAAGCGTGAGATCCACCTTGCGAAGCGCCTGCACGGCCCCGAAGGCCTTTTCGATGCCCCGCATTTCCACGATCGGCGCTGTTGGTGTCGCCTCAGCCATGACTGCTGTCTCCTGTTGGCGCCCCTCTTCTCAGCCAGGTTCGCAGGCGCCCGAATAGATTGGCCTGGCGCACCCATATGTCGATCAGCACCGCGACGATCAGGATGACGCCGATAAACACGTTGATCCAGTGCTGCGGCATGCTGAAGCCCTGGACATTGAGTTGAAGCAAGGCCCGCACGAGCGTGATGACGGCGGCACCCGCAAGCGAGCCGATCATCGTGCCGTAACCGCCGAAGATCGATCCGCCGCCGATGATGACGGAAGCGATCGCGTCGAGCTCGCGAAACTGGCCGGCAACCGGGTTGAAGCTGCGAAAATAGGCGACGTTGATGATCCCGGCCATGGTTGCGCAGAGCGCCGAGAGCATGAGCGAGATGAAGCGCACGCGGTTGGTGTTGATGCCGGCATAGGCAGCGGCGCGCACATTGCCGCCGGCCGCACAGACCTTCAGCCCGAACGGCGTATAGGCAAGCATGATACCGGCGATCACGGCAACGAAAAACATCCAGATCGTCTGGATGCTGACGACCTCGGCCACCGTGCGGACGATCCCCGGTGGCAGCGCAAGGCCGAAATGCAGGAGAACGTCGTTCACCTTGCGTCCGAGCAGGTTATAGCCCTCGGGCCAGCCGGTCAGCTGCTGTCCCGCGACGAACCAGGCGGCGAGGCCCCGGGCAATGTAGAACATGCCGAGCGTGGCGATGAAGGCAGGCAGTTTGAAGCCGACGACCACCATGGCGTTGACGGCGCCGGCGGTCATCCCCGCAAACAGGCCCATCGCCACGGCAGTGAGCGGGTCGGCGCCGAGCACTTTCAGGAAATAGGCCGCCGTGCTGCCGGCAAGGGCAAGCACCGCACCGACCGAGAGATCGATATCGCCGGCTGCGATGACATAGGTGAGCCCGACCGCAATGAGAGCGAGTTCCGTATAGTTGAGCAGGATGGCGAAGGTGTTGGGCAGGTTCCACCAGTAGTCCGGCCTGAGCGCGAGGCCCGTCAGCCACAACACGACGGTCAGGATGATGGCGAGAGCATCGCGGCGGGCGAGAAACTTGCCGAGCCCGGTGGCGGATAGCGCCATGTCGGTCGCCATCGCCCCCTTGGTCTGGACACCTTCAATCGCCACGCCGCCGATCTCGTAGGCCGGCGGAGGCGGCCGGCCGCGCAGCCATGCCCATAGCCGGGCCGCAACCTGGCGCCTGATAAGGATGGGCTCGATCAGCACGGCGATGACGAGAAGGAGACCGAGGAAAACCAGCACGGCACCAGCAGGAAGTGTGAACTTGGCGCCGACTGCGATGCTTTGACCGTCGATCACGACGGTGCGCGTGATCGGCCATCCCTCGCGCAGCACCTTGTCGATCAGCACGACGACCGCAGCACCCAGGCAGGACCCGATCACGCGCCCGCGCCCGCCAAGGATCGATGCTCCGCCGATGACGACGGATGCGATAATGGTGAGTTCCCAGCTGACGCCATAGAGCGGGGTGACACCCTTGTCCTGCGCGGCCGACAGGAGAGCTGCAAGGGTCGCGCAAAGCGAGGAGAGCAGATAGGCGCGAATGCGCACCCAGCGTGTACGAATGCCGGCATAGACCGCCGCCTGCTCGTTTCCGCCGGTGGCGAAAGTCTCATAGCCCCAGCGGGTCTTGGCAAGCACAAAGGCCCCAACTATGGCGACGAGGAAGAAGATCGCGATCTGGTTGTTGAAACCGAGGAGATTCGTCTCGCCCAGGTGGAAGGAGAGCGGATAGTCTCTCGCCTTGTCGGAGTAATAGATCGCCTGACCATGCGTGAGCGCGAGCACGAAGCCGCGACCGATGAAGAGCATCGTCAGCGTCGCGATGAAGGCAGGCACTTTCAGGATGGTGACGAGCACACCGTTGACCAAGCCGATCGCCGTGCCCAGCAGTACACAGAGGATCGCCGATGGGATCACGCCGAAATCGAGAAAGCTCGGGGCAAAAAGCCTGGCGAAGACGACGGCGATGAGACCGTAGGTCGAACCGACCGAAAGATCGAGATCCCTGTTGACGATGACGAAAGTCATCCCGACCGCGATGATCCCCACGCGGGACGTATCGCGCAGAAGCGCGTGAAGGCCTTCCGTCGATCCGAAGAAGGCCGGATTGACGAGAGCCCCGCCGATATAGAGCAGCGCAAGAAACAGGAGGAGCCCCGCCTCCCAGCCGCCGACGAGCTGGGGTGGCGCACGGCCGAGCGATGTCGTCGTGGCGGGCTCCATGAGTTTCTACCGACCGAATGCGTTTCTACCGACCGATCCTTGCTGCCGCGTGGCGGGACGGCTCACGCCCTCCCGCCACAATTTCAGGCGTCCCAAACGAAATCAGTTCTCGAAGCGCTTGCCGACCTTGGCGACGTTATCCTTCGTCACCAGCTGGGCACGCGTGTCGAGATTGGCGGCTGAGATACCGCGATCGATCTGGAGATAGAGCTGCATGACAGGCCAGAAGCCCTGCAGGAAAGGCTGCTGGCCGAGCGAGCCGGTCAGGTTCCCCGCTGCGATGCCTTCCTGCTGTGCCGGGCCGAGATCGAAGCCATAAGCGCAGAACTTGCCGGTCTTCCCCATCTGGGCAACCGCCTTGACGAGCGGCGGCGTAAAGACGTTGTTGGCCGTGAAGGCGCCGACCACGTCACCGCGGGACTCGAAGAGCGAAACAAGGGCGTTGACGGGATCGTTCGGGTTCGTGTCGATGCCGACATTCTCCGGACCGGCGTCAACCTTGAAGGCATCGAGCTTGCCGGCATCCTTCAACGTCTTGACGATGGCATTGAAGGCGGCGGTGACACGGTTGTTCACCTCGATATTGCCCATCGCGGTGGAGGACGGCAGCACGATCGAACCACCGGCAGCGCCACTGGCAAGCACGCAATTGGCGAGCGCCTCGCCGCCGATTGCCGCCGCCGACGCATCCTGCCCGGTGTGGCTGATCGCGCTCCGGTGCAGAATGGTTCCGTCGAACGAGTTGGTCGTCGCGACCGGGATGCCGGCCGCCTCGGCAGCCTTGACGATGTCGTTATAGGCGCCGGTCTGCGGCGTCGTCATGATGATGCCGTCGATCGTCGGGTCCTGAATGATCTGGTTCAGGATCTCGATCTCGCGGGCGGGGTCGTCCACCGGCGATTCCGAACCGAGCAGCAATATCTTGGCGCCGATCATATTGCCGGCGGCGATCGCGCCGACATAGACAGGGTCGAAGAAGCCATTGCCTGCCGTGTGCGTTACTATCGCGAAGGTCAAATGACCGTCAGCCGAATGGAAATCCTTCGTGCCGGGGGCCTCTTTTGCGGCTTCCTCGAAGTTGTAGCCGCCAACCGCTTTCTCTACACTGCCCGACTGCGCAAATGCATGCGCTACACCGAGCGACAGTATCGCGGCCGATGCCGCGTAGAACAATACCCGCCTCATGATTGGTCCTCCCTTGAAACCAAGGGAGGAAAGCCGTCGGGCGCAATGTATCGAGAGTGGGGCCGAAGGCTTATCCTCCCATTTGCTAATATTCTGCGCAATTCCGACTTAAGTAAACGGATAAGTTGATGATGCTGGCGAATTTGTTCGCTTTGGAAGCGTCCGATATCCGATTTTTATTGGCAGACGTCTCTACGATGCGCAGAAACGGCGGATTACTCGGGATAGGCCTCAGCGCCCTCCAGCGCCGCCTTGTGGAAGAGGATGAAGACCAGGGGGTTGCCGGGCTCGGACATTGCATCGCTGCGCTGGCCCGTTATCTCTCCGGCCACACCGCTCGTATATTCCGCGACCACTTCGCCGAAGCTGTTGCGCTGGATGGCCACCTTCTGTCCGGGTTCGACCTTGTCGTTGAGCTTGACCAGATGCTCGACGATCCCGCCCTGGGTTGCCAGGATCGGGAACGCACTGTTGCCGACGAAGACATTCACGTCCTTGCCTGTCCGGCCCATCGGCCCGGCCACGATGCCGTGATGCTTGAGGACGTTCATCGTGCCTTCCACGAACAGCGAGATCATCTCGAGGTCCAGAACGCGGGCAGCACCGATCTCCGGCGTAAAGGAGGGGATGCCCACGTCCATAAATGCGTTATGCAGGACACCGGGATAGACATGGTTGTCGAAGATCTGGCCGACGGGATAGAGCTCCAGCATGGCCTTGACCTCGGGCACATCCATGCCGCCAATATTGAATGCGGTGACTTCGAACCCGGTTGTGCCGGTGTGGAAGTCGATCGCGAAGTCGGCGTTCGGCCGCAGCAGCCGGTTGAACAGCAGCCCGGCATGCCGGCTGGGCGCGGAGGCACCGTTCTCGTTCCCCGGCCATTCCCTGTTCATATCGATCAGATCCACGCCCCTGCCCTGATTGGGCCACCTGCGCTGCATGCTTTCAATGGCCGGGCGCGCCACGTCGGTGACCGCCATGACCGTGCCGGACATCTGCGCCGGATCGAGCTGGTTCATCACGGTCTGGACCGTATGAATATTGCTCATTTCGTCGCCATGCACACCGCTGGTCAGGATGCCGCGTTTGCCCGGCCTTGCCCCCTTGGCGACCGTCACGGACACATACCAGTGCTGCCCCGTGGGCATCTGCGCACCCTGAAAATACAGGAAATGCTTCTGCCCGGGCTCCAGATCATCGACGTCGAGCGCGCTGACGACCTTTTTCCCCTGGATGACATCGCCGGTATAGACCGTCCCTGCGGCAGGATTGGCAGCGGGTTTGGCTGCCTCCTCTGCATTCGCAGCACCGGCGCTGGCGGCCAAGGCCGCCGACGCACCGACCGTGGCAATGGAAGCGATCAGGAGATCGCGGCGATCGATGCCTTTCCTCGATTTGTCCGACATGATGGAGGCCCCTCTGTGATTTGAAAATCGACTTCAGAACAACGGCATGTACAGCGGTCGCGAGAATCCCGCGCAACTTCAATCTAGGGTATGCTGCCGAACTGGCAAGGTCGCGCGATTTGCGCGGACCTGAGGCGCTTTAATGCGCAGTATAGGCGCCATCCACCAGGTAGTGAGCGCCTGTAATGAAGCTTGCCTGTTCAGACAGGAGGAAGCAGACGAGATTTGCAACCTCGTCCGGCGTGCCGCGCCTTCCCATTGGCTGGAGCGCTGCCATCCGGCGCGTGCTCGCTGCCTCCAGATGTTCCGACAGGAGGGGCGTATCGATCCAGCCGGGACCGATGGCATTGATCCGGATCCCGAACCGCGCATATTCGATCGCGGCGGCTTTCGTCAGTCCGACCAGCCCGTGCTTGGCGGCGGTATAGGCTGCCGCGGTCGGCAACGCGACGGACCCAAGGGCAGAAGACATGTTGACGATTACCCCCCCGCCCGATTTCAGCATCGCGCCGATCTCGCACTTCATGCAGTAGAAAACGCTGTTCAGATTGACGTTCATCAATCTGTGCCAATCGTCGAGCGGATAGTCTGCGACCGCTGCCCGCACGCCATCGACCCCGGCATTATTGACAGCGAGATCGAGACCGCCGCATTCCTCGACGGCAAATTGAACAAGCCTTTGCACCGCTTCGAAATCGGTCACATCGACGACAAAGACGCGGGCGCGACCGCCGTCCGCAACAATTGCAGCGGCAGTCTCGTGCGCAGCATCCTCATTGAGATCGGCAACGACGATCTCGGCACCCTCGTTGGCGAGCTGTCGGGAAACGGCAGCCCCGATACCGGAGCCCGCACCCGTCACGATCGCGACTTTTCCTTCCAGGCAAAGTTTCATCGCTTCCTTCCATTCCCGTATTCTAATACTCTTGCAAAACGAGTGGCTGAGGCAAGGAGATTCGTGGATGCTCGGACTGCATACTACAAGTTGCGCAGCTTGTCCGCCTGCCAAATACGCAATTCCACAGAAGCGAATGGGCCGGAAACGAGCCCGCTGCTGACCGGAAACATCGAAGCTGACTGAGGGTAGGTGGAAATGAACGAAAGGGCAGTAGTCACGCGCCGGGGCCTCGTTTTAGGCAGCCTGGCTCTGATGCTTCATGGATGCAGTACGACATCGGATGGCCCGCCGCTGGGCTATCGGGTTTTGGGAAGGGACCCGGATGCCGATCCCCGCTATCGCCGGCAGGAAGTGGCCTATGACGGAGGCGAGCCGCCCGGCACCATCGTGGTCGATACGGGTGCACGCTATCTCTATTTCGTCGAGGACGGCGGCGTTGCCACGCGCTATGGCGTCGCCGTTGGCGAGGAAGGCTTAAGCTTCAAGGGCGAAGCCACGATCGGCCGCAAGGCGGAATGGCCGTCCTGGATGCCCACCGACGACATGATCGCGCGCAAGCCGCGGCTCGCCCAATATGCCGATGGCGTGCCGGGAGGACCGGACAACCCGCTGGGGGCTGCGGCCCTTTACCTCTACCAGGGCGGCCGGGACACGCTCTTCCGGCTGCACGGAACCAATGCGCCCTGGTCGATCGGTCAGGCGGTGTCGAACGGCTGCATTCGCCTGACCAATGCAAACATCGTCGACCTCTACTCCCGCACCCGGGTGGGAACGCGTGTGGTCGTCATTTAAAGCATGTCGCGCAAAAGTGTGCCGCGGTTTTGCGAAAACGACATGCGAAAACGAAAGCCTGAAGCGTGGCGAGCGGACTTGACGGATCACGACATGCTTCAGTCCCGTTTACCATGTGAAATTGCGGGGTTGGCCACACCGGTAAGTATCTGCTAATGTAGATTCGTTGCACATTGCATCACTCCCGCACTGTCCAAGGTGCCGATTATCGTGAAACTTTGAGGTGCAGTCTTTCAGGCCTGCATCAGGATGAGGAGAGGACTTAATGAGCAGAATTTTATTCGTGATCCTCGCAACGCTTGCGGTGGCCAATCTGAGTGCCTGCGGGTCGATTGGTAAAGGCAAGGGGAAAGCTCCACCGCCTGCAGCAACGGCCGTCTACAAGTAAAATTCGCATAACGCTTGGGAAGGGCTCGGTAGGCCCTTCCTCTCTCTCTCTAACATCCTAAAACGGCCAGGATTGATCCCGCCTGCCATCAAGGACGCAGGAACGGCGCATCAGCCGGCATCAGGTCTGCATTCGCAGGAGCCTGCACATGGAGCGTGTCGATGGCGCTTGGAAGAAGCCGCTTGTGCTTGGTCGCTATTTTGGCGGTTGTGGTATCGTCGTGCCAGTCAGAAGACAAAGCCCCCCTGCCACGTTATACATCCGATGCTCGTGACCTGAAGAAACCGGTTACGGCTCAACAACAAGCGGGACGGCGTTTCATCGAGTTCCGCTCGCGTTATGCGCTGACCTACGGTCACACCTATGTCGTCTTCGGCAGCGCCGACAAGAACGGAAGAATGATCAGTCCCGAGGTTGCGGGACTTGCCCCGGCTTCGGAAGATGCCGCGCCCTATGTCATCGGCCACTTCATTCCCGTCCCCGCCACGACAGGCGAAACGGACGGCGATCTCGAAGAGCAGTACCGCTCGGCAAGCTGGCGCGTGATGCTGACGGACGCCGAATATAACGACACGGTCGCCTATATTCGCAAACTCCAGGCGCGCAGCCGTCTCTGGGAAGCGACCGTCTACAATTGCAACGCCTTCGTGGCCGATATCGCCAAGCATATGGGCTATAAGACGCCCGGCATCTGGCTTCGCCCGCAACAATTCATTACAAATCTGCGCGAGATGAATACGGGTTGATAGAAAAGCAGGGCGATCCCGGAAAACGGATCGTGGAAAGGTTCTGGTGCCGATTTGAGCTTGTCAGTTCACACCATTGGCGAGATCGTCTGGGTCCTCGGAATTATCGCATGGTACATCATTCGATACCCGTTTGAACGCCGCGGTAAGCGTGTGCCCGTCGTCAGCAGCCGGCGGAGCGCATCGGAAAGGGTAGCGCTTGCAGCGGCTCTCGCGGGCCTCGCCATCGTGCCGGGTTTCTATGTCGCGACGGGCATCCCGAAAGCAGCCGACTACCCAGCCCACCTGTGGGCGGTCGTGCTGGGAGCGGCCGTCTTCTGCCTCGCCATGTGGGTCTTTCGCAGAACCCACAAGCAGTTGGGGCGAAACTGGTCCATCACGCTCGAAATCCGCCAGAAGCACGAATTGATATGCGCCGGGCCTTACGCGCTCGTGCGCCACCCCATGTACACCTCCTTCATGCTGATGGGACTAGCGCAGGCTTTCCTGCTGTCGAACTGGGTGGCGGGTCTTGCGGGGCTCGTCGGGTTCGGGGTGCTGTTCTTCCTGAGGGTGGACAAGGAAGAGCGTATGATGCTCGACGTTTTCGGCCCTGAATACCGCGCCTATATGGACAAAACCAAGCGCATCATCCCTTATCTCTATTAGAGCAATTCCAGCAAAAGTGTGTAGCGGTTCTGCGTCCGGAATTGCGTGAAAACAAGGAGATAGAGCATTTCCGTGTTTCGCAGAAAAACGGAAATGCTCTAGGAGGAAGGCAGGATGAGGGGACGAACAATCAGACTTTCGCCCGCAAGGCGGCTTGTCGGAGATCTCATGCGATTTTCGATCGGCATCCCGCGCGTCACCGTGCAGCGGCAGATGAATATCCGCCCGCTGCTGGAAGCGAGAAGCGCCTGCGATCCGCGCCCGTCATGGACCGTGCTGTTCCTGAAAGGCTATTCGCTGCTCTCGAAGGAGACCCCGGATCTCCGGCGCGCCTATATCAAATTCCCGTTTCATCAGCTCTACGAATATCCCGAAAGCGTGGCCTCCGTTGCCCACGAGCGCGAGCATGAGGGCGAGCGGATCGTCCTCCTGAGCAAGATAAAGGGGCCGGAACAGCGCCCCATTCCCGAGCTGGAAAAGCTGATCCGCGAAGCCCGCTCACTACCGATTGGCGAGATCAAGGACTTCCGGCGTTCGCTCAAACTGGCCCGGGCGCCCGCCCTGCTCCGCTGGTCCATGATGTGGCTCGGGCTCAACCTGGCAAAACGACGTGGGCATTATTTCGGCACGTTCCAATTCTCTGTCTATTCCGGCCTCGGCGCCGAATCCTTGAATCCGCTGACGCCGCTCACCACGCTGCTGAACTACAGCCCGATCGATGCGGACGGCACCGTCACCGTGCGCATCCACTATGACCACCGCGTCATGGATGGCGCCAGCATCGCCCGGGCATTGGAGCGGTTCGAAAAGATCCTGAACGGCGAGATCACCGACGAGGTCAGGGGGCTGCCGCAGGCGGGAAAGCCCGCCGGCATATCGATTGCGGGAACAGCACCATGAGCGAAAGCGCCGAGCAGCGCTTGGCTGTCGTCGTGCTCGGTGCATCCCGCGGTATCGGGCGGGCCATTGCCCGGGTTGCCGCGCGCGAGGGAAATATCGTAGTGCTCGTGGCGCGCTCCCCCGAAGGCCTTGCGGCTGCCGCAACGGAGATTACGCAGGCGGGCGGCGAAGCCTTCACGATCGAACTCGACCTCGCCTCCGCAGATGCATCCGCCCGGCTGGAATCCTATCTTGCCGAAAATGGACTGATCTGCAGCGTTCTGGTCAATAGCGCCGGCTATGGGCTGCGCGGCGCGACAACCTCCCTGCCCGCCGATGAGCAGCTCGGGATCATCGACGTCAACATCCGCGCGCTCGCCGACATGACCCTTCGCTTCCTGCCGGGCATGGTGGCGCGCCGCAGCGGCGGCGTCATCAATCTCGGCTCCGTCGCCGGTTTCACGCCAGGCCCCTACATGGCCTTCTATTATGCCAGCAAGAATTTCGTGCGCGCCTTCTCGACCGCCCTTCACGAGGAGGTCCACCGCTTCGGTGTGACGGTAACCTGCGTCGCCCCCGGCCCTGTCTCAACCGAGTTCCTTGAAAAATCCGGCGCCAACCGGGCTGCCCTCTTCAAGGTCCTGCCCAAGCTCGATGCCGACTATGTGGCCGAGCAGGCATGGCGGGGATTCAGGTCCGGCCGCCGCCTCGTCATTCCCGGCATCTCCTCGAAGCTCGCCGCCTTCATTGCGAGAATCCTGCCCTCGGCGGTGGCCCTGCGCCTGATCGGCCGGGCTCAGCGCCGCAAAAGGGATCCGAGCCCCCATCGGCCGGAGACGAACACTACCGGCCCGTAACCGGAATCGGCCTTCGGAAAGCCCGATGCGTAGGCTCTGGGAGTTAGAGCATGTCGCGCAAAAGTGTGCGGCGGTTTTGCGATAACGACAATGTCCGGGATCATTGCTGGTCGATGCCGCGCGCAAAAACCTGCTTCGAACCATCCGGCTGATCGGCCTGCGCTGTCTCGCGCCTGATCCGCAGCCACCAATTCGCGCTCAGGCGCGGTGCCGTCAGTTGTCCATCATGAGGAGATGGTTTCACCACCTCGTTCTGAATGCGATTGCCTTTTCCGGACGCAACATCGTCGGCGCAAGCCATGGTCACAGGAAGAGCAAGAGCCGCACTCGCGAGGAGCGCTCTCCAGGCATGTCTTGCAGCGCTTGGCGTGACGGGCCGGTTTCTCATCAGCCCATTCAGCCAGAACATTAGCCTTTGCGGAAGTACGCAACGGTAAACAGGACAGCCAAAAGCGTAAATTATGCCGCTTTGCCAGTGACGACAGCGGTTTCAGGCACTATCCCGCCCCACAGGCTGCGCAAGATATAAATTCATTCGATTGACTGAAATTTTTATTGAGTATATATATGAGACATGACTGATGAACAAAACCAATCAAACCGCGCCGAAATCACCCGGGAAAAGCTGCTGTCCGCAGCCCTCGATGTCTTCGGCCGATACGGCTTCGACGGCACCTCGACGCGGCAGCTGAGCGAAGCCGCAGGCGTCAACCTGCAGGCCATTCCCTATTATTTCGGCGGCAAGGAAGGCCTCTATGTCGCGACCGCGGAATATCTGGTCTCGCGCATCGACCGCCATGTCGGCGGCCTCCGGCAGCGGATCGGCGCCCGTCTCATGGAGCTTGCCGCTGCCGGAGAGGCATTGGGCGAAGAGGAGGCACGGCTTTTCCTGACGGATATGGCGACAACCATGGTCGGCCTTTTCGTCAGCAAGGAATCCGAGCCTTGGGCGCGCTTCATCATTCGCGAACAGATGGAGCCGACCGAAGCCTTCGCCCGTGTCTATCAGGGCCTGATGGGTCCGATGATCGAGATGGCACGCCTGATGATCGGCACCATCCTGCAGGAAGACCCGACTTCCGAGCATGTGCGGCTGCGCACGCTCTCCTTCGTCGGCAACATCATGATCTTCCGCGTAGCCCATGCCGCCGTTCTCGCCCAGATGGAATGGCAGGCGGTCGGCCCGGAACAACTCCAGACCCTGCGCAGTCTGGTCGCAGAGCTTGTCGGCCAGCTTCAGCCGGCGAAAGGAAACACAAGATGAGACGGATCCTCCCCCTTGCCATCGTCATTCTCCTCGCTGCGGGTGCCGCGGCCTGGTGGTACGGCTTGCCCCAGAAGCTAGGCTGGCTGCCGGAGCGCACAAAAGAATTCGCGCTCTATGGCAATGTCGATATCCGCCAGGTCTCCCTCGGCTTCCGCCTCAATGGCCGGGTTGCCTCGCTCGCCGTCGATGAGGGCGACATGATCAAGAGCGGCGAGGTACTCGGCAAGCTCGACACTGCACCATTCGCAGCAGCCGTCGCCTCGGCTGAGGCCAATGTTGCGGCTCTTCAGGCGACGCTCGACAAGCTGAAGGCCGGTCCGCGCCCGACGGAGATCGCCCAGGCGCAAGCCTCCTATGATGAAAGCCTTGCTGCGCTCCGCAATGCCAACATCGCCTATGACCGCGCCCGCCAGCTCCGCCCCCAGGGCACGATATCGGAGGCGAATCTCGACGAGGCGACCGCCAATCGCTCGATGGCCGTGGCGCGTTCGGATTCCGCCAATGAAGCGCTGAAACTCCTGCAGGAGGGCAGCCGCGTGGAAGACATTGCCAATGCCGAAGCGCAGTTGAAGGCCGCGCAATCTGCACTGGCCTCCGCCCGCATCTCGCTTGCCGATACCGAACTGCTCGCCCCGAATGACGGCATCATCCTCTCCCGCGTGCGGGAACCCGGCGCCATCGTTTCGCCGGCAGATACCGTCTTTGTGCTCTCGCTGACCCAGCCGGTCTGGGTCCGCAGCTATGTTGCGGAAGGCGATCTCGGCCGCCTGCATCCCGGCATGAAGGTTCAGGTGACCTCGGATACGCAACCCGACAAGCCCTATGAAGGCACGATCGGCTTCATTTCGCCGGTCGCGGAATTCACGCCGAAATCGGTGGAGACGCCCGAGCTTCGCACCGATCTCGTCTATCGCCTGCGCATCGTCATCGACAGGCCCGGCCCGGACCTGCGCCAGGGCATGCCTGTTACCGTGCGCTTTCCCTCTCTGGCCGCACAATGAGCACCTCTCCCGCCCCAAAGGATGAAGCGCTGGTGCGGCTTGCCGATGTCACCAAGCGCTTCGGTGATGGCCCGGCCGCGCTTGATGCCGTCTCCGGCGAGGTCAAGGGCGGCGCGATCACCGGTCTCGTCGGCCCCGACGGCGCCGGCAAGACGACACTGATCCGGCTGATGACCGGCCTGATGATGCCGGATAGCGGCACGGTGGACGTGCTGGGCTTTAATACGCAGAAGAACCCGGCCGCCATTCAGGCCTCGATCGGCTACATGCCGCAGCGCTTCGGCCTCTATGAGGATCTGTCGGTCCAGGAAAATCTCGATCTCTATGCCGATCTGCGCGACCTGCCGAAAGCCGAACGTTCGAGCGCCTTCGAGGAACTGCTGACCTTCACCGATCTCAAGCGCTTCACGACGCGGCTCGCCGGCAAGCTTTCGGGCGGCATGAAGCAGAAGCTGGGCCTTGCCTGCGCACTATTGAAGAAGCCGCGCCTGCTGCTGCTCGATGAGCCGGGCGTCGGCGTCGACCCGATCTCGCGCCGCGACCTCTGGAAGATGGTGGAGAACCTGACGCAGGAAGGCATCGGCGTGCTCTGGTCGACCGCCTATCTGGATGAGGCAGAGGCCTGTGATCACGTTCTGCTGCTCAATCAGGGCAAACTGCTCTTTTCCGGCAAGCCGCATGATCTGACCGGCCGCGTGGAAGACCGCGTCTTCAAGGTATCAGGTATCACCGGCCGCAGGCGGCAGGTGCTGGCCGAACTCCTGCAGACGAAAGGCGTCATCGACGGTGTCATCCAGGGCGATGCCATCCGCCTCGTCACCGGCAAGGACGAGACGCCTGATATCGGCGGTGCCGCCGGTGAAGCAAAGCTTGCGCCCACTCCTGCCCGCTTCGAGGATGCCTTCATCGACATGCTGGGCGGCGGCCCCGGCGGACGCTCGAAACTCGCGGAAGCGCAAGCGCCGCCAAGCGAAATGGGCGATCGTCCCGTCATCGAGGCGCACGGCCTGACCAAACGCTTCGGGGATTTCACCGCCGCCGACAAGATCACCTTTGATATAAGCCGCGGCGAGATCTTCGGCCTGCTCGGCCCGAATGGTGCGGGCAAGTCCACCACCTTCAAGATGCTCTGCGGCCTGTTGAAGCCGACGGAGGGCGAAGGCCGTGTTGCCGGTTTCGATCTGCGCAAGGATGCAGCCGTTGCCCGCAACCAGCTCGGCTACATGGCGCAGAAATTCTCGCTCTACGGCGATCTCACGGTCATGCAGAACCTCGAATTCTTCGCCGGCGTCTATGGTCTGCGCGGCGCACGCCAACGCGAGCGCATCGAGTTGATGACCGACATATTCGATTTCGGCCGCCACGCGCGCCATTCTGCCAAGGACCTGCCGCTCGGCCTGAAACAGCGCCTGGCGCTCGCCTGCGCTGTCATGCATGAGCCGCGCGCCCTCTTCCTCGACGAGCCCACATCAGGCGTCGATCCGATCACCCGGCGCGAATTCTGGACCCACATCAATGCACTCGTCGAAAAAGGCGTCACGGTGCTTGTGACGACGCACTTCATGGACGAGGCCGAATATTGCGACCGCATCTCGCTGATCTATCGCGGCCGCTCGATCGCGCTCGGTTCGCCCGATGAGTTGAAGGCGCGCGTGGCGACAAAAGAACAGCCGGACCCGACGATGGAAGATGCCTTCATCGCCCTGGTTCAGGAGTCGGAAACAGAGGAGGAGGCCGCGTGAGCACCTCTTCCCGCATCCGCCGCTTCATCGCCCTCGTGCGCAAGGAAAGCTATCAGGCGATCCGTGATCCCAGCACCATTCTCATCGCCTTCGTGCTGCCGCTGATCCTGCTCTTCCTGTTCGGCTACGGCGTATCGCTGGATACGACCCGCACCCGTATCGGCCTCGTGCTGGAACAGGCAACGCCCTTGACGCAGGACCTCTCGGCAAGCTTCCAGGCCTCCCGTTACTTCTCCGTCACGGTCGGGCGCGACCGCCGCATGTTCGAAGATGATCTCGTGCTCGGCAAGGTGCGCGGCATCGTCGTCATTCCCGCCGATTTCACGACGGACTATACCGCCGGCAACCGCCCGCAGATCCAGGTTCTCGTCGACGGTTCGGACCCGAACACCGCCAATTTCGTGCAGAACTATGCACAGGGCGCCGTCGCCAACTGGGAGCGGCAGCGGCAATCCGAAACGGTTGCAGCGGGTCCCCCAATCTCCATCGAGCAGCGCTTCTGGTTCAATCCGGAGCTCACGAGCCGAAACTTCCTCGTCCCCGGCTCCATCGCCATCGTCATGACGCTGGTCGGCACGCTGCTCACCTCGCTCGTCGTCGCCCGCGAATGGGAGCGCGGAACGATGGAGGCAATGATGGCGACACCGGTGACATCAGCCGAACTGCTTGCCGGCAAGATCCTCCCCTATTTCCTGCTCGGCCTCGCCTCGATGACGCTCTGCGTGCTGCTCGCCGTCTTCCTCTTCGGCGTGCCGTTCCGTGGCTCGGTCGCAGCGCTCTATGCCCTGTCGGCCGCCTTCCTGATCCCCGCTCTCGGCCAGGGCCTCTTGATTTCGACGGCGACCAAGAACCAGTTCCTCGCCTCGCAGCTCGCGCTGATCACAGCCTTTCTGCCGGCCTTCCTGCTGTCGGGCTTTCTCTTCGAGATCAATTCCATGCCCACAATCATCCAGTGGATCACCGTCATCGTGCCGGCCCGCTATCTGATCCCCAGCCTGCAGACGGTGTTCCTGGCAGGCGATATCTGGCCGATGTTCGCGCGCGCGATCGCCGTCATGCTCACGATCGGCGGCATCATGTTTGTGCTGGCTGCCCGCAGCACCAGAAAGAGGATCGGCTGAGATGTGGTGGACGCGGCTGAAGGCTCTCATCGTCAAGGAACTGCTCGCCGTGATGCGCGATCCCAAGGGACGCTTCGTGCTGATCGTGCCGCCCCTCATGCAGCTCCTGATCTTCTCCTACGCGGCGACGCTCGAAGTGCGCAATGTCGATGTCATGGTGCTGAACCGTGACAGCGGCCATTGGGGGCAGGAACTGATCCAGCGTATCCAGGGCTCTCCGACTTTCCGGCGCATCGAGACCGCCGATAACCAGACCGATATCCGCGAAGCGATCGACGGTCAGGCCGTGATCGCGGCAATCGAGATCGGCCCGGATTTCTCCCGCAACATCGAGGCCGGTATATCAGCCGATCTGCAGATCATCCTCGACGGACGCCGCTCCAACGCTTCCCAGATCGTCTCCGGCTATCTCACCCAAATCGGCATGACGCTTTCGGCCGATACGCCGGCAGGCCGGCGCGCCATGGCAAAGACGGTCGCGACCGTGCCGCGCAACTGGTTCAACGCCAACCTCACCTATCAATGGTTCATGGTGCCGAACCTGATCGCCAGCATCGCCTTGCTCATCGGCCTCATCGTCACCGCCCTCTCCATTGCCCGCGAACGGGAACTCGGCACTTTCGACCAGTTGATGGTCTCGCCGCTGCGCGTCCACGAAATCCTCATCGGCAAGCTCATTCCGCCGATGATGATCGGTCTCTTCCACATGACGCTTTATGTGCTGGCGGCGATCTTCATCTTCGGCGTGCCCTTGCGCGGCTCGCTCTTCCTGCTCTATGGCAGCTCGATCTTCTATCTGGCTTCGGTGGCGGGCCTCGGCCTCTTCATCTCGGCGCTCTCGATGACACAGCAGCAGGCGATCCTCGGCGCCTTCCTGTTCATGGTGCCGGCCATGCTGCTTTCGGGTTTCGCAACCCCGATCGAGAACATGCCGGACTGGCTGCAGCCGGTGACGCTTGTCAATCCGCTGCGCTATTTCCTCATCATCGTCAAAGGCGTCTTCCTGAAGGATATTCCTGCAGCCGAGGTGTTGAACCAGACCATTCCCCTGGCGCTGATTGCCTGCGCGACGCTTGGTGCCGCCGCCTGGCTGTTCCGCCGCAGGCTGGAATAGCGGCGCCTCACACTATGTGAACTGCGCTTCCAAACCGTGACTCCGAAACGCTTCTCCAGCCGGAACATCGACAGGATGGGCCCGTTACCTCAGTGCAGACCAAAGCAATTCCAGCAGAACTGCAACGCGATTTTTTTGTGAGGAGTTGTTTTAAAAACAAAGAGGTAGAGCATTTCCGTGTTCCTCGAAAAACGAAAATGCTCTGGAGCCAAGGAGAAGAAAATGTACAAGGTCATTCTTGTGTCGAGCGCGCTTGCGCTCTCGTCTCTGGCCACGAATGCGATGGCTGATGGAGCCGTGACGGGTGCTGCCGGCGGCGCAATCACCGGCGCCATTGTCGGCGGTCCCGTGGGCGCTGCCATTGGCGGCGTGGCAGGCGGTGTCGCCGGTGCTGTCGTCGATCCGCCGCCGCGCGAGGTCGTAACCTATGTGCAGCAGCAGCCGGCCCCGCCGTCGGCAGTCGTGGTGCAGCAGCCGATCGTCGTCGGCAAGCCGCTGCCCGCAAATGTCCAGGTGATCCCGGTGCCGGATAATCCGCGCTATGCCTATACGGTGATCAACAATCGCCATGTGATCGTCGAGCCGCAGACCCATCGTGTGGTTCAGGTGATCGAGTAATAGCAGTTGGCCCCGCTCCGGCGGGGCCTATTGCTTATGGACCGGGGTACGCCCCTCCGAGTCGTCATGCTCGGGCTTGTCCCGAGTATCTAAGCCGTCGCCTTTATCATCAACGTGATTAGATCCTCGGCACGAGGCCGAGGATGACGGAGAGCAAGGAGGGAGCCCCTTGCTTACCCGCGATTGCGCAGCGCTTCCGCCTGCGCATAGAACTTCTTTTCCCACTCCTTGTGATTATCGAGCCCTTCGCGGATGAACGGCGTGAAAATCGCAAGATTGAGCAGAGCCCAGTTGATCAGCCGCGCCGGGAATCTCAGCGGCTTGACGAAATCGATGAACAGAACGACACGCGTCTTGTCCGTGTGGTTCCAGGCCTCGTGCTCATAGGCGTCGTCGAAGATCAGCGCCTTGCCTTCCTGCCAGTGGCAGATCTGGTCCTTGACGCGGATGGCAAGCTTGTCGGCCGGTTCTGGCACGATCATGCCGAGATGCAGGCGCAATACGCCATTATAGGGTCCGCGATGGGCCGGCAGATGTTTGCCGGGCTCGAAGATCGAAAACATCGCCGTCTTCAGGCCGGGGATCTTCTGCACCGCCTTCCAGGTTTCCGGGCAGGCCTGGATATTCTGCTCCGACTTCACCCCGAAGCCGACGAGGAAGAAGGTCTTCCAGCGATTATCCTTGGAAATGGTCTGCACATCGGTGGAGATTTCCTGGAAGCTCGGCAGTTCGCTCTGGCGTACCAGCACACGGTCCAGTTCGGCGCGGATCTCAGGCCAAGCCTTCTCGACCTCCTTCGCCCACGGGAAAACGTTGTTATCATAGACCGGCGGATTGCCGAGTTTGGCATATTTGAAATTCAGGCCCTCGGCCCAGGCGACGATGCCCATGAAGAAGCGCGTTATCGCGCTCGGCCGGTCCATAGGGGCGATCCCGGCAGTGGCAAAGTCTTGTGTCTCGGGGGCGGATTTTTCGGGAAGGGGTGTATTGGCGATAATGTCAGTCATGTGTTTTCCGTTGCCGACTAGAGCAATTCCAGCAAAAGTGCACGGCGGTTTCGCTTTGCATCCGGAATTGCGTCAAAACGAAGAAAGATCGCTTCCGCATTTCGAAGAAAAACGAAAGTGCTTTGGGAATGACATGGCCTTCCGCGCAGGAGCCGACACGACGGTTACCGCGTTGGCCATTGAGCAAATATGGATAGTGCCGGGCGTGGCTCAAGTACACTTAAGTACAGGTTTTAGCGGTCAATTGCCGCATGTTACCGCCGCGCGCGAAGGGCGGCGGTAAGGATCTCCAAGACAGATACGGGGAGAATATCAGACCTTCAGCTCGCGGCGTTCGCGCTCGGTGACCATGGCAAGGTCGAGCACTTTCTGCAGGTTTGCCGCATGACGGAAGTTCGGGTCGAGCTGTACGCCCGTTGCCACGGCCTCGGCAAAGCGCTGGTAGTTGGTTGGAACCGGCGGCACATCGACCGGCTTCCAGCTCGCCGTTTCCACATCGTCGCCGAGGCAGCCATGCAGCTCGGAACCGCTTGGGCGGTGGATGACTTCGAGACTGCCCTTCTCGCCATAGATACGCAACTTCAGCTCGTTCAGATGACCGGTCGCCCAGCGGCTGGCATGGATGACGCCAAGCGCTCCATTGGCGAAATCGACCGACATGGTGAAACTGTCATTGGCATCGAGCATATACTCGCCGATCTGCCCGCCCGGCGCCTTGTTGAAGGTCTTGAGCCGCGCAAAGACGTGATCGATATCGGTCGCCGCGCCATAGGCGGCGAAATCGAGGATATGGATACCGACATCGCCGAGCACGCCGTTCGAACCGTGACCCGTCGACAAACGCCACAGCCAGGTCGATTCCGTGCGCCAGTCGCCCCAGGCGCGGGATACCAGCCAGCTCTGCAGATAGGACGCCTCCACATGCTTGATCGTGCCGAGCTCGCCCGATAGCACCATCTCGCGGGCGCGCTGCAGGGGAGCAACGTTGCGATAGGTGAGGTTCACCATGTTGATGACCCCGGCGGTCTCGGCCGCTTCCGTCATCTCCAGCGCCTTCGGATAGTTCTCCGCCAGCGGCTTCTCACAAAGCACATGCTTGCCGGCAGCAATCAGCGCCATGGTGGTCGGATGGTGGATCCGGTCAGGCGTGATGTTGGTCGCCGCATCGAACTCGCCCCAGGCGATCGCCTCGTCGAGCGTCAGAAACCGCTTCTCTATATTGAACTTGTCGGCAAAGGCGGCCAGACGGTCGGAATCCGTGTCGACGGCGCCGACCACGGTCACGCCGTCGATATTCATGAAATGGGCGAGCTGGTTTTTCGCCATCACGCCCGTACCAAGAACGAGTAGTCGCATGGATGCTCCTCAGCGGTAACCGGCTTCGCCGGCCTGATGCAGTCTCGGGCCGCGCTCGACGATCGGCTCCAGTGCCTTCTCTACCGGCACATTTGGGGCATCGGTGATGCTCTTCAATGCGCCCTGCGGGTTATAGGCCCACTTCACGCCATTGATCAGCACCTTCTGCACGTTTGCATCGTGATAGGTCGGATAGGTTTCGTGACCCGGACGGAAATAGAAGATGTTGCCGGCCCCGCGCCGCCAGGTCAGGCCCGAGCGGAAGACTTCGCCGCCCTGGAACCAGGAGATGAACACCGTCTCCAGCGGTTCCGGAACGGAAAACTGCTCGCCGTACATCTCCTCGTTTTCAAGCTCAAAATGCTCGCCGAGACCAGTTGCGATCGGGTGGCGTTGATTGATCGTCCACAGACGCTCGCGCTCGCCTGCCTCGCGCCACTTCAGCGCACAGGGTGTGCCCATCAGCCGCTTGAAGATCTTCGAGAAATGGCCGGAATGCAGCACGAGCAGGCCCATGCCTTCCCACACCCGCTTGGCGACACGCTCGACGACGACGTCGGAGACCGCACCATGATCCTTGTGACCCCACCAGGTCAGGACATCGGTCTCGGCAAGCCGGGCTTCGGTGAGGCCATGCTCGGGCTCCTGCAGTGTCGCCGTGGTCGCCGAAATCGCCGGGTCGGTGTTCAGCGCCTGGGCGATGGTCGTGTGCATGCCTTCGGGATAGATGCCCCGGACGATCTCGTTGGTTGTCTCATGGATGTTCTCTCCCCATACGACGGTGCGAATGGCCATGACTATGCTCCTCTAGAACCTTTGGATTTTTGGCAAGCAGGAAGGCGGGATTCAAAGCGCTTTGGAAAGATGGGCAGCCAAAGCAGTCCCTCCTCCGCGTCAGAGGAAGACATAGACCTTTGTCGGTATTTTGACAAAGCGGATTTTTCCCGGTCCTGCGGCCGGGAAAACCCCTTTTCACATCAATGGGAAACGGTCTTGGAGAACAGGTTGACGACGACCACGCCTGATATGATCAGGCCGAGGCCGATAATGGCAGGCGTATCCAGCCTCTGCTTGAAAAACACGAGCCCGACGGAGGAAATCAGCACGATTCCCAAAGCGCTCCAGATCGCATAGGCGATCCCGACAGGGATATGCTTCAGCGTCAGCGACAGGCAGTAGAAGGCAGCCCCATAGCAGGCGACGACGAGCGCCGTCGGCCCAAGACGGGTAAATTGCTGGGAAAGCTGAAGCGCGGTCGTGCCGATAACTTCAAGCACGATAGCTGCAACGAGCAGCCCATAGACGGCAGCCGGGTTCATGGCGGTATTCCTTCTTGATCTACTTGTGGGTCAGCTCGATGAGGCGGGCAATCAGCTCTCGCCTCAGAGCGTCACCGATATCATGGCTTTCCAACGTATCTGCGAACCACAGACCGTCGGCGGCAAAACGCACGATCAGGGTGTCGAGCGCGGAGTCGGTGCCGATATATTCCTCGGCTCTTGCCGCTACCCATTGGCGCCAGCGCAGGCGCAGCCGGGGTTCGGCAAGCAGGGCGATCGTCACCTGCGTCCAGCTTCGGGAATCGTCGGGACGATCCTTCAGCCCGGACACCGCCTGCAGATAGGCGCGCGAGAAACGGCCCTGCGGCAGCGGATCGCCGCGCATCAACTCGTCTATATCGGCGTCGAACTTCTCCAGCAGGCTTTCGAATAGGGCGTCCAGCAGGGCATTCTTCGTGGGGAAGTGATGCAGCAGCCCGCCCTTGCTGACACCCGACGCAGCCGAGACCGCATCGAGCGTGACAGCGCTCATGCCGCTCTCACCGGCAAGACGCGCGGCAACCTCCAGCAACTGCTGGCGCACGAGCACGGGTTGTTTCTTGCGATGATGAGCGTTTGACATGGATTTACAAAGATACCGTCCGGACGGTTTTGTCAAGAATAATCTATCAGATCCCCTGTCCTGCAAGGGATTATGGGCGAAATGCCGCGGCGTTTTGATGACAGTTGCGATCCTTTTTTAACGGGTGCATGTAGGGACGGGTTTCAAGGGATGGTTTTGTGACAGAGCAAGTGACGACTTTATACGAGGCGATCGGCGGCGATCCGGTCGTCCGGGCTCTGACGCATCGCTTCTATGAGCTGATGGATACGCTGCCGGAGACGAAACACGTGCGCGCCGTGCACCCGCCAAGCCTCGAAGGCAGCGAAGAGAAATTCTACGAATATATGACCGGCTATCTCGGCGGTCCCCCGCTCTATACCGACAAGCGCGGCCATCCCCGTCTGCGCAGCCGTCATTTCGTTGCCGAGATCGGCCCTGTCGAACGCGACGAATGGCTGCTCTGCTTCCGCCAGGCGATGGACGAGACCATTCCCAGCCAGGCGCTACGCGATCTCATCTGGACGCCGGTCGAGCGGCTCGCCCATCACATGCAGAACAAGGAATAGTCATGAGCCTGAACACGCGTATCGAGCCGGTGCTCTTCCTCTTTGCCGGCCTGTTCGGCCTGACAGGCGTGGCGCTCGCCGCCCTTGCCGCCCATGGCGGCGGCGATGCGCATCTCGCCGCCTCGGCCTCCACCATGTGCCTGGCGCATGCCCCTGCTCTTCTGGCGCTGGCCCTCGGGGCCGGCAAGATCAAAACCACCTGGCTCGCCGGTTTGCTGATGATCGTGGGGACGCTGCTTTTCGCGGGCGATCTCGTCACCCTGCGCTTTACCGGCTCCGGCATCTTTCCCTATGCCGCGCCGACTGGCGGCTGGGCGATGATGCTGGGCTGGCTGGTAGTTTCGGCGAGCGCGTTCTTCCGCGTTCGGGCTTAACTCGGCGACTTCGGTATACGCCCGAAGCGCAGGAGATTGCCGTGAGGATCATGGATATAGAATTCCTCCATATTCCACGGCCGCACCTCCATCTCGGATAGGCGCGGAACAGCCTTTGCGCTATATTCCGCGTGCAGCGCACCAATACGCCCGCCTCGCAGATAGACCGAGGTCTTTTCCGGCAGAGCGCGGTCATCGGTTAGCCAGAAATGCAGCTCCATCTCATCGCGCCGGAGGATCAGATAATCCGGCGCCTGATAGATTATTTTGGCAAAGCCAAGCTGATCGCGATAGAAGATGAGCGTCTCTGCGATATCGAGCGACGGCAGGACCGGCAGAACCTCGATACGATCGGGATCGCCGCTCATATGCCGTCAACGACGTTGAAGCCTTCAAACACCGGCGGCCCCTTGTACAGGCCCTTGTTGTCGCCGGCATTGCGATGCGCGGCGCGGAAATTCTCGGACTTCGTCCAGTTCAGAAAATCCTCTTCGCTGCGCCAGAGCGTATGCGAGGAAAACAGCGTATAGCCCTCCTCCGCATTGGCCTTGCCACGGAGCAGGCGAAACTCGATGAAGCCGGGAACTTCGGAAAGGCTGGAATCGCGATTGCGCCAGACAGTCTCGAAATCGCCTTCGGCGCCGGCCGCAACCTTGAAGCGGTTCATCGCGATATACATCAAAAAATCCTCACGCCTTTTTCTTCTTTGCCCGCTCCGCATAACGCGGAAACGCGACGATATTATTGCCATCAGCAGCGTCCGCGCCAATGGGTTTTACAGCAGCTTCACCGGGCATGCGCGCTTCCCAAGCGGGAAACAGCACAACATTCGGATAGCTGCGCTGGCGCGCGGCATTCTCAAGGAAAACCTCGTAAAGCTCCGGCACGAGGCCGTCGCCGCCGTGAGCGGCGAGCTTGTGCAGGCCGATCATCGTGAACCCGTCAGGGTGCCCATTATTCATCGAAAAAATGTCCATTCATCGGGAATTGTCTCGTTCGTTCATCGTCTGCAGCGCACGCTCCAGGCTGGACTTGCTGCCATTGCGCAGCGGGATGAAGGCCTTGCTGAACTTCTTGCAGCCGGTCTTCACACGCAGGCAGGCATCGTGGCTGATACAGTCGATGGGGCAGAACACGCAGTCGACGGAGGGAAGCAGCGTATCGATGCGGGAAACCGCTTCGCGAAGCCCGCCATCATGGTGGATGAGCTCTGCCCCGAAATTGCTGGCAATCTGGCGCAGATGCGCCACCTGGCAATCGCGGCCGCCGACATAGAGGAAACTGCGGCCATCCAGCTTGGAGCGGCCCGAGGAGATCTCTTTCGTCTCCTGATCGGCCTGAACACGGATGTCCCGGTTCGCCCCCTTCTTCGCCCTTCGAGCCATTTACCACCCGTTCGCTCGTTAATCGTCACACGATTCCTGCGTGTGCGAACGGACCTTATTAAACTTGATTTTTAGAGTAAAGTATAAAGTTGATTGTTTTTATCATATTTATTGGATCTGGATTGGTGCCGAGATGGTCATGGCTTGCCCACCTGGCGGAGGGCCGAACGGCGCAGCCCGACGTACAGCGTCAAGAGCAAGCTGATCGATATCGGGAATACCCGATCCCTGCGAAACGCGAGCCGAAGTCAGTCCACCGTTGCCGCTCACCGAAAAGGTCACGACAACGCTGCCTTCGACACCACGGGGCTTCCTGATGGCGCGACGAATACGGCTTCGGACCTTGCCCTTGTAGTTGGCAATTGCCGCAGTACCGACACCATCATTATTGTTGCTGGCAGCCTGCGAATTGCTATCGGATTGCGCCGACGAACTCCCCTCAGCAACGCCTCTCTGGGAATCCTGCTGCCCTTCACCTTGCGAACCAGCAGTCTTCTTAGGCGCACGCTTCTTTTCAACCGGCTTAGGCTTCTCTTGCCTCACCACCTTCGGCTTCGGCATCGGCGTGACAACCTCCTCAGACTTCTCCGGCTCAGGCTGGACTTCAGCCGTTTCGACAGGCTTCACCTCTTCGGGGGCCTGCGCGACCTCACGCTGGGTCTCTGCGGGCTTTACTTCAGTCGGCTGCACCTCAGATGGTTGCACTTCAGGAGAAACCGTGTCGACCGTCACCTGGTGTTCGGGAACGACAGTCGACATCGGCTGCACAACGGATTCTTCGGCCGGCACCTCGGAAACCAGAATTTCCGGCTCCACAGCCGCGGAGGTTTCCGGCGAAACCCGCGTTACTTCCTGCGCTGGCGCCTGCTGAACGGGGTCCTGCGTTTCGACAGGCGTAACCTCGGTCGGCTGAACGGTTTCCGGTTGAACTTGCGCTGTCTCGGGTTTCGTCGGCTGGATCGTGTCGGGCTGCACCGCCTCCGGAATGATCTCTTCCTGGACGGTCGTTTCGGTCTCGCCGGCGGCTGTCTGATCGACGTCGGAATTGCCGTACATGACGACGCTCACCGCCTGACCAGCTTCTTCGATCGCCTCTTCTGGAGCCTTGGGAAACGCGACGATCAGCGCAGTCGCCAATGCCGCATGAAAGACCAGCGAGCAGATACAGGTCAGCGTCAGCCGGCGCCGCACCGGCGCCTTCTCGCCTTCCTGCTTTTCCACCGCCGCATCCATTGGTGGCGGGGTGACCGAGGATGCGGGTGCGGCTTCCGGATGATCGGGGAAGGAGGATATCTGCGCGAAACGCGCATAATGAATGACGGTCTCGCCGGCCGGCTGTCGCTGCGCATTGTGCAGGTCGGAAAGCTCATGCCCGGGATTATTGTCGTTCAGGCTCTCGTCAGCGCTCGCCTCCTCGATGAGCACGTGTCTCGATCTGGACTTCGCTGAAATTGCCATTTTACGCCTCGGACAGCCTGAAACATGCGCGCCGGGCTTCATCCCGGCCTGGGTTTAGCCTTCGAAAGGAACTGTTATCTGCGAGCGGGTCACGAGACCCTTCATGCATTCGCCGGCCGCCGGCCCATCACAGACCGGCGTATCGTTGATGATGATGCGCGTGACCGTCTCGCATTTGACGTTCGGCATATCGAACTGGCGCACGCGCTTCTTGCCCTGCGGCAGATCGCGGAAATCGAGCACGGTGATGCGGTCGACGGCATTCTTGTCGTTGAAGAAGGCAAGTTCGAAAGAGATCTTGTTGATCGGTGTCTGCAGATTGTTCTCGGCAACGAAGGTCATCATGCAGCCCTTCTGCGAGGGCGCCAGCGCATTGAGCTCGACGTCAAGTTTGGCGGCTGCAGCCGCATCCTGCGCATAGGCCTCTGCAATACCGGACACCGAAAACAGCACACCAGCCGCAAACGCGGCAAACCGACCCGTCATCATCGCCTCTCCATAAGCAAATTGACCGCCGCCCAGCGGCCTCAAAACAGCAGGATCAAAAACTTGACTGCTTTTGTCTTCAATTATTGCGTCTTTAAAAAACTATGAGTATGAGAGTCAAGATAAATGTCACCGGAACCGGGGTCTTGCCCCCGCAATCACGGAATAAGCCGACCGAAATGATGGTTGAAAAGCCAGATACCTTTAAGCTCGCACAGCTGCGCAACGAACCAGCAGTGGCCGAGATCCGCGTTCTCGAAGGCAGCGATCTTTTTCGCGGCTCAAACGAGATCATGATCCGGCACGACGGCGTGATCTACCGCCTGAAGATCACCCGTCAGGGCAAACTCATTCTCAACAAGTAAGCTAATAGCAGGGTAGAACATGACCGAGCAGACCAGACCGGCACCATCCGAAATCCGCGCGTTCCGCGCTGAAAATCCGAAGATGCGCGAGCGCGATATTGCCGCGCAGCTGAAGATTTCCGAGGCGGCCCTCGTCGCAGCCGAAGTCGGCATCAGCGCTGTCAGAATCGATGCCAGCGCCGCAAAACTCCTGGAGCGCGTCGCCGATCTCGGCGAAGTCATGGCCCTGTCGCGCAACGAAAGCGCCGTACACGAGAAGATCGGTGTCTACGAAAACATCAAGGTCGGCGAGCACAACGCCATCGTACTCGGCGAAAATATCGATCTACGCGTCTTTCCAAGCCGCTGGGTCCACGCCTTTGCCGTCACCAAGAGGGACGGCGACACGGAACGCCTCAGCCTCCAGTATTTCGACAAGACGGGCAACGCTGTCCACAAGATCCACCTGCGCCCTGCATCCAATGTCGAGGCCTACCATCGCATCGTCGCCGAGCTGAAGCTCGAGGACCAGGGCCAGGAACTCGTCGAAGCAGAGGCTTCCGCCGATGCGGACGAAGACGGCAATGTCAGCCGCGAAGAGCTGCGTGATAACTGGAGCAAGATGACCGACACGCACGAATTCTTCGGCATGCTGAAGCGCCTGAAGATCGGCCGTCAGGCCGCCGTGCGCTCCGTCGGCGACGACTATGCCTGGAAGCTCGACAATACCGCGACGGCAGAGATGATGCATGCCTCCGTCAAGTCAGGCCTACCGATCATGTGCTTCGTTGCCAATAACGGCATCGTGCAGATCCATTCCGGCCCGATCTTCAACGTCCAGCCGATGGGTCCGTGGATCAACATCCTCGACGAAACCTTCCACCTGCACCTGCGCCAGGACCACATTGCCGAGACCTGGGCCGTGCGCAAGCCGACCAAGGACGGCCACGTCACCTCGCTCGAAGCCTATGATGCTGGTGGCAACATGATCATCCAGTTCTTCGGCAAGCGGAAGGAAGGCTCGGACGAGAATGCCGAATGGCGTGACATCATGGAAAACCTGCCGCGGGCAACAAGCGTCGCCGCATAAGGATCGCAACGATGAAGATGCCTAGAAACCTGCGCCGGATCCGCCTCTGGGAGCTGGCCCTGACGGCGGCCGTCATGGCTCTGCCGCTGATCCCGGCAGCACCGGCCGGCGAGAGCTTTGCTTTCGTCCGCGCCGCCCGCGCCGAAGACAAGGTGCTCGATACCTCGCGGCTGGTTTCGGTCGGCGGCGACGTCACCGAAGTCATCTACGCGCTCGGCGAGGAAAGCAGGCTGATCGCCCGCGATACGACGAGCACGTATCCGGAAGCCGCCCTGAAGCTGCCCGACGTCGGCTACATGCGCGCGCTTTCGCCGGAAGGCATTCTCGCCATGAACCCGACGGCGATCATCGCCGTCGAGGGCTCAGGTCCGCAGGAAGCGCTGAACGTTCTGAAGAACGCCAGCGTGCCCTTCGAAACCGTTCCGAACGCCTATACGCGCGACGGCATCATCGCCAAGATCGATCGCGTCGGCACGCTGCTGAACGTTCAGGATAAGGCTAAGGCGCTTGAGGAAAAGGTCGGCGCCGATCTCGACGCCGCCGTCGCAGACGCCGGAAAGCGCCCCGAAGCGGAGCGCAAGCGCGTTCTCTTCATCCTCAGCGCACAGAACGGCCGCATCATGGCTTCAGGCATCGGCACCGCCGCTGATGGCATCATCAAGCTTGCCGGCGCCATCAATGCTGTCGGCGAATTCCCGGGCTACAAGCCGCTCACCGACGAGGCGATCATCAGCGCCAAGCCCGACGTGATCCTGATGATGAACCGCGGCGATGGTGCCGGCACCAAGAACGAGGATCTGCTTGCCCAGCCGTCGATCGCGCTGACGCCGGCCGGCGAAAACAAGGCGATCATCCGCATGGACGGCATGCATCTGCTGGGCTTCGGTCCGCGCACGGCGAGCGCCGTCCGCGAACTCAACGCGGCAATCTACGGGGGCTGACGATGGCCGTTCCGGAAGCCATGATGGGAAACAGGCGATCCTTCTCTGTGGCCTTCCGCAGAAGCAGGCAGGCGGGTGATAGAACCAACCTCGCCCTGCTGGGTATCACCTTTCTCGTAGTGGCTTCCGTCTTCGCCCTGCTCTTTTCCATCACGACAGGCGCGTCGGACGCTTCCGTCCTCGATGTTATCAGAAACATGACGGGCTCGGAAACGGCACTCAGCGCCCGCGACCGGATCATCATCTTCGATATCCGCCTGCCCCGCGCCATCCTCGGCTTCCTGATCGGCGGATCGCTCGCCGTCTCCGGCGCGGTCATGCAGGGCCTGTTTCGCAATCCGCTGGCCGATCCCGGCCTCGTCGGCGTCTCCTCGGGCGCCGGCCTCGGCGCTGTCGTCATGATCGTGCTCGGCGGCACGATCGCCGCACCGCTCTACCTTGCGCTCGGCATCTACGCCCTGCCGCTTGCAGCCTTCGGCGGCGGCCTCGCCACGACGCTGCTGCTCTATCGGGTCGCCACCAGCAACGGCCAGACCTCCGTCGCCACCATGCTGCTCGCCGGCATCGCACTTGGCGCATTGGCCGGCGCACTGACGGGCGTGCTGATCTATATGGCCAACGACCAGCAGCTGCGCGACCTCACCTTCTGGGGCATGGGCTCGCTTGCCGGCGCCACCTGGATCAAGATATCAGCAGCCGGCCCCATCATCATCCTGTCCTTCATCGCCCTGCCTTTCATGGCGCGCGGCCTGAACGCGATCACGCTCGGTGAAGCCGCCGCCTTCCATATGGGCGTGCCCGTCCAGCGGCTGAAGAATATCGCCATTGTCACCGTCGCAGCCGCCACCGGTGCTTCCGTTGCCGTCAGCGGTGGCATCGGCTTTGTCGGCATCGTCGTTCCGCATATCCTGCGCATGGTGATCGGTCCGGACCACCGCTTCCTGCTGCCGGCCTCGGCTCTGCTTGGCGGCTCGCTGCTGATCTTTGCCGACGTGCTCGCCCGCACCATCGTAGCACCCGCCGAACTGCCGATCGGCATCATCACGGCAGCGGTCGGCGGCCCCTTCTTCCTCTGGATCCTGTTGCGGCAGCGCTCGCGCCTTGCCCTTTGAGTTTGTTTCGATGATCGAAGTTTCCGGCGCCTGCGTGCGCCTCTCCGGCAAGACCATCGTGCGTGACGTCGCCTTCACGGCCAGGGCCGGCGAACTCACCGCCATTGCCGGCCCCAACGGCTCCGGCAAGACGACGACGATGAAGGCCGTCTCCGGCGAGCTCGCCTATGACGGTTCCGTTCGTTTGAACGGCGAAGAGGTGCGCACGCTGAAGCCTTGGCAGCTTGCCTCCACCCGCGGGGTCCTGCCACAGGCAAGCAGCATCTCCTTTC
This sequence comes from Rhizobium viscosum, assembly GCF_014873945.1. NCBI lineage: Bacteria > Pseudomonadati > Pseudomonadota > Alphaproteobacteria > Hyphomicrobiales > Rhizobiaceae > Rhizobium > Rhizobium viscosum. Next base: position 3,000,922 of record NZ_JADBEC010000001.1, on the reverse strand, counting down.
CCTTCACCGTGCGTGAAATCGTCCGCATGGGCCTGACATCAGGCCTTAACCTTCACCCCGATCAGGCCGATGAGACGGCCGCAAAAGCGCTTGCCGCCGTCGATCTCATCGGCTTCGAAGGACGCTTCTACCAAGAACTCTCGGGTGGCGAGCAGCAGCGCGTTCAGCTTGCCCGCGTGCTCTGCCAGATCGCCGAGCCGGTCGTCGACGGCAAGCCATGCTGGCTGCTGCTCGATGAGCCGGTCTCCAGTCTCGACATCAGCCATCAGCTGACGATCATGACGCTGGCGCGTAATTTCTGCGAACGCGGCGGCGGGGTGATCGCTGTCATGCACGATCTCAACCTGACGGCCCTCTTCGCCGACAGGATCGTGCTGATGAAATCCGGCCGGCTGGCAGCCGCTGGCAACGTCCGCGAGGTACTGACGGACGAATGCATGCAGTCCGTCTTCGGCTGCCCATTGCGCGTTAACAAGGTGCCGGTCGACGGCACGCCCTTCGTGCTTGCACACAGCGCGCTTCCCGCCAACTGAGGAACCTTTCCAGCCCAAATGCGTTGTCCGCAATGATTTGGGTCAAGGCCGGGCGCGCTCTTCCGTGCCATTGATGGTCCTGACCCCCGCGCGAAACCGGGCGGCGCTTGTCCGCGCCCAGCTATGGAGACAGTCATGGCCTATTCCTTCTTCCAATCCAGCCGCAGCCGCCGCAACGGCCCTCTCCACAAGCTCGAAACCAGCATCGAGGACCAGATCGAGGCGCTCCGCGAAGAGCTCGCCGAACTCACCCATGTTCTCGGCAAGACCTCCCGCCATCAAGGTGAAAAGCTGCGCTCGCAGGCATCCGCAAGCTATGAGGACATTCTCGGCCGCAGCGAGGATTTGCTGCGCGAGCTGCAGCAGAGCTATCTGCGCGGCGCTAGCGAAGTGCGGAGCACCGTGCGTCGCCATCCGCTCGCAACAGTCGGTGCCGCTGCTGCCTTCGGCCTGCTCGTCGCTATGCTCGCCCGCCGCTAGGAGGCACGATGCTCTACCCGATCCTGAGCCTGCTCATAGGCACCAGTGTCCACCGCACGGTGGAACGCACCAAGCGCAACGGCATCTTCATCGCCGTTGCGTTGCTCTTTCTGCTGACCGCCTATGCGCTTGCCGTGACCGCAGGAGCAATCTGGCTCGCAGGCATCTATGGACCGATCGGCGCTTCGCTTTTCCTGGCGGCCTGCGCATTGCTGATCGCGATCATCGTCTTCGTCATCATGGCAATCATCAATCGCCAGGAAGCCCGCCGCGCCCGCGAACGTCGCGCCGCACTTGAATCCCTGGCAACCGTCGGCATCGGCCTGGTCCGCTCTCAGCCGCTATTGACTGCAGGCATAGTAGCCGCTCTTGTCGCCGCCAATCTCGTGGGTTCGAGGCGGGACGACTAATCCGCATTCTTCTCATCTTCGATTGCCGCAAAACACCTAGCGCGCCCAATGACTTGGCGTACTGTGCTTTCTCTACCTCTTTATTGAAGCAATCGCGCCGACGGGCCGCGTAATATAATAAAAAAGCCGGCGCCCCGCAGGGCAACCGGCCTTCCTTCCTCCCACGGAAACAGGTTGATCAGAAGGCAAAGGCCTTCGACGTCAGCGGCGCCGACGTAGCATCCGGGCCGAAATCCGCCTCGCCCGATATCTGCAGGAGATCCTGCAGACGCTGGCGCGCACGGTTCACGCGGCTCTTGATGGTGCCGACGGCACAGCCGCAGATTTCCGCCGCCTCCTCATAAGAGAAACCCGATGCACCGACGAGAATAATCGCTTCGCGCTGGTCCGGCGGCAGCTGGTCCAGCGCCTTCTTGAAGTCCTGCAGGTCGAGTGCGCCGTATTGGGACGGGTGCGTCGCCATGGATTCCGTAAACAGGCCGTCGCTGTCCTGCACCTCGCGGCCGCTCTTGCGCATCTGGCTGTAAAGCTCGTTGCGCAGGATCGTGAAGAGCCAGGCCTTCATGTTGGTGCCCATCTCGAAGTGATCCTGCTTGGCCCAGGCCTTCATGATGGTGTCCTGAACCAGGTCGTCAGCGCGGTCGTGCCGGCCGATCAGGGATATGGCGAAAGCACGAAGGCTCGGCAGGGCCGCCAGGAGTTCGCGCTTGAAGCTCGGTTGCGCTTTTTCCATGCCGGTATTCCTATTCGGCCATCTTTGCGGAAGCCATCATTTCGGCCTGGTCGAGCTTTTCCAGCAGGTCGAGGAAACGCTCGGGAATAGCTTCCTCCTGCGCGGCAGCGTAAAGCGACCGCAACCTGACGCCGATCTGATTGTTCGGATCCAGTATGTCGCTCGCCCGCAACTCCAGCTGGCGCTGGTCCGGTGCTTCTGTCTTCTGTGTCGTCATCAACTGATCACTTCTTGCCTGTTGTCTCGGGATGAAAGGCAAAGTCGGCTGTAAAAGGTAAATGGAACGGATAAACGATCGATCAAGCCGGTTCTTTCAAACCCTTGATGCCGCAGATCAATTCCTTTCACATGGGTCAAAACGTGACGCCCTTCATTTGTCGGCTAGGATAATGCGATGCTACAAAAAAAGTTCCTCCCTCCGGAACTTTTTTATGAAGTTCGCGTTTTCAGCTTATTGCAGCCATTCACCGGCCTAGACGGGAGTTTTTAATGACACTTTCCACTCGAATTGCGCCGCACCTTCCTTATCTGCGTCGCTATTCCCGCGCTCTTACCGGCACTCAGACTTCTGGCGACGCGTATGTCGCCGCCGTCCTCGAAGCGATCATCGCCGATCTCTCCATATTCCCGGATACCGCGAATGACCGCGTCGCACTCTACAAACTCTTCACGCAATTGTTTGGTTCCACTGCAGTCGAGATTCCTGAGCCCTCCTCTCCCTATGCCTGGGAGCAGCGCGCGACGCTGAACCTCTCGAAGGTTTCACCGCTTGCCCGGCAGGCTTTCCTGCTCGCCTCCGTCGAGAATTTCCGGGTCTCGGAGATCGCCGAAATTCTCGAAATCACCGAAGAGGAAACCATGCAGCTGCTCGACAAGGCTTCGCACGAGATCTCGCGCCAGGTAGCGACCGATATCATGATCATCGAGGACGAACCGCTGATCGCCATGGATATCGAGCAGATGGTCGAAAGCCTCGGCCATCGCGTGACCGGCATAGCCCGCACCCATACGGAAGCCGTAGCACTCTACAACAAGACGAAGCCGAGCATGGTGCTGGCCGATATCCAGCTTGCCGACGGCAGCTCGGGCATCGATGCCGTCAACGATATCCTGAAGACATCGAGCGTGCCCGTCATCTTCATCACCGCCTTCCCCGAGAGACTGCTGACCGGGGAGCGGCCGGAGCCCACCTTCCTCGTGACCAAGCCCTTCAACCCCGACATGGTCAAGGCCCTGATCAGTCAGGCGCTTTTCTTCAACGAAACGACCCGTGTGGCGGCCTGAAACATGAATTCCAGCCGTGCCGGAACCATTCCGGCAACGATGCGTTCCGGCTTTGCCGGAGCGTATTGGAGGCTTTAACGGTTTTTGCAGCGCTTGCTTTTAGAATGACCGGCAATTTTGTCGGGAGGGTAACATCATCCCTCCGCATGTTCGAAGGGACTGAGGAAAGGCGGCCGAGTGAATACGACTGGACCATTGTCCGGAACGCCTTTCACCACCGAAGGCAAGGCGGCCATTATGGAGCGCGCGCTCGCCAGCGCCGCTATCTCGCTCCTGTATCAGGATGCGAGCCTTGCCATAGTTTATGCCGAAAATCTCCTCCCCTATTTCCGGAAGCGTTTCGTCACCGGTGGCGATGACGGCTCGCTGTTTGGCGAAGCACACGGCAAATCCCTTGCCGCGATGAAGCGCAGGGTGCTCGAGACCGGTGCCTCAAGCAATGCCGAGGTCGATGTTGCAATCGACGGCGAAGTCAGGACATTCGAACTGAACGTTCAACGCACCGGCGCACGCGGCAATTACGGCCTGCTCTCCATTATCTCGGAGATTACCGAAAGCCGGCATCGCGAAAAGGTGCTGAAGTCGCTGCTGCGAGAGCTTTCCCATCGCTCCAAGAACCTGCTTGCCATCATCCAGGGCATCGCCACGCAGACCGCACGCAACACCATTTCTCTCGATGCTTTCCTGATGAAGTTCCGCGGACGCCTTCAGTCACTCTCCAACTCGCAGGATCTGATCACCGATTCCAGCTGGCGCGGCGCCTTCCTCTTCGAACTCGCCGAAAAACAGTTTGCCCCCTATTGGCCGGAAACATCAGGCTCCCTGCCGATCTTTGGCATCAACGCCCATCTGACGCCGAACGCCGCCGTGCATCTCGGTCTTGCGCTGCATGAACTGATCGTCAACTCCGCCTCCTACGGTGCAATCGCCAACGGGGCGACGTCGGTCACGCTGAATTGCCGGGAAGCTGACATCGCAGGCCGCAAGGCAATTGAACTCGCCTGGGTGGAAGTGCTTCCAAACAGCGCCGACGTGCATGAATTCAGCGAAAACACCTTCGGCCGGACGGTGCTGGAGCGTGTCGTGCCCTCCTCCGTCAACGGCAAGGCCGAACTGACGCTCCTCCCCGGCCGCATCGAATATCACCTGACGGTCCCGGAAACGGAATTCGAAATCCTGAAGCGCGCCTGAGACATTTGCCTCTCACGTAATTGCGGCCTCAAAACCGCAGCACACATTTTCTGGAATTGCCCGCTTGCAAAAATTGCTGGGGCCACAACGGAAAAACAGCCGGTGCGAGGGCGGCGCACCAGCTGTCTCCACTCACCGGGAGGGGACCGTGAGTTCGTCCGAATGATGGGTTGGGGGCGCGCATGTTGGGTCGATGCGGTCATCACTCGGATATCGCATTAACTACGCTCATTAACTTTGGTTCCGTCCCATCGGAAAAAAATTGGACTTTTATCAATCTTTTTCTCGGACACCCGAATTGGATGGCCACTCCCATCCACTCATTTGGAAGGCAGAGCCTGCCTAAAGAATTATCACAATAAACAAAATCAATTACTTAAATGGCGTTCGCGAAAGAAAATTGCCAAAATTTTACCGTTTGATAAATTTTTGAACCTGAGTTACGATTCCCTCACTAGTCGTTACCAATAAAGAGGGAACTTCAATGGAACGCCTGGAAACTGGGATTCGTGCCGGCCGGCTTTCCTCCGCCGAGTACGAGGCTAATTTCTCCGATCTTCATCCGCGCCTCGACAATCACGAAGCGCTTGTGGCCGCCGACCGCTGTTATTTCTGTTATGACGCGCCGTGCATGACGGCCTGTCCGACCTCCATCGACATCCCGCTCTTCATCCGCCAGATTTCGACCGGCAATCCGCTGGGTTCGGCGAAGACGATCTTCGACCAGAATATCCTTGGCGGCATGTGCGCCCGCGTCTGTCCCACCGAAGAGCTCTGCGAGCAGGCGTGCGTGCGCAACACCGCCGAGGAGCGTCCTGTCGAGATCGGCCGCCTGCAGCGATACGCGACGGACGCGGCAATGGCCGCCGACAAGCAGTTCTATCGGCGTGCTGAGCCGACCGGCAAGAAGATCGCCGTCGTCGGCGCCGGTCCCGCCGGTCTTGCAGCCGCCCACCGCCTCGCCGTCAAGGGCAACGACGTCGTGATCTACGACGCCAAGCCGAAATCCGGCGGCCTCAACGAATATGGCATTGCCACCTACAAGACGGTCGATGACTTCGCCCAGAAAGAAGTCGATTACGTCCTGTCGATCGGCGGCATCGAGGTAAGGCACGACCAGCAGCTTGGCCGCGATTTCTCGCTCGCCGATCTGCAGAGCCAGTATGACGCCGTCTTCCTCGGTCTCGGCCTTGCCGGCGTCAACGCGCTGCGCGTCGACAATGAAAACCTGCCCGGTGTGGATGACGCCGTCGATTTCATCGCCGCCCTGCGCCAGGCCGGCAACAAGGGCGACATCGCCATCGGCCGCCGCGTCGTCGTTCTCGGCGGCGGCATGACGGCAATCGACGCCGCAGTGCAGGCAAAGCTGCTCGGTGCAGAGGAAGTGACGATCTGCTACCGCCGCGGCAAGGAACATATGAACGCCTCGGAATTCGAGCAGGATCTCGCGACATCAAAGGGCGTCATCATCCGCCATTGGCTGGCGCCGAAATCCCTCCTCTCGCAGGATGGCAAGGTGGCAGCGATCGAGGTGGAATATACTGCGATCGTCGATGGCCGCCTTTCGGGCACCGGTGAAACCGGCGTGATCGCCGCTGACCAGATCTTCAAGGCAATCGGCCAGACATTCGAGACCTCAGGTCTCGGCGCGCTGCGGATGGAAACCGGTCGTATCGCCGTGGATGCTGAAGGCCGCACATCGATCGAAGGTGTCTGGGCCGGCGGCGACTGCGTCTTCGGCGGCGAAGACCTCACCGTATCTGCCGTCGCCCATGGCCGTGACGCGGCCGAATCCATTCACCGCACCCTGTCCGCCGCAGCCGCTCCGGCTGTCGCCGTCGCCTGAAGGGGAGAATGAACAATGGCTGATCTCCGCAATAATTTCGTCGGCATCAAGTCCCCGAACCCCTTCTGGCTCGCCTCCGCGCCGCCGACCGACAAGGCCTACAATGTCGAGCGCGCCTTCAAGGCCGGCTGGGGCGGCGTCGTCTGGAAGACATTGGGCGAAGAAGGCCCGCCTGTCGTCAACGTCAATGGTCCGCGTTACGGCGCAATCTGGGGCGCCGACCGCCGCCTGCTTGGCTTGAACAATATCGAGCTTATCACCGACCGTGACCTGCAGACCAATCTCAGGGAAATGAAGCAGGTCAAGATGAACTGGCCGGATCGCGCCCTCATCGCCTCGATCATGGTCCCCTGCGAGGAACAGGCCTGGAAAGCCATCCTGCCGCTGGTGGAAGAAACCGGTGCTGACGGTATCGAACTGAACTTCGGCTGTCCGCACGGCATGTCCGAGCGCGGCATGGGCTCGGCCGTCGGTCAGGTGCCGGAATATATCGAAATGGTCGTGCGCTGGTGCAAGCAGTACACCCGTATGCCCGTCATCACCAAGCTGACGCCCAACATCACCGATATCCGCCGCCCCGCCCGCGCCGCCAAGGCCGGCGGCACGGACGCCGTCTCGCTGATCAATACGATCAACTCGATCGTCTCGGTCGATCTCGATAATTTCGCGCCGAACCCGACCGTCGGCGGCAAGGGCAGCCATGGCGGCTATTGCGGCCCGGCGGTCAAGCCGATCGCGCTCAACATGGTCGCCGAGATCGCCCGCGATCCCGAAACCTACGGCCTGCCGATCTCGGGCATCGGCGGCATCACCACCTGGCGCGATGCGGCCGAATTCCTCGTGCTCGGCGCCGGTAACGTGCAGGTCTGCACGGCGGCCATGACCTACGGCTTCAAGATCGTGCAGGAAATGATCACCGGCCTGTCGGACTGGATGGATGAAAAGGGCCACAAGATCCTCGATGACATCACCGGCCGCGCTGTGCCCAACGTCACCGACTGGCAGTATCTCAACCTCAACTACATCGCCAAGGCGAAGATCGACCAGGACGCCTGCATCAAGTGCGGCCGCTGCTACATCGCCTGCGAGGACACGTCGCACCAGGCGATCACCAACTTCGTCGATGGCGTTCGCCATTTCGAGGTGATGGACGAGGAATGCGTCGGCTGCAATCTCTGCGTCAGCGTTTGCCCGGTCGAGAACTGCATCACCATGGAGCAGCTTCCCGCCGGTTCGCTCGACAAGCGCACCGGCAAGGTCGTTGACCCGAACTACGCCAACTGGACGACGCATCCAAACAACCCAATGGCGCGCCAGGCTGCGGAGTAAGAACGATCTTGCCGTTCTGCGAAGGGCTGGTATTGAGAAGCCGCCGTCCCTGAGACGGCGGCTTTTTTGATGGAGGCCATCATGTCACGCAAGACCTTCAACGATGTGAGCTTTTGAGGTCACGTCAAAGCGACGCAAGTCCTTCCCTTCCGAAACCAGCGTCAAGACGGGCAACCGGTTCGTTCATGGTGACGTCGAGTTGATCGAAAAACTCGGACGTAACGACCCCTGCCCCTGCAGATCAAGGAGGAGGTTTCAAGAACTGTTGCCTCAAGACCGGGCGTTATGACGGGATCGAGCGGGACTATTACTTTTAGAGCCCGCGACTGAACGAAGTCTGTCCCGCATCCAGCGTCAACAGCGGATGAAAGGCAAATGGATCGGCGCCCTCGGTAAGGGCGTCGATCGCATCTGGCTAACTGTCACAGCCTGAAGGCCTTGACCTCATTGCCGCGCTCGATCGTGCGATTGGCAATGAAGCGCCCGGCTTTCGCCGCCTCCTGCTTTTCCGCCTCGATATCTTGCAGCATCGCCTGCAGGCGCCGGATTGCCAGTGCCTTGTTGCGATGCTGCGAGCGTTCATCCCGGGCGGTCACGACAAGGCCGCTCGGACGATGCAGGACACGAACCGCGCTGTCGGTCGTGTTCTGATGCTGCCCACCCGGCCCGCCGGCACGCAACGTCTCGAATTGCAGGTCGGCAGGATTGATCGTCACCGCATTGCCTTTAGGCGGAAGATCGATGCGCCGCACCGCCACATACCAGTTCTGCCGCTTGTGGCCGGGGCGAACCGCGCTCTTGAAGGTGAAACGGATCGTACCGCAATAGCCGGTCGCAATCCGCTCCGCCGCATCGCCCTCTATAGTGACGATCGCCGACTTCGCACCGTGGTGATCCGGCATTGGTCCAAGGTTGACATGCAGCGAGCACCCTTGCTGTTTCCCCTCGTCCTCAAGGATCCTGAGAAGCGCAGAGACCGCGATTCGGCATTCGACTGGACCGTTGCCCGACGTGACGAGGAGATCAATAGCGCTCACGACCACGCCCTCCTTCACGACGGTATTTCGGCTTGCGCCGCCGCTGCTCGACCTCGGCTTCGTCAACCGCCTTCTTGAAGGTGACGAGCGGCCGGAAGCTGGCAAGCACGCTCACCAGCTTCTCATTTTCGAGGTCGGCGACCACCTGCCCTGCATCCTTATAGGCGGCCGCCGCCTCTTCGATGACGAGCGCCCGGTCATCGCAAATGGCAATGCCACCCCATGCGTTGCGCAGCAGCTGTTCACGCTCGGATCGATTGCGACCGGCCCGCCCATGCATGCTGGCACGGTCATATTTGCGACCGGCCCCATGCGATATGCCCCCAAGCGATCGGGAGACATCGGCTGTCGGGCAAACCACGTAGCTAAGGCTTGCACGCGAACCGGCGATCGGCGCGAGTTCTCCCGGCGTAACTGCCGCAGCCCCCTTGTAGTGCACGAAAGCGCGACCGGAGGACCGGACGAGATTGTGAGGCACATCAGCGACGAGCCGCAGATCCGCACGCAACGCCGCCGCTGCCCGTGCCGCGATCAGCCGCCGGTTCAGCGATGCCCAGGCGACGCATCGGTCATGATTCGCAAGCCATGTGACGGCGCCTTGCGAACCCGGCAAAAGCCCGGCTGCGAGATCAGGATGAGCGTCGACCGCCTCCGAAAAGAAGGCAGCGCCAAGTGAACGCGAGCCGGAATGGACAAGCAGGTAGAGAGCATGCCCATCCAGACCAGTGGCAACACCGCCTTCGGCAAGCGCATCGATGGCCTGCAACTCGCAAAAATGGTTGCCGCCGCCGATCGTGCCGAGTGCATCCGGCGCCAGGGACGTCGGCAAGCCCGCCTCCTCAAGCAGAAGAGCGGGATTGCCGATCTCTTCGGCCTCAAGCTGGCGAAGCCGCTCTGCCGCCTTGTCGATCTTAAGTTTGTGCGGCGGCAGATCGAGCTGGAAGAGCGACATGCCGCAACCGATATCGTTGCCAACAAGCAGCGGAAGCAGGCGCTCCGATGCCAATGCGACACCGGTTGCCCCATATTTTCCGGGATGCAGATCCGGGAAGGCGGCGATTTCGGAAACGCCCGGAAGACGGGACATTTCGGCAAGTTGATCCAGCGCTGCACCCTCGATCCAGGTGCGGCCGGAAAAGAAATGATGGATGAGCGCAGGCGGATACGCCTGCATTATCGGGGAGCTTCCGCTCCCGATGGAATTGCCCATGATAAATGAACTCTGGATATGAGTGGTCTTTCATCGCGCAGACGGCGATGGTCAACCGGCATCCGTCAGCCCGCGGACTGAGTTAAGCCGAAACCCTCTCGGGGCGTACTGAGATTTTTGTCATCTTGCGCTCCCTTTCCAGAAACAAATGATGCCGCCCCTTTAGGCGAAGCAAAAAACAAATGCAAGCCTGAGGCGTGTTAATTGCCGAATGACTTCCGATAGGCGCTCGGGCTCGTTCCTAACCGCCTCCGGAAATGGTGGCGCATCGTCGCTAACGTTCCGAAGCCGCTGGCGGCGGCAATATCATCAAGCGACACCGCGAGCTCCTTCTCCAGAAGATCGCGCGCATGCCGCAGCCGCTCCTTCAGCAGCCATTCGCCGACACTGTCGCCCGTCGCCGCCTCGAAGCGACGCTGGAAGGTGCGCATGCTCATGCCCGCCCTGCCGGCAAGCAGGCTGATCGGCTGCTCCTCGGAAAGCCGTTCGCGCATCCATTCGATCAGCGGTCCTAAACGAATGCCCTCGCGCTCTTCCGGCACGGGCGCGGCGATGAACTGCGCCTGCCCGCCCTCGCGATGCGGCGGGACGACAAGCCGGCGCGCCACACTGTTTGCCGCGTCGGGTCCAAAATCACCACGCACGACGTGCAGGCAAAGGTCGATACCTGCGGCACTACCCGCTGCCGTCAGGATGCTGCCTTCATCCATGTAGAGCACATCGGCATCGAGTGCGATGTCAGGGTAACGCGCCGCAATCGAGGCGACATAGCGCCAATGCGTCGTTGCCCGCCGCCCGGCAAGCAGACCGGAAGCGGCAAGCACGGCGACACCCGAACACAGCGACATCACCCGCGCCCCGCGCTCATGGGCGGCACGAAGCGCTGCGATCAAAGGCTCCGGCACCGGCGCGTCGATCGCCCGCCAGCCCGGCGCGATAATGAGATCAGCCTCGCCAAGCAGTTCCAGTCCCTTATCGACGGCAACGGTCAGCCCGCCTGCCGCGCGCAACGGACCGGGCTCGATGCCGGCGACCGAAAAGCGATACCAGCCCTCGCCCATCTCCGGCCGTGAGAGGCCGAAGACTTCGTAGGCGATGCCGAATTCGAAGGTGCAGAGCCCGTCATAGGCAAGCGCCACCACATGCGGTCCGCGGGTCGTGTGAACATCCGATTTTGGCATGATCTTTACGCTATCCGTCGTGATGGCCAATTTCGTCCATCACTAGCATCGGCAATGATCGGCGGCAACCAGAGGCAAGAAAGGACAAGATCATGCCGAGCCCCGTTTCCGAAATCCCCGCAGCAGAACCTGAAGCCGCCGCCGAACATTTTGCCCGCAAGCTCGCCTTCGAGACCGATTGCTCGGATGTGAACGCCGCCTTTGCTTCGGGCAAGATCGACTTCGTCCTTCTCGACGTCCGCTCGCCGGCGCTCTTCGCCCTTTCGCATATCCCCGGCGCCCTCAACCTGCCGCATGGCAAGATGACCGCACACCGCATGTCCGAATGGCCTGCCGATACGCTGTTTGTGGTCTATTGCGCCGGGCCGCATTGCAACGGCGCGGACAAGGCCGCATTTCGTCTCTCCCGTCTCGGCCTGTCCGTCAAGCTGATGATCGGCGGCCTGACCGGATGGGCGGATGAGGGGCTTGCTTTTGAGAGTGGAGCAAGCGTTGCTGCCTGATCAAGGATCCCTTCTCCCTGCTTGAGGAGAAGGGAAACCACCACTCAGAACTCAACCACGACCTTACCGAAGGGGCCGCGGTAGAGATGATCGAGCGCTTCGGGGAATTCCTCGAAAGAGTAACGCTTGTCGATGACCGGTTTCAGTCCGGTCTGGTCGACCGCCCGGACGAGATCCTCCAGTGCCCGGCGATGTCCAACGGAAATGCCCTGCACCACGGGCGCTTTGAGCAAGAGCGGACCGACGGGACCGGAAATTTCGAAACCTTCGAGAACCCCGATAACCGAGATACGGCCGTTGATCGCCACCGCCTTCAGGGCCTGCCCGAGATGCGCGCCACCGACGATTTCGAGGACGTGGTCGGCGCCGTAGCCTTCGGTCAGCGCATAGAGCTGCTCCACCCAATCGCCGTCATTCCGGCTAAGCGCATGATCAGCACCGAGGGCAACGGCGCGTTCCAGCTTCTCGGCGCTGCCTGATGTGATGAAGACCTCCGCCCCATGCGCCTTGGCGATCTGCAATCCGAAGAGTGCAACGCCGCCCGTGCCCTGAACCAGCACCTTGTCACCGGCCTTCAGGCCTCCGCGCTCAATCAGCGCAAACCACGCTGTCAATCCGGCGCAGGGCAAGGTACTCGCCTCAGCAGCATCAAGCGTCTTCGGCGCGTGCGAATACCATTCCTCTGACAGGACGGTGTACTCTGAGAGAACGCCGGGATAGACGCCGCCGCGCGTGGTATAGGGCGGCGTGCGGGCGTCGCCCAGACCGCGTCCGTCGATCCAGTCGGGCGAGAAGGTCGAGATAACCCGATCCCCAGGCTTGAAGCGGGTGACATCGGGACCGATGGCTTCCACGACACCGGCCATATCTGAAGCCGGCACAAAGGGAAATTGCAGCGGCAATCCCATGCCGTTTTCCATCACCAGCCTGTCACGAAAATTCAGCGAGACCGCCTCCGTCCGCACGAGAATCCTGTTATTCGAAACCGGCTCCAGTCTCCGCTCACCGATCGCAAGTTTCCGCTCCGGTCCGATCGTGTCGATCTGCCATTGCCGTGTCGTCTGCATTGTCTCGCTCCTTGTCCGATTGCAGGAAGCGAAACATATCGTTGAAATTTTCTCTCCAGTTGCGATATTAATTCACCAGACTGGTTCCGCAGAGGAAACAATATGGAGCACCTGAAAGGCATTTCGATCTTCGTCGAAGCCGTCGAGGCCGGCGGTTTTTCGTCAGCGGCCGAGCGGCTTCATCTCACGCGCTCGGCCGTCGGCAAGACCATTGCACGACTGGAGCAACGTCTCGGCGTGCGCCTCTTCAACCGCACGACACGCATGCAGAGCCTGACGGAGGAAGGCCGTTTCTTCTATGAGCGCTGCTTGCGTGCGGTCGAGGAAATCCGCCTTGGCGAGGCAATGCTGGAATCAGGCCGCCGCAGCGTGCGTGGCCGGTTGCGCGTCTCGATGCCGGTGCTCTTCGGTCGCCTCTGTATCGCGCCAGTTCTGGAGGATCTGCTCGATGAACATCCCGAGCTCGAACTCGACCTTTCCTTCAACGATCGCATCGTCGATCTCATGGAGGATGGATTCGATCTTGCCATCCGCAACGGCCCGCTGAAAGATCATCCTGATCTGATGGCCCGCGCCGTCGCCCACCAGAGAATGACGGTCTGCGCATCACCCAGCTACCTGGAAAGACATGGCATACCGCAAACGATTGCCGATATTCCTCAGCATCAAGGCATCGTCTACCGACGTGGCGACTATGAAAGAACCTGGATCTTCCCGACGCCCGATGATCGGTGGCGGGAGGTCCAGCCACAGACGCGGCTGCGGCTCGACGATCTCGCAGCCATCTTGGATGCGGCGGTCGCTGGACGCGGGCTTGCCTGGCTGCCTTGTTGGCTGGTGCGCGAAAGTGTGGCCTCCGGCCATCTCGTCCAGGTACTGAAATACGAGCAGCCCAATATCTTCGATGCCCATGCCGTTTGGCTGCGCTCGCCGGTTATGCTGCCGAAAATAAGACTGGCGATCGACACGCTGGCCGCCCGGCTTCCGGCAATGATGGGCTGAGCAGAAATCCGGGAGCTCGAAGGGGTCGCGGACATTCTTCTCCGCGTGGCGCTCTGGGCAGTCTTTCAATCAGGCCGCAATCCGCCGATGAAAAGCTGCTCCAGGAAGCGCGCCGCGTCCTCGAAGCGCCCGTCGCCGGAATGCTCTTCGCCAAGCACGGCGCGAACCTGCACGTCGAAATCGGCATAGTGCTGCGTCGTTGACCAGATCGAGAAGATGAGGTGATAGGGGTCGCAACGGGCGATCTTGCCGCTTTTGATCCAGGTGCGGATCACGGCCGCCTTTTCGTCGACCAGCTCTTTCAGCGGTCCTTTCAGCATGTCGAGGACGTGCGGCGCGCCCTGCAACATCTCGTTGGCGAAGAGCCGGCTCTCGCGGGGGAAATCGCGCGCCATCTCCAGCTTGCGGCGGATATAGCTGCGGATCTCCGCTTCCGGATCGCCTTCCGCATCGAAGGCCCTCAGCGGCTCCAGCCAGTTATAAAGCACGCGGTCGATCAGTGCGCGATGCATGGCTTCCTTGGTGCGGAAATAATAGAGCAGGTTCGGCTTCGACATGCCGGCCACTTCGGCGATCTGGTCGATGGTCGAGCCACGGAAGCCGCTGACCGAAAACACATCCAGCGCCGCTTCCAGGATTTGCTCTTCCTTCTCTTCCTGGATGCGTGTCCGCCGAAGTGTCTTCGCCGCTCTCGGTATGGCCATACGCTCTTTTCCCCTTGAAATTCAACTCCTTCGCTCAAGATTTGAAGAACGGCCTCTCCTGCCGCTTTATCAGGCAACTGCCTGCATTTTTGCCTGTACTTTCTGTCTATTTTTCGTGATTTTCGTCTTGAGCGCAGCGATGGAAGTTGTAATGTTTACCAATCGGTCAAATTATCCGCCAGATAAAAAACAAAGGCAACTGGCGATTTTCCGGCGCTGACAGAACAACAAGCAGCAGCGGAATTTGACCACGGGAACATGGCGGGCATGTACTTTGCATGACTGCCGCAAAACAGGTGAGGACTTTCAATCATGGTGGCAGCGCCAGGCGAAAACATGCGCATCAACGGGGACCGTCTTTGGGACAGTCTCATGGACATGGCGAAAATCGGCCCGGGAATTGCCGGCGGCAACAACCGCCAGACTCTGACGGATTCGGATGCCGAAGGCCGCAACCTTTTCAAGAAATGGTGCGAAGACGCCGGCCTGACGCTCGGCGTCGACAAGATGGGCACCATGTTCGCAACCCGCCCCGGCACCGATCCTGACGCTCTCCCTGTCTATGTCGGCTCGCATCTCGACACCCAGCCGACCGGCGGCAAATATGACGGCGTGCTCGGCGTGCTCGGCGCGCTTGAAGTCGTCAGGACCATGAACGACCTCGGCATCAGGACGAAGCACCCAGTCGTCGTCACCAACTGGACCAACGAGGAAGGCGCCCGCTTCGCGCCTGCGATGCTGGCATCCGGCGTCTTCGCCGGCGCACACAGCCTGGATTTCGCCTATAACCGCAGGGATCCCGAAGGCAAGCTCTTCGGCGACGAGCTGAAGCGCATCGGCTGGGTCGGCGACGAAGAAGTTGGCGCCCGCAAGATGCACGCCTATTTCGAATATCACATCGAGCAGGGCCCGATCCTCGAAGCCGTGAACAAGCAGATCGGCGTCGTCACCCACTGTCAGGGTCTCTGGTGGCTGGAATTCACGCTGACCGGCAAGGAAGCCCATACCGGCTCGACGCCGATGAACATGCGCGTCAATGCCGGCCTTGCCATGTCGCGCATCCTGGAAATGGTTCAAGGCGTTGCGATGGGCGAACAGCCGGGCGCCGTCGGCGGCGTCGGCCAGGTCTTCTTCTCGCCGAATTCTCGCAACGTGCTGCCGGGCAAGGTGGTCTTCACCGTCGACATCCGCTCGCCCGACAAGGCCAAGCTCGACCGCATGCGGGCAAAGATCGAGGCCGAAGCGCCAAAGATCTGTGATGCATTGGGTGTCGGCTGTTCCATCGAGGCGATCGGCCATTTCGAGCCCGTCACCTTCGACGAAAAGCTCGTCACCTCGGTCCGCTCCGCCGCAGACCGCCTCGGCTACTCCCACATGAACATCATCTCCGGCGCCGGCCACGACGCCTGCTGGGCCGCCAAGGTCGCGCCCGCGACGATGGTTATGTGCCCGTGTGTGGGGGGTCTCTCGCACAATGAGGCAGAGGAGATCTCCAAGGAATGGGCGACGGCCGGGGCCGATGTGCTGTTCCATGCGGTGGTCGAGACGGCGGAGATTGTCGTGTGATGGCGTCCGACTTGCCAACGACCTATCTCGATTACGCTGATGCTTTTAAGTTCTATAGTCAGCGAACTGCCGACGACCTTGCATGGGCCAATGCCAATCTGACGCCGGTGAACGACGGGCCGTGGGACGGTATACCTAGCGCGCAGGTCTACTACATTGGCATCAACGCCACAGGCGAGCGGATCAAGCTTTCACAAATATCGGGTTTCTGGCGGTATAAACCTTCCAATGTCGAGCTAGCTGGGTCGGATGCCTCCTCGCGCCATCAATCCTACTATCTCGCTGGGGAGCCCGGGTCTGTTGCTGTCGTTCGGATCGAACTCGGCCCTTCCATGCCCGGAATACTGATCGAACGCCCCAAGGGCAGCCAACCCGTACAGTCAACTGGGCTCATCGATGGCAAGGATTTCTACTTTCGCGAAAGCGATGGTTTTTGGTCATTGTCAGTCGGTGGCGCTGACGTCGTTGACCAGCCCGACTGGTATTACGAGGAAGAGCACGACACTCCCGACGATCTGAGTGAGGAGGCAGTTTACAGCCTCATCGCCAAAGGGGCCGCGCTCCTGCGAAGTGGCACGCCCACGATGGCAGTTGAACAGTAACAGCTAGGAAAAGGAGCAGCAGCCATGACCACAGTCATCAAGAACGGCACCATCGTCACGGCCGACCTCACCTATAAGGCTGACGTGAAGATCGACGGCGGCAAGATCGTCGAGATCGGCCCCAACCTCTCCGGCAACGAGGTGCTGGATGCCACGGGCTGTTACATCATGCCCGGCGGCATCGATCCCCACACCCATCTCGAAATGCCCTTCATGGGCACCTATTCCTCCGACGATTTCGAAAGCGGCACACGGGCGGCCCTTGCCGGCGGCACGACCATGGTCGTCGACTTCGCCCTGCCCTCGCCCGGCCAATCGCTTCTCGAAGCACTGACGATGTGGGACAACAAGTCCACGCGGGCCAATTGCGACTATTCCTTCCACATGGCGATCACCTGGTGGGGAGAGCAGGTCTTCAACGAGATGAAGACGATCGTCCAGGACAAGGGGATCAACACCTTCAAGCACTTCATGGCCTATAAGGGCGCACTGATGGTGAATGATGACGAGATGTTCGCCTCCTTCCAGCGCTGCGCCGAGCTTGGCGCCCTGCCGCTGGTCCATGCCGAAAACGGCGATGTCGTCGCCTCGCTGTCGGCCAAGCTGCTGTCGGAAGGCAATAATGGCCCCGAAGCCCACGCCTATTCGCGCCCGGCCGAAGTCGAGGGCGAGGCCACCAACCGCGCCATCATGATCGCCGACATGGCCGGCTGCCCCGTCTATATCGTCCATACTTCCTGCGAACAGGCGCATGAAGCGATCCGCCGCGCCCGCCAGAAGGGCATCCGCGCCTATGGCGAGCCGCTGATCCAGCACCTGACGCTCGACGAGACCGAATATTTCGACAAGGACTGGGATCATGCCGCTCGCCGCGTCATGTCCCCGCCATTCCGCAACAAGCAGCACCAGGACAGCCTCTGGGCCGGCCTCGCTTCCGGTTCGCTGCAGGTCGTGGCGACCGACCATTGCGCCTTCACAACGGCGCAGAAACGCTTCGGCGTTGGTGACTTCACCAAGATCCCGAACGGCACCGGCGGCCTCGAAGACCGCATGCCGATGCTCTGGACCTATGGCGTCAATACAGGCCGCCTGACGATGAACGAATTCGTCGCAGTCACCTCCACCAACATTGCCAAGATCCTCAACATATACCCGAAGAAGGGTGCCATCCTCGTTGGCGCCGATGCCGACCTCGTCGTCTGGGATCCGAAGCGCTCCAAGACCATTTCGTCGAAGAGCCAGCAATCGGCGATCGATTATAACGTTTTCGAAGGCAAGGAAGTGACCGGCCTGCCGCGCTATACGCTGACGCGTGGGGTCGTGGCGATCGAGGAGGATACGGTCAAGACCCGCTCGGGCCACGGCGAATTCGTCAGGCGCGAGCCGGTCACCGCCGTCAGCAAGGCGCTGTCGACCTGGAAGGAGATCACAGCGCCGCGCAAGGTCGAGCGCACGGGCATCCCGGCGAGCGGAGTGTGATATTGATGCGCGGCCATCTGCTTCTGACGATCGTTTCCCTGGCCGCGCTTTATACTGCGGCGAATGCTGACACGCTGCCCATCAAGGGCAGCTACGGCAACAAGGATGGCTGTGCCTACGCCAAGAGCGGCGAAAGTACAGGTTCCGACAACTTCTTTCTCCTGACTTCCGAAGGCATCACCACGGCGGCCTCTTACTGCGAAATCAAGAAAGTCCTGAAGACCGAAGGCAAGGATTTCACCGCCACGGTCGCTTGCCAGGCGGAGGGCGAAGAGAGCAGCAACGACGACACCGTCAAGATCACATCAGGGCCTAAAGGCTATACGATCGGGTTCGTGGCCGATGCCGCAATCAAGTGGGGGCCGCTGCCGCTATGCAAATAGCCTCACGCCGGCACCAGCGCATCCAGCTCGGGCAGCAGGATCACGCTTTCCTGCTCGTTCGGATCGGTGCGGGCAATGATCGCCGTACAGGGCGTGCTGCTCAGGTTGGCCGGCAAATGCGGGACGCCCGCCGGGATGTAGAAAAGCTCGCCGGCATGCACGACAATGTGGTTCTCCAGCTTGTCGCCGTACCAGGTATGCGCCTCACCGGAGAGCATGTAGATCGCTGTCTCATGCGCCTCATGCAGATGCGCCTTGGCGCGCACGCCGGGCGGGATCGTCAGAAGATGCATGCAGATGCCCTTCGCGCCGACCGTCTCGGCCGCAATACCCTCGAAATAGCTGAGCCCTTGCTTGCCGTCATAGGTATGGTTGGGGCGAACAATATGGCAGGTGGGCTTTGATTTTGCGTCCATCCTCATCCTCCAAGGACTGTGCTGTCGGTAAGGCCGGCGGCAATGATATCATGGAAAACCGCGACGGCGCGGCGAAAACAAGACTGGTTTATTGATGCAAGCACCCTCCGTCGTATCCGCCAAGGATCTCTGTCTCAGCTACCAGACGAATGACGGCGCGGTGCACGCGCTTGCTGATGTCAATCTCGATATCCGCAGGGGCGAGTTCGTCTCCTTCATCGGCCCTTCCGGCTGCGGCAAGACGACCTTCCTGCGCGTCATCGCCGATCTTGAGCGCAAGACTTCCGGCGACATCGCCATCAACGGAATGACACCGGATGAGGCCCGCAAGGCCCGCGCATATGGCTACGTCTTCCAGGCGCCGGCACTTTATCCGTGGCGCACAATCGAGAAGAACATCGCCCTGCCACTGGAGATCATGGGTTATTCAAAACCCGAACAGAAGAAGCGTATTGACGGCGCGCTCGACCTCGTCGAACTCTCTGGCTTCGAGAAGAAGTTCCCCTGGCAGCTTTCAGGCGGCATGCAGCAGCGCGCCTCCATCGCCCGCGCCCTCGCCTTCGACGCCGACCTGCTCTTGATGGACGAACCCTTCGGGGCGCTGGACGAAATCGTCCGCGATCATCTGAATGCGGCGCTTCTGAAACTTTGGTCGCGCACCAACAAGACGATCTGCTTCGTCACCCATTCCATTCCGGAAGCCGTCTACCTTTCCACCAAGATCGTCGTCATGTCGCCACGCCCTGGCCGCGTGACCGATATCATCGACTCGACACTGCCGAAGGAGCGACCGCTCGACATCCGCGAAACACCGGAATTCCTGGAAATCGCCCATCGCGTTCGCGAGGGGCTGAGGGCGGGGCATAGCTATGAGCAGTAGGCCTTTGCGTTCGATGGCTACCCCCCTCTGTCCTGCCGGACATCTCCCCCACAAGGGGGGAGATTGGCTGGGGGTATCGGCTTCCCCAAACAATGGACGCTGCAAACTGTGCAACGTTAGCGTTGTACGGAGGTCCAGCCTCTGGCCAATCTCCCCCCTTGTGGGGGAGATGTCCGGCAGGACAGAGGGGGGTAACTCCATCCTCCACGCACAGAGGCAGGCCGCATGAAACCCGACACCCTCAAGGACAAGATCGTCCCCGTCCTCACCATCCTGCTGGTGCTGGTTGCCATCTGGTATGTCGCCGCCGTCTTCCTCAACGCGCCATTCCAGCGCGATATGGACACGCGCAATAACGTCACCTCGACGACGACGGAATTCATCGGCAGGACACTCTCTCAACCGAAGCCCATCCTGCCGGCGCCGCATCAGGTGGCGCAGAACGTCTTCGAAAACACCTTCCTGCGAAAGCTCTCCAGCAATCGCAGCCTCGTCTACCACGCAGGCGTCACCCTCTCTTCCACCGCGCTTGGCTTTGCGCTCGGTACGCTGCTCGGCATCGTGATCGCCGTCGGCATCATCCATATCAAGGCGCTCGACCGCAGCCTGATGCCGTGGATCATCGCATCCCAAACCGTGCCGATCCTGGCGATCGCGCCGATGGTCATCGTGGTACTCGGCTCGATCAATATTACCGGCCTCCTTCCGAAGGCACTGATCTCCACCTACCTCTCCTTCTTCCCGGTCACGGTCGGCATGGTGAAGGGGCTGCGCTCACCCGAGGTCATGCATCTCGATCTGATGCGCACCTATAATGCCACGGCTGCCCAAACCTTCTGGAAGCTGCGCGTGCCCGCCTCCATACCCTTTCTCTTCACTTCGATGAAGGTGGCGATCGCCGCAAGCCTCGTCGGCGCTATCGTCGGCGAACTGCCGACCGGCGCCGTCGCCGGCATTGGCTCCAAGCTGCTTGCCGGCTCCTATTACAGCCAGACGATCGATATCTGGGCAGCACTGGTCGCCGGCTCGGTCCTCGCGGCGCTCCTTGTCGCCATCGTCGGCCTCGTGGCGAAGATCGTCGACCGCGCCATGGGCGGGAGGCCGGCATGAAGCAAGTCGTGCTTTCCTGGCAGGGCCTGATTGCCCTCCTCTGCGTGGTGGGCGCAATGGTCATGCTGCCTGTCTTCGGGGCCGGTGCCACACAGCCTCCGTCCGCAGGAACTGTCATCCTGATCGCTCTGCTTGCGATCGTCGCGGCACTGATCTCCTTCGCGCCCCTATCTACATCGCTTGTCGCACCCGCCCTCTTCGTGGGCGCTCATGGTGCGGCATGGCTGCTGCTCGGTACGCTTTCGGGCAATGAAGGCTTCGCCGGCGCCTCCTTCTTCCTGCTGCTGGCCGCCTGCTGGCTGCTTGCCTGGCGTTGCGTGACGGAGCTTTCGGAGCTCAAGCCGACAACACCGTCCAGCCAGTGGCTGCTGCGGCTGCTGATCCCAGCAATCTTCGGTGCCTGGATCCTCATCATCTGGGAAACGATCACGCGCGGCGCCGGTATCCCTTTCGTGCTGCTGCCGCCGCCGTCCGCGATCGGCGCACGTATCATAGGCTCCCTGCCGATCCTCGGCGAAGATATCAGGCAAACGATCTTCAAGGCCGTTCTGATCGGTTACACCATCGGCTGCGTCAGCGGCTTCGTCGTCGCCATCCTTGCAGACCGCTTCGCCTTTCTGCGCCGCGGTCTGCTGCCGATCGGGAATCTGGTTTCGGCCCTGCCGATGATCGGCGTGGCACCGATCATGGTCATGTGGTTCGGCTTCGACTGGCCGTCGAAGGCGGCCGTCGTCATCATCATGACCTTCTTCCCGATGCTGGTGAATACGGTCGCCGGACTTGCCGCCTCCGGCAACATGGAACGCGACCTGATGCGCACCTATGCATCGAACTACTGGCAGACGCTGGTCAAGCTCAGGCTTCCGGCCGCAATGCCCTTCATTTTCAACGCACTGAAGATCAACTCGACGCTGGCACTGATTGGTGCCATCGTTGCGGAATTCTTCGGAACGCCGATCGTCGGCATGGGCTTCCGCATCTCCACGGAGATCGGTCGCATGAATGTCGATATGGTCTGGGCCGAGATCGCCGTCGCAGCGCTCGCAGGCTCGATCTTCTACGGTGTCGTCGCCCTTGCCGAGAGGGCGGTGACGTTCTGGCATCCGTCTATCCGTGGTGGTTAGACATGCCCCGGCCCCGCATCAGGGCCTGGGCATAACTTCAGAGGGAACAAGAAAATGAAAAAATTGATGGTTGCAATGATGGCGAGCGCTATGTCGCTTGCCGCCGCCCACGCGATGGCGGCCGACAAGGTGGCGCTCCAGTTGAAATGGGTCACCCAGTCGCAATTCGCCGGCTACTACGTCGCCAAGGATAAGGGCTATTATGAAGAAGAGGGTCTCGACGTCGACATCAAGCCAGGCGGCCCCGATATCGCTCCTGAGCAGGTGATCGCCGGCGGCGGCGCCGATGTGATCGTCGACTGGATGGGCGGCGCACTTGTTGCCCGCGAAAAGGGCGTTCCGCTGGTCAACATCGCCCAGCCCTATCAGAAGTCCGGCATGGAAATGATCTGCCGCAAGGACGGCCCGGTCAAGACCGAAGCCGACTTCAAGGGCCACACGCTCGGCGTCTGGTTCTTCGGCAACGAATATCCCTTCTTCGCCTGGATGAACAAGCTCGGCCTCAAGACCGACGGCGGCCCCGATGGCGTGACCGTGCTGAAGCAGAGCTTCGACGTGCAGCCTCTCCTGCAGAAGCAGGCCGACTGCATTTCCGTCATGACCTATAACGAATACTGGCAGGCAATCGATGCCGGCCTGAAGCCGGAAGACCTCATTGTCTTCAACTATACCGCCATGGGCAACGACCTCCTGGAGGACGGCCTTTATGCGATGGAAGACAAGCTGAAGGATCCGGCCTTCAAGGAAAAGATGGTCAAGTTCGTCCGCGCCTCCATGAAGGGCTGGAAATATGCGATGGAGAACCCGGATGAGGCAGCCGGAATCGTCGTCGACGCCGGCGGCCAGGACGAAAACCACCAGAAGCGCATGATGGGCGAAGTCGCCAAGCTGATCGGCGACGGCACCGGCAAGCTCGACACCACGCTCTATGATCGTACGGCAAAGGCTCTGCTCGACCAGAAGATCATCAACAAGGAACCCTCGGGCGCCTGGACCCACGACATTACCGACGCAGCCGCCAAGTAACTGCGTATCGATACCGAAATGCAACGCGCGCGGGAAATATTCCCGCGCGTTTCTATTTTTTGCATTTAATGAGAAAAATCGCCTTGCAACTGTCGCATTTATCAGGCGTCAAACGTCAAGCATATGAGAGCCGATCAATCATCGTCATGTTCACATAACCCTCAGGTGATTGATGAGCCCCGCAATGGTAATTAATATTATCTCATGGGGAATTATTTTCTGCCGGGCTTGCACGTGGAGCAAATCGATACCACGTACTAGCTGGATTTGCCGGGTTGGGACGATAAGTTCCGGCAAGTGGGATGCGGGTAAATACCTCTGAGATTTGGAAGACGGCATTTGCCCGGTTCGCGAGTTGCATGACGACGCGCGAGTCCGGCCGATCCTGTCAAGAGATTGGACCACGACGCATGGCACTGAAGCCGCACGCATTACTACGCGCCTCCACTTTCCC
This sequence comes from Rhizobium viscosum, assembly GCF_014873945.1. Classification (NCBI taxonomy): domain Bacteria; kingdom Pseudomonadati; phylum Pseudomonadota; class Alphaproteobacteria; order Hyphomicrobiales; family Rhizobiaceae; genus Rhizobium; species Rhizobium viscosum. Next base: position 2,977,372 of record NZ_JADBEC010000001.1, on the reverse strand, counting down.
TGTCGCCGCTTTTGCGGTCTCCACCCTTCTTGCCGCCGCTTTTGCGGCCTCGGCTGTATTTGCCGAGGAACCCCAGACCACGCCTCCGCAGGCCCAGGCTTCCCAGAACCTGCCGGCAATCGTTGTTACTACGGCGGTGAACCGCACCCTCGTCGACCGTGTCATCGGCACGGGAACGGTCAAGCCCGTCGAGGAAGTCTATATCCAGCCGCAGGTCGAAGGCCTCTCCATTCGCACCCTCAAGGCCGATGTCGGCGATAAGGTTCAAGCGGAAAGTACGCTGGCGACGCTCAACGACGACGCTCTGATCCTGACCAAGAGCCAGATGATGGCGACGAAAGCCAAGGGTGAGGCAAGCCTTGCACAGCTACGCGCCCAGCTCATCGAGGCACAGGCCAATGCCGAGCAGGCAAGGCAGCAGCAGGCCCGTGCCCAGGAAATGGGAAAGAAAGGCACGGTTTCCACAGCTCAGGTCGAGCAGGCAGATGCGACCGCCGCAGCCGCCAATGCCCGCGTCGCTTCCGCCGAACAGGCGATCGAGGTTGCCGAAGCCGACCTCAAGGTCTTCGACAGCCAGATCGCCGATGCGGACCTGAAGCTGGCGCGCACCGATGTGAAAACACCGGTTGCAGGCATCGTTTCAGCCAAGAACGCCAAAGTCGGTGCCATTGCCGCCGGTACCGGCGACCCGCTTTTCACCATCATCCGCGACGGCGACGTCGAACTTGTCGCCGAAGTCGCCGAAAGCGACATTGTCAGGGTCATGGCCGGCCAGAAGGCGACGATCTCGCTTTCCGGCAGCCGCGAGAAGCTTTCCGGCGCGGTGCGCCTGGTGTCGCCGACCGTCGATCCGGTCACCCGTCTGGGCCTCGTCCATATCTCCATCGACGATGACAGCAAGGCGCGTTCCGGCATGTATGGCAGCGCCGAGATCATCGTCCGCGAGACCGAGGGCGTATCGCTTCCGCTGACCGCGGTGCTCACCGGCAGCGAAGGCTCCTCCGCCCGCAGGGTCGAGAATGGCGTGGTGAAATTCGCCAAGATCGAGACCGGCATCCAGGACGGACCCTATGTCGAGATCATCAATGGATTGAAGACCGGCGACGAGGTCGTGGCCAAGGCGGGCGCCTATGTCCGCGACGGCGACCACATCACTCCGGTGCGCGAACAGCCCTCGGCTTCCAACTAAAGAGACCATCCGATGAATTTTTCAGCCTGGTCCATTCGAAATCCGATCGCGCCGCTCCTGGCCTTCTGCCTGCTGATATTCATCGGCATGCAGTCCTTCAACACGCTGCCGATCACGCGCTTCCCGAATATCGACGTGCCGCTCGTTTCGATCAGCGTGACGCAGAGTGGCGCGTCGCCGGCTGAACTCGAAATGCAGGTGACGAAGGAGATCGAAGACGCGATAGCCTCGATCACCGGTATCGACGAAATCCAGTCGACCGTGACCGATGGCAGCTCGCAGACCAACGTCATGTTCCGGATGGAAGTGCCGACGGAACAGGCTGTGCAGGACGTCAAGGACGCGATCGACCGCATTCGCAGCGATTTGCCGGCAACGGCCGAAACGCCGATCGTCACCAAGGTTGATGTCGAGGGCCAGGCGATCCAGACCTTCGCCGTTTCCTCGCCCGATATGTCGCTGGAAGAGCTCTCCTGGTTCGTCGATGATACCGTCAAGCGTGCCCTGCAGGGCCAGGCCGGCATCGGCCGCGTCGACCGTTACGGCGGCGCGGAGCGCGAAGTGCGCATCGAACTCAGCCCCGACAAGCTCAACGCTCACGGCATCACCGCCGCAAGCGTGAACCAGCAGCTGCGCGGCACAAACGTCGACCTCGGCTCCGGCCGCGGCCAGGTGGCCGGCAGCGAACAGGCCATCCGCGTTCTCGGCGATGCTCGCAACGTCGCCGAGCTTGCAGACACGACGATTGCGCTGCCGAGCGGCCGTTTCGTCAAGCTGTCCGATCTTGGCGTCATCAAGGACACCTACGAGGAGCCGAAATCCTTCTCGCGCTTCAACGATACGCCGGTTGTCACCTTCGGCGTCTTCCGCTCGAAGGGCGCCAGCGAGGTCAGCGTCGCCGAAACCGTGGCGCAGAGCCTCGACAAGGTCAGGAGCGAAAACCCGAATGTGAAGATCGAGATGATCGACGATTCGGTCTATTTCACCTACGGCAACTACGAAGCGGCCATTCATACGCTGCTCGAAGGCGCGCTGCTCGCCGTCATTGTCGTGCTTCTGTTCCTCAGGAACTGGCGTGCGACCCTGATCTCGGCCATCGCCCTGCCGCTCTCGGCGATCCCGACCTTCTGGGTCATGGACATGATGGGCTTCTCGCTGAACCTCGTCAGCTTCCTGGCTTTGACGCTCGCGACGGGTATTCTCGTCGACGATGCGATCGTGGAAATCGAAAACATCGCCCGCCATATCAAGATGGGTAAGACGCCCTATCGAGCGGCGATCGAGGCCGCGGACGAAATCGGCCTCGCCGTTATCGCCACCACCTTCACGATTATCGCCGTCTTCGTGCCCGTTTCCTTCATGCCGGGCATTCCGGGCCAGTACTTCATCCAGTTCGGCCTGACCGTCGCCTTCTCCGTTTTCTTTTCGCTGATGGTCGCGCGCCTCATCACCCCAATGATGGCCGCCTATCTCATGCGCGCCGAAGACGGTGTTGACGACCATCACGATAATGATGGTTTGCTGATGAAGGGCTATACGCGTCTTGTCACCGGCACGACTCGCAGGTGGTATTGGCGTTATACGACGCTGATTGTAGCCCTCCTCCTCACGGTTGGTTCGGTCATCTCACTATTCATGTTCGTGCCTGGCAGCTTCCTACCGCCGGAAGACGCTTCGCGCATTGTTCTCTCAGTCGAACTGCCGCCGAACGCGCGGCTCGACGACACCGAGAAGACGACCGATGCGATCTATGACAGGGTCAAGGACATCGACGGCGTCGAAAGCGTCTTCGTGCTCGGCGGCGCTTCGCCGAAGGGCGAGCTCGAATTGCGCCGTGCGACCATCACGCTCGCACTCGACAAGCTCGACCAATCGCTGGTCAAGAAGGTGGTCAACGATGTGCTTGGCCATATCCCGGTCATTGGCCCGATGCTGCCGAAGGTAGAAGTCCACGGCCGTGAACGTCCGCAATGGAATATCGAAAAGGAAGTCTTCGCCAAGCTGCGCGACATTCCCGACGTCCATATCCTGAAGCTCAACGACCGCGGCGAGCGCGACCTGTCCTTCAACTTCCTTTCCAAGAACGAGAAGGACCTCAACGACGCCGTCGGCATTCTGGAATCCAAGCTTCGCGCCGATCCGCTGCTCGCCAATGTCAGCGCCGACGGCTCCCTGCCCCGTCCGGAACTACAGGTCTACCCGCGCAAGGACGAGGCCGCTCGCCTCGGCATCACGCCGCAGCAGATCTCCGAGACGATCCGCGTCGCCACCATCGGCGACGTCGATGCGGCGCTCGCCAAGATCTCGCTCGACGATCGCCAGATCCCGATCCGCGTCCAGGCCGCGCTCGACATGCGCCGCGACCTTGCCGCCATCCGGGCGCTGAAGATCCAGACCGCCAGCGGCGGCACCGTTCCGCTTTCGAGCGTTGCCAATATCGACTATTCGGAAGGCGTGAGCTCGATCAAGCGCAATAACCGCAACCGCGTCGTCTCGATCGGTTCGGACCTGCCGCAGGGCGTGGCACTCGACACGGCCTCGGCCCGCTTCCGCCAGATCGTCAGCGACGCGCAAATCCCGGCGACGGTGCATCTTGCCGAAAGCGGCGATACAAAGGTCCAGACCGAGATGCAGCAGAGCTTCGTCAACGCCATGTTGATGGGCCTCCTGCTGGTGCTGACGGTGCTGATCCTGCTCTTCAAGGATGTGATCCAGCCCTTCACCATCCTGTTCTCGCTGCCGCTCGCCATCGGCGGCGTGGCCGCCGGCCTGATCATCACCAGCAATCCGCTGTCCATGCCCGTCATGATCGGCATTCTGATGCTGATGGGTATCGTCACCAAGAACGCCATCCTGCTCGTCGATTTCGCGATCGAGATGCGCCATCAGGGCATGCCCCGCGTCGAGGCCATGGTCGAAGCCGGCCGCAAGCGCGCACGGCCGATCATCATGACCTCGATCGCCATGTCGGCCGGCATGCTGCCTTCCGCGCTCGGCGTCGGCGAAGGCGGCTCGTTCCGAGCGCCGATGGCGATCGCGGTGATCGGCGGCATTATCGTCTCGACGGTGCTCTCGCTCGTCGTCGTGCCCTCCTTCTTCCTGATCATGGACGATCTTTCCCGCCTCCTCGGCTGGATCTTCGGCCGCTTGGTCGGCAAGAAGGACAAGGAGGATCTGCCGATGTCGAGCGAAGATCTCACCCGCGCCGCGCGCGAGAACCGCAGCGACATCGAGTCGCTGGAGGAGCGCCTGACCGCGATCGAAAGACCGGAAAGCAAGCGCAAGACGGGCAACGACACCAACGTGCTGCGCCTGCCGCCCTTCGCGGCTGAATGAGCCTAACACCATGAGGCAAAAAGCCGGGCATCGACCCGGCTTTTTTATTTTCTGAGCCTTAGCGTGGACACGGCGGCGCCGTGCTGTCTCTCACGACAAGCTCGAGATCGAGCGCCTCATGGTTTTCCGGCAGTGCATTTTCGAGGATCGCCGTCACCGAGCGTCGTGCGATTTCGGCAAAGGGTTGGGCGACGGTGGTCAGACGCGGACGTGAGGTTGCAGCTTCCGGCACACCGTCGAAGCCGATGATGGATACGTCCTTCGGCACTTTCAGCCCGCGCTCGGCAAGCCACTGCATCGCGAACAGCGCAACCTTGTCCGACATGGCCAGAATGGCCGTCGGCGCACTGGCCGAGGAGAACAGGGCCTCCATCGCCATCATGGTGCTCGATCTGTCATGCAGCGTTCCCTGGATAGGAACAGCTTCGCGAGGAATGCCGTATTCCGCCAACGCCTGCCAGTAGCCATGCATGCGGTCACGCGGGGTCGCTTCCATTTCAGGATCGACACGTTCGGGCACCACCAGGCCGATAAGGCCATCGACATCGCCGATCGACAGGATCGCGATGTCACGATGCCCGAGTTCCAGCAGATGCCGCGCCGCCGCCGCGCCGCCTGCGACATTGTCGATGCCGATCGCCGGGATCGTCTCATCCTCGATGCCGAGCGCCAGCGCGATGAACGGCAGCTGGCGCTGGCGGGTGAGTTCCACGAGCCTCTCTCCGCCTTCCACGCAAAGCAGAATGAAGCCGTCGACGAGCGCGCTGTTGATGTTCCAGGCAAGCCGCTCCTCGTTCATAGCCGATACGACGGCAATGCCTGTGCCGCTGGCATCGCAAACTTCGCCGATCGCCGTCATCAGCGAACGCGCCCAGGGATCGTCGAAGAAATAGGTGAGCGGTTCGACGGCGGCGACACCGATCGCGTTCACCCGCCCTGCCCTGAGCAGCCTGCCCTTGATATCAGGCCCACCGTAACCGAGCTCGCGGGCGACATTGAGCACCCGCTCGCGCACTTCCTCCCTCACCACTTCCGGACGGCTGAAAACATTCGATGCCGTACCCTGGGATACGCCTGCCGCCTTCGCGACATCAGCCAGTCTCACATGTCCTTTGCCCAAAGCTGCTCCTTGCAGATACCAACCGGTTCACTCTAGCAAAGGATTGTATCGGTTCAAAATAAACTTGACAGAGTTAAGGATGAGGAGGAAGATTGAATCGGTTCAATAATTCCATTGGGATTTTGAATCGATTCAAAATATGGAGAATGGAGCGATGATCCCGATCAGCTCGCTATTCAAGGATCTCTATGAAGACCGATGGGGGAACCCGTGCGACGGCCGACCTGTCGAGGAGGCCGAACACGGCAAGCGCCTGTATGTCCTCCTGCCATTTCTGCGTCGGTTCATGAGCAATCGCAAAGGCCCGAACGCCTGGTCCTTCACCATCCCGAGCAATCGCCGGCTTCGATAAGGGCTCACCTGAGCGTTTGACCAAAATCAATTCCTCCGCGTCCCGCTTCCCCTATTCTGGCATCATCAAGGGGATATTGGCGGCATTCGCCGCTACCGGAGGCGGGAACATGAACAGGATGCTGATGCCGAGCAGCCGCGAGCGGGCGCTGCTTTCCAGAGCCGGAATATTTGCAGAGCTGGACAGCGCGGAAACCGAGGCGTTCCGCGCCTGCTCCACCGTGATCACGTCCGCTTCGCACGATATTCTCTTTCAGGAAGGCGAGCCGGGCGTTTATTTCTACAGTGTGCTGGAGGGCTACGTCCGGCTCTTTCGCCTGAACGGAGAGGGTCGCGAGGCAGACATCCGCATCTGCGAGCCAGGCGACAGCTTCGCCGAATGTCTGATCCAGGCGGGCGGCATCTATCGCTACGGCGCCCAGTCGATGGACAACACGGTGCTTGCCCGCTTCCACATCGGCAAGGTACGCGCCCTGCTGGCTGAACACCCGCAGATCGGCACTGCGATCATGCGCAGCCTGTCGATGCATCTGCTGTCGACGATGGAATGCCTCGCCAACGACCGGATGCAGACGGCGCCGCAGCGCGTGGCACACTACCTTCTTTCGCATTGCGTAGAGGAAGGACCGGCCGTGGCGTCGCTGCGGCTACCCTTTCCGAAAAACCTGCTCGCCCGGAAGTTGGGTCTGGCGCCGGAGGCATTATCGCGCGCTTTCTCGACGCTCAAATCGGCCGGGGTAACCGTGCGCGGCCGCTTCATCGCCATCAGCGACGTCAACATGCTGAGAAGGATATGAGCCTCAAAGGCCGCCCTGCACCCGCAGGAAGTCGACAATTGAATTGATCCCGTCGCCGCGCTTCATATCGGAGAAGACGAAGGGACGGGTCGCTCGCATGCGCGTAGCATCGCGGTCCATCACCTCAAGGTCGGCCCCGACGTAAGGGGCCAGATCCTTCTTGTTGATGACAAGAAGGTCAGATCGGGTAATGCCCGGCCCGCCCTTGCGCGGAATTTCCTCGCCCTGGCAGACCGAGATCACATAGATGGTGATGTCGGCGAGATCGGGCGAAAAGGTCGCCGCCAGATTGTCGCCGCCGGATTCGATAAAGACTACGTCGAGATCGGGAATACGCTCGTTGAGATTGGCAATGGCCTGCAGGTTGATCGTCGCATCCTCGCGGATGGCCGTATGCGGGCAGCCGCCGGTCTCCACGCCGACGATGCGCTCGGACGGCAATGCCTGCATGCGCACCAGCGCCTCGGCATCCTCGGTCGTGTAGATATCGTTGGTCACGACGGCAACGGAATAGTCGTCGCGCATTGCCTTGCAGAGCTTTTCGGTCAGCGCCGTCTTGCCCGAGCCGACCGGCCCGCCGATACCAACGCGCAGGGGTCCGTTTCTAGATTTCATAGCCTTACTCCAATCGAAGTCAGATGATAGCGAAGCGCTGATTTCCCGCCACCGTCAAATGACGCAGATGCGCGGGTAATTTCGCCTCACGACCGGAACAGCCGCGTCTGCTGTGTCTCGTGACGCAGCCCGGCAATATCGGCCTGAACCGTCGCGGAACCGAGATCATCGAGGGTGGAGCGGGCAGCATGCGCCGCGATATCCATCACATGCTCCTCCAGCCCAGCGAGGATAGCAACGCCATCCTTCTGTCCGGCGACACCGAGCCGGATGCCGGCAGAAACCGCCTGTGAGAGATAGGCGTGGAGGAAGGTAGCGAGCGCCTTCTCAAGCGCTATCCCATGCGCGCCCGTCACAGCACCGACGGCCACCGGATAGGCTGCCTTCTTAGGCAATCGGTTGAATACGTCATCCGGCCAGGCCCGCGCAGCCGTCAGGAAGGCTTCTCCAAGCAGCATCGTCTCCTGGTGCCGCTCGCGCGAACCGGCAAGCGCTGCGCCAAGTTCGGCAAGCTCCGCAAGGCGAGCAGCATCATGGTGACCACGATGGCTTGCAGCAAAGAGCACAGCATCGTTCCAGACCGAGCCGTTGCTGGTCAACGTCTCCAGCCAGCGCCGCAACATGTCCGCATCGCCGACGAGTCCATCCGCCACCGCCCGCTCCAGCCCGCCGGAATAGGCGAAGGAACCGATGGGAAAGGCCGGCGAAAGCCATGCCGTCAGGCGTAGCAGAGCCTGCAGCTCACGATTCTCAGCCATCAGGCGTCAATCGTGCTTATGGTGGCTGTGGTCGTGGTCATGGTCGTGATGATCGTGCCCATGGTCATGGTGCTCGTGATCATGGTGCTCGTGGTCGTGATGCCCATGATCATGGCTATGGCCGTGATCATGATGGTCATGCCCGTGCGAATGTCCGCCGTGGGAATGATAGGCGCCGCGAGCCGGCTGGAAGGGTTCGTTGATATCGAGCACCATCGCGCCCAGTCCCTGCAGCATGGTGCGGATGACGTGATCGCGCAGGATCACGATGCGATCCTCCTCGATCTGCGCCGAGAGATGACGGTTGCCGAGATGCCAGGCAAGTTCGATCAGATGCGTGCGGTCACGGCCGCGCACTTCGAACAGTTTCTCGTCGGCGGCAAGGATTTCGATCAGCTCGCCATCTTCGCGCACCAGCATGTCACCATTGGCGAAAAGCACCGGATCCTTGAGATCGAGCATCACCATCTCGCCATTCTCCAGATGCAGGAGCTTGCGGCGCAGGTGCCGCAGATCGTGCGGCAGCTTGACCTGTGCGGTCGGATGGGAGGAAGGGGTGCCGGCGGGAAGGTAAGATGTGACGCGCTGCATGACATATCCGTTAAACTGGGACCTAGACCATGCAAAATAGCCCCTGACGATGCAAGCACCAATGCACGTTTCGTAAACGGCAGCTTTAGATTCCGGAGGCCTGCAACAGGTTCGCCTCGTTAGGCGCAATACCCTGGACGCCGAGACCGTTTTCGACGAGCCCGTGCCAGGCGTGGTTCAGCCCTTCCCGCTCGTGGACGACACGATTGCGGCCGAGCGCCTTGGCGAGGTAGAGCGCCTTGTCGGCGGAAGCATAGACCGCCTCCTTGTCGCGTCCCTCATGGAGGTCGGCAATGCCGCCTGATATCGTGATGGTGACGTCATGCCCATCCGCCGGAATCGGCCGCGCAGCAATCTGTGCTCTCACCCCTTCAATGCGCGCGACGCGCTCCTCCGGCGTCCCGCCCTGAACGACGACACCAAACTCCTCACCGCCGAGCCGAGCCACGACCGGCTCGCCATCAAAAGCCGCAGAAAGCATGGCTGAGACGCCAGTAATGACGGCATCACCGCAGCCATGGCCGAAGCGATCGTTGATCGCCTTGAAGCGGTCGACATCGAAGATGGCGAGACAGGCATCCCCATCTACCTTCTCCAGCGCGTCAGTGAAAGCCCGACGGTTCAAGAGCCCCGACAGCGTATCTGTGCGGCTGAGCTTTTCGAACTTGGCGCGCGAGACTGTCAGGTCATGAATGGCAAAGCCCGCAACGAGCGACAGCACGCCCGACACCATTCCGCCGATCAGCCAGGAGAGGATGATAGCAAAGATCATGGCATGCCCGAGGGTGATCGGCAGCACTCCCATGAAGTTGAGCGGAGGCAGGGTAATCACGATGATGAAGCCGGACAGAATGACTGCCAGAAAACTCATCTTCAGCGCAAAAGTATAAACGGTTTTGCGATGCTCGAAACTGCCTAGCTCAGCCTGAAGCGATATCCAGTTTTCCATGAGAATCGGCCTTCCTGCCCAGCGTCTTCAGGCCATTGATAGGGTTGCAATTGCTGCGGGGGTCTTAATCCAATTGTTAAAATTCGAGTGATTTCAGGGGATTCAGCCAATCTGTTTTTTCTAGCAGAGGGTGCAACTTTTCGGGACAGGCATGTCCACTGTGGAAAATACACCTAAAAACTTGATTTCAAACGTATTTTATGGGGAGCAATCGGCACCTGTTTCAGAATGGTCTATGGCTAAAAAATCACAGTCCGCCCACCGATTTTCACAACCAGATGGAGAGCGATGCTCAGATTTCACTTTAAGGGCAACAATGGGGAACAGTGTCTCAAAAACACAAGGGTTGAAACTGGAAACAACGCCGCCCCGTCAGCTACGCCAAGTTGCAGAGGAGCCCTATACTTCAATTATAGAGACCAAGCGAAAGCACTAGCGTCTGCGGCAGCGGGTTCCAGAAACCCATTCGCAGGCCGCCTGTCCGTAGCGCAGCGGCGGTCCATGTATTGCAGCCAAACAGCGCATTGAAATAGCCCCTCGCCTCGAAGAACCTGTCATAGTCGCCATATCCCCTGTCGCCGACCGGCACGACCGCTCCATTTTCCCGGATGAAACTGTCGTTGATGAAGCCGAGCAATTGCTCGAAACGCCCACCATCGACATTGAGAACCGTCACGGCCGGATGGGTTTCGGAGATGCCGCCGGCAACATCGACATGCATCACCGATCCGTCGATCGTCAGCGCGCGAAGCACCGGCATCGGCTTCAGATCGGCCCAGGTCGGTGTCTCCAGATAGAATGAGCGACCGCCCCATCCGAAGATCAGCCATTGTGCGGCAGGATCGCTCACCGGAATTCCGGCATCCTCAAGAAATGAAAACGACGCCCGAAGCCGATCGTCGAGCGGGATCGCAATATCCGTATGGATCGGGCCGGAAAGCAACAGAATGCGCTGCGAGGCTGTTGCTTCGGGGGAAGCTTCTGCTGCCACCAGCAGCGGTCTTGGAATAAAGGCACCGCCAGCTACCAATAATAAAAGCAGCGCGACAGCCCGTATCGGCCATCGCGCTGTCAGCTTCAAACCACGCATGAAAGGAACTCAGAACAGGAAATAACGCTGTGCCATCGGCAATACCGTCGCCGGTTCGCAGGTCAACAACTCGCCATTCGCCCGCACCTCGTAGGTCTCCGGATCGACCTCGATTTCAGGTGTCAGGTCGTTGTGGATCATTGACGCCTTGGAGATGCCGCCGCGTGTGTTCCTGACGGCAACGAGATCCTTGGCAACGCCGAGGCGGCCCTTGAGGCCGACATCGAGCGAGGCCTGCGACACGAAGGTCACGGAGGAATTTGTCAGGCTTTTGCCGAAGGAGGCAAACATCGGACGGTAGTGCACCGGCTGCGGCGTCGGGATCGAGGCATTCGGATCGCCCATGGGTGCCGCGGCAATCGAGCCGCCGAGCAGCACCATGTCCGGCTTCACGCCGAAGAAGGCCGGGTTCCATAGGACGAGGTCGGCGCGCTTGCCGACTTCGATCGAGCCGATCTCATGCGACAGGCCATGTGCAATCGCCGGATTGATCGTGTATTTGGCGACGTAACGGCGGACACGGAAATTGTCGTTATCGCCCTTCTCTTCTTTCAGACGGCCGCGCTGGCGCTTCATCTTGTCGGCCGTCTGCCAGGTGCGGATCAGCACTTCGCCGACACGGCCCATGGCCTGGCTGTCCGACGAGATGATCGAGAAAGCGCCGATATCGTGCAGGATGTCTTCCGCCGCGATCGTCTCCTTGCGGATACGGCTTTCGGCAAAGGCGATATCCTCAGGGATCGACGGCGACAGGTGATGGCAGACCATCAGCATGTCCAGATGCTCGGCGATCGTATTGACCGTATAGGGCCTCGTCGGGTTGGTGGACGAGGGAATGACATTCGGCTGGCCGCAGATCTTTATGATGTCGGGTGCGTGACCGCCGCCCGCACCCTCCGTATGGAAGGCATGGATGGTGCGGCCCTTGATGGCGCCGATCGTATCTTCCACGAAGCCGCTTTCGTTCAGCGTATCCGTATGGATCATCACCTGCACGTCATAGTCGTCGGCAACCGACAGGCAGCAGTCGATGGCGCCGGGCGTCGTACCCCAATCCTCATGCAGCTTCAGCGAGGTCGCGCCGGCGAGCACCATTTCCTGCAATGCGCCCGGAAGCGAAGCATTGCCCTTGCCGGCAAAGGCAAGGTTCATCGGGAAGGCATCGGCTGCCTCGATCATACGGGCGATATGCCAAGGGCCGGGCGTGCAGGTCGTCGCCAGCGTGCCGTGCGCCGGCCCGGTGCCGCCGCCGAGCATGCAGGTCAGGCCGCTCATCAGAGCCTCCTCGATCTGCTGTGGGGCGATGAAATGGATATGGCTGTCCATGCCCCCGGCGGTGAGGATCTTGCCCTCGCCGGCAATCGCTTCCGTGCCCGGACCGACAATGATATTGACGCCCGGCTGCATATCCGGATTGCCGGCCTTGCCGATCGCCGCGATGCGTCCGTCCTTGAGGCCGATATCGGCCTTGTAAATACCGGAATGATCGATGATGACGGCATTGGTGATGACGGTATCGACCGCGCCATCTGCCCGCGTCACCTGGCTCTGGCCCATGCCGTCGCGGATGACTTTCCCGCCGCCGAACTTCACCTCTTCACCATAGGTGGTAAAATCCTTTTCGATCTCGATGAAAAGCTCCGTATCGGCAAGGCGGACCTTGTCGCCGGTGGTCGGACCGAACATGCCGGCGTAAGCCTTGCGGGAGATCTTGTAGGGCATCTATCAGGCTCCTTGGGAGAAAGAGACGAATGGTTTTCCGGCAAGCCGCCTGAGACGGCCGGCCGCAACATAGGAATCGACGAGCTGCTTTTCGGCGGCAAAGGGATGCCACTCCCAGCCCACATGGCCGAAGCCGGCAAGCGTTACGTCATCGTCGGGAAATCTGTCGAGCACTTCGCCAATCACGATCATGCCGCTGCTCGGCACGACGTAAGGCGCTGGCAAGAAGGCAGAAAGCGCCTGATCGACGGCGTCATGAATCTGTTTGTCGATGACCCGATGCACCTTGCCAGCTTGCATGCAGAAATCGCTAAATTGGTTGGTGTAATCGTCGCAGAAATCATCGAGCTCCGGATGCGAAGCCGCAAGAGGTGCCCGCATCGCCGCGAATTTTTCGGGATCGCGCACACTCCAGATTTCCGAGGCTTCGACAACACCGGGATGCACCCGCCAGCTTTCCGAACCGAGCATTGCCTTGGCAGGACGGCCGGTATTGCACACCGCAATCACATCGGTACGAGTACCGCCGGCGCCATAGGAGCGGCACTCGTTGAAGCGGATGATGAAGTCGGATGCGTCGATGATCTCGCCCCCCCCTTCTCCCACTTCGCCGTTGCCCACGATCATGATCGATCTGCCCACTTTAATTGCCCATTCCTTCGGCAAGCGCCTTGAGCTCTTTGGTTCTCAGATCGGTCAGGTCAGCAAGGCAGCCCGCAACCAACATCGGCTCCATCGTACCGCCGCGAGCCTGGAAGCCGGAATTTTCGCACTGCGCATCGCGATAGTTGATCCAGGCGCGCTGCGCCTTGAGGAGCGCTTGTTCCGCGCCTTTCATATCGCCATCGAGATCTTTGTCGATCGCCACCATGGCGGCACGCGTCTGCTTGTACTGGGCATTGAGCGCCTTGTCGGCTTCATCATAACGCGCCTGCGCGCAGCTGGTCATATCGGTCTGTGTCTGCGCATTCTCGCAATTCACGTCTTCAGCATAGGCGGCGCCGGCGGCAAACAGCATTACGACCGCACCGATGAATTCCATCTTCACGCGCATGTATTTCCTCCCGTCATTTTCTTTTATTAGAGCCGGCCCATGACGAGCTGGCGGAAGCCGTAGACTTCGCGCTTGCCCGAGAGCGGTATGAGCGTCACCGAACGGGTCTGGCCCGGCTCGAAACGCACGGCCGTGCCGGCGGGAATGTCGAGCCGCATGCCGCGAGCCTTGTCGCGATCGAAGGAAAGGCCGGCATTGGTCTCGGCAAAATGATAGTGGCTGCCGACCTGCACGGGACGGTCGCCGGTATTGGAAACCTCAAGCGTCACGATCGGTGCGCCGGCATTGAGCTCGATCTCGCCATCAGCGGCAATGATTTCGCCAGGGATCATCTGTCTCTCCTTAAGCCGCCTTGGGCGCGCAGCCCTCGGCCTTCAGAACACGCTTCGTGGAAGCCGGATTATTCAGGAGCTTCGCAGCAGGCCGGATCGGTCTGGCAACGAGGTTGCCACCGCAATTCGGGCACACGCCCTTGAGGACATTGTCAACGCAATCCGCACAGAACGTGCATTCGAACGTGCAGATCATCGCTTCCGCACTGTCGGGCGGCAGATCCTTGTCGCAGCATTCGCAATTGGGTCGAAGCTCCAGCATGGCTTACTCCTCAGCGGATAGGTTCGTGCACGGTCACCAGCTTTGTGCCGTCGGGGAAAGTCGCCTCGACCTGCACGTCATGGATCATCTCGGCAATGCCTTCCATCACCTGGTCGCGGCTGATCACATGGGCTCCGGCCTCCATCAGTTCGGCAACCGGACGGCCATCACGTGCGCCTTCGACAACGAAATCGGTGATGAGGGCGATGGCTTCCGGATGGTTCAGCTTGACGCCGCGTTCCAGCCGCTTGCGCGCCACCATGGCGGCCATGGAAATCAACAGCTTGTCTTTTTCTCTGGGAGTGAGGTTCATCGTCTACCCGCTTGTTGAACTTACAGATTCCAGACTTTCGGCACAGGCGCTCCATTGCGCAAGGCGGAAATGACCGGGATCAGGATTTTTCTCAGCGCAAAACCATCGACTGCCGCAAGGCGCACGACGATCTTGTCGCTCCAGGCACTCGCCCCGCCCATATGTCCGTCCAGCAGCGGCCGTACCTTGGCGAGATAGGGTTCGGACATCGGCCCTGCGTAAAGCACCGTCGCAAAGGCCACCTGCCCGCCGAGTACCGCCTGCTCTGCCGCAAGCAGCGCCACCGCATCGGAAAGCCGCAATTCCTCGGCATGAACAAGCTGGCCCGAGCGGCGGATGCGCCAGCGATCGCGAAACAGCCCCGTCTCCATCGTCTCACCCATTGCCGTGCGCCCGAGCAGGATGGCTTCGACGGCAAGGAACTCGGCGCTGTCGTCGAGATCGACATCCAGCCGGCGAAACAGCGAGGCGCGATCGAAGAGGATCGTCTCCTGGGGTAGCCAGTCGACGCGGGCGCCCGGCCCGACCTCGATCTGCGTCGTTACCTCCGCCGTGCCGGCCGATGCCTTGTAAATCTTCTCGCAGGCCTGCGTGGTCACATCGATGCGCGTGCCAGCACCAGCCGAGACGCTCCAGTTCATCCGGTCGCCGCCGGTCAGTCCGCCGGCCGTGTTGATGATGACGGCCTCCATCGAGGCATCGAACGTATCCGGAAGGCGGATCTTTGCTGCACCTTCCTGATAAAGCTCCTGAATCCGCGTACGTCCGCCCTGCACCTTGGCAGCAAGATGCCCGCGTCCTTCCGCTCTCTGCGGTCTCGTGGTGCCTGCCGCCACGCCTGTCATGCCACCCCCGTGCAGATGCCGTCCTGTCTGGCATTTTGCGTTGAATGTGTCTCGTGACTGCTGGTAAGCAAGTCCCGTGCCGCTTTCCGAAAGCCCGCGCCCCCACGGGAGATTTGGATAGCGCGGAGTGCATTTGCCGCATTTTGCGGCAGATGCCAGCACGCTGCCCAGAGAGATCATACGGTCAGATGGCGACGTGCTTCCGGCGTATCCAGCGTCTCGGCAAGGCCCTCATGCACGATCTCGCCGCGGTCCATGATATAGACATAATCAGCAAGCTCCCGGCAGAAATCGAGATATTGCTCGACAAGCAGGATCGCCATGCCGGTGGAGTCACGCAGGTAGCGGATCGCCCGACCGATATCCTTGATGATCGATGGCTGGATGCCCTCGGTCGGCTCGTCGAGCACGAGAATCTTCGGCCGCGTGACCATGGCACGTCCAATCGCCAGTTGCTGCTGTTGCCCGCCTGAGAGATCGCCGCCGCGACGTGACAACATCGACTTCAGCACCGGGAAGAGACTGAAGATATCGTCGGGGATGTTGCGGTCGCGGCGGCCAAGCGGAGCAAAGCCGGTTTCGAGGTTTTCCTTCACCGTCAGTAGCGGGAAGATTTCGCGCCCCTGCGGCACATAGCCGATGCCCTGCTTGGCACGGGCAAAGGGCGGCAGGCCATCCAGCTTCGCATCGTTGAAGGTGATAGTTCCCGCCGATATCGGGTGCTGGCCGGTGACGGCGCGCAAGAGCGAGCTCTTGCCGACACCGTTACGCCCGAGCACGCAGGTGATCTTGCCCATCTCGGCCTTGATCGAGATGCCGCGCAACGCCTGGGCTGCGCCATAATGAAGATTTGCGTTTTCGACTGTCAGCATCCGTTCACCCATTCCCCATCAGTTCATCAGCGTACGCCTCAGCACTTGCAAGGCGTTTTCCTGTTCTTTCGTTTTCTCGCCACCCACTGCGGCCACGTCCTCGGCAATGCCGATCAACTGCTGGCGCTCCTGCATGTCGAGCGCCTGCAGCCACAGATCGCGGAAGCGGCGGATCGGGTCTTCCGGGCTGATGGTGTTCTTGGACGCCCATTCACCGAAAACCAGCACCTCTTCCATATCACCCGGCCGGATAATGCCTTTCATGCTGTCGCGGACGACATTCCGCGCCGCCTCGAAATACATCGGCTTTTCCTTGGCGAGGCAGAAGAAGAAGGCCACGGCCGCAATCGCCGGATCCGCGATTGAAGCGAGCGGTGCTGCCGCCGCCTGCTTGCGGAACTTGCCGCGCTTATATGCACCCCGCATGCGCTCGACGGAATCGATGATCTCGCTTCCTGCCTCATGCATCATTTTCAAACGCCAATACCAGACGGCCGCGCCGCCGATCGCCATGACCAGAATTCCGAGAAAAGCCATTATGAAACCCCACCGTAAAAACCGCTCGTTTTAGAGCGCCTTCTCCTGTCAGGTTCAAGCCTAGAAGTTGCATTTTTAGCGACCCAGATAGTTCTCGATCACCTTCGGATCGTTGCTGACGAAGTCGATCGAGCCTTCGGCCAGCACCGAGCCTTCCGCGAGGCAGGTCACCTTCACGCCGAGATCACGGATAAAGCCCATATCGTGCTCCACGACGACGACGGACCGCGTCTTCGCGATATCCTTGAGCAGGATCGCCGTTTCTGCCGTCTCGGCATCCGTCATGCCGGCCACAGGCTCGTCGACGAGCAGAAGCTTCGGCTCCTGCGCCAGCAGCATGCCGATCTCCAGCCACTGCTTCTGACCATGCGACAGGTTGGCCGCAAGCTCATCGCGGCGATGCGTCAGGCGCACCGTTTCCAGGATTTCATCGATACGATCCTTGTCTTCACCGGAAAGACGATAGAAGAGCGTCGAAAACACCGTGCGCCGGCGGTTGAGCGCCAGTTCCAGATTGTCCCAGACCGTATGGCTTTCGAAGACCGTCGGCTTCTGGAATTTCCGGCCGATGCCGAGCTGGGCGATATCGGCTTCGTCCTTCTTGGTCAGGTCCACAATGCCGTTAAAGAAGACTTCGCCTTCATCAGGCCGCGTCTTGCCGGTGATGATATCCATCATCGTCGTCTTGCCGGCGCCATTCGGGCCGATGATCGCCCGGAGTTCGCCGGGTTCGATAACGATGGAGAGCGAATTCAGCGCCTTGAAGCCATCGAAAGAGACCGAGACACCGCTGAGATAAAGCACGCTGTTGGGTTTGACGTCGGGGATCATAAGTCTACTCCGCAGCCTGGATTTTCGCTTCGACGCTCTCTTCGGCAACCGCCGGCGGCACACCGTTCGAGACTGGCCTCCGCTTACCGAAATGCTGGGCGATCGTGCCGACGATACCCTTGGGCAGAAGCAACGTGACGAGCACGAAGAGGCCACCGAGCGCAAACAGCCAGTAATCGGGGAAGAGGCCGGTAAAGATCGTCTTTCCGCCGTTGACGAGGATGGCGCCGATGATCGGTCCGATCAACGTCGCGCGCCCGCCGACAGCCGTCCAGATGACGACTTCGATGGAATTGGCCGGAGCGAATTCGCCGGGATTGATAATGCCGACTTGCGGCACATAGAGCGCGCCGGCAATGCCCGCCATCATCGCCGAGACGACGAAGGTGAAGAGCTTGAAATGCTCGACACGATAGCCGAGGAAGCGCGTGCGGCTTTCCGCATCCCGCACGCCGACCAGCACCTTGCCGAATTTCGACCGCACGATCGCCGAAGCGATCATCAGCGACAGTGCCAGGAAGATCGCGGTCGCTGCAAAGAGCGTCGCACGCGTGCCATCCGCCTGCACGTTGAAGCCAAGGATATCCTTGAAATCGGTCATGCCGTTATTGCCGCCGAAGCCCATATCGTTGCGGAAGAAGGCAAGCAGCAGCGCATAGGTCATGGCCTGGGTGATGATCGACAGGTAAACGCCGTTGACCCGTGAGCGGAAGGCGAACCAGCCGAAAACGAAGGCAAGCAGGCCGGGCACGACGAGCACCATCAGTGCTGCAAACCAGAACTGGTCGAAACCGTACCAGAACCAGGGCAACTCCTTCCAGTTCAGGAAGACCATGAAGTCGGGCAGGATGGGATCGCCGTAGACGCCGCGCGAGCCGATCTGGCGCATCAGATACATGCCCATCGCATAACCGCCGAGCGCGAAGAAGGCGCCGTGGCCGAGCGAGAGAATGCCGCAGAAGCCCCAGACGAGATCGAGCGCCAGCGCCAGCAGCGCATAGGTCAGGTACTTGCCGAACAGTGCCATGATATAGGTCGGCACATGCAACGGATTGTCCGCCGACGTCGCCAGATTGAGCACCGGCACCAGAACCGCGACCACCAGCAGGATGGCGATGGCAATGGAGATCCGGCGATCGAGAGACCGGAGAAGGAAGGCCGTAATCATGCTTCCACCGCCCTTCCTTTGAGTGCGAAGAGCCCGCGTGGCCGCTTCTGGATGAAGAGAATGATGAGGACGAGCACCAGGATCTTGCCGAGCACGGCTCCGGCAAAGGGCTCGAGGAACTTGTTGACCACACCAAGCGACAATGCGCCAACCAGCGTGCCCCAGAGATTGCCGACGCCGCCGAAGACCACGACCATGAAACTGTCGATGATGTAGCTCTGGCCTAGGTTCGGCGAGACGTTATCGATCTGCGAGAGCGCCACGCCCGCCATGCCGGCGATGCCGGAACCAAGCGCGAAGGTGAAGGCATCGACCCAGCCGGTGCGGATACCCATGGATGAGGCCATGCGGCGGTTCTGGGTGACGGCACGCATCTGCAGGCCGAAGGCGGAGCGCTTGAGGAGCATCAGCAGCGCCACGAAGACCGCCGTCGAGAAGACGATGATCCAGAGACGGTTCCAGGTGATCGACAATCCGCCGAGTTCGAAAGCGCCCGACATCCAGCTCGGATTGCGGACCTCACGATTGGTCGGACCGAAGACGGTGCGTACTGCCTGCTGCAGGATCAGCGACACGCCCCAGGTAGCCAGCAGCGTTTCCAACGGCCGGCCGTAGAGATAGCGGATCACGACACGTTCGATGATGAGGCCGACGAAACCGGTGAAGATGAAGGCGGCAGGCACGGCGAAGGCCAGCGAATAATCGGCCATGCCGGGAAAATTCGCAGTGATATATTCCTGCACGACATAGGTCGTGTAGGCGCCGATCATCACCATCTCGCCATGTGCCATGTTGATGACGCCCATGACGCCGAAGGTGATGGCAAGGCCGATCGCCGCAAGCAGCAGCACCGAGCCGAGCGACAGGCCGTACCAGACGTTCTGGACGATGTTCCAGAGGGCGAGGCTGCGGTTGATGGTGGATATATGCGCCTGAATGGCAGGCTTGAGATCATCGGGAGCCGTCGCCAGCGCCGTAGTCAGGATGGTCAGCGCATCACGGCCGCCGCGGGCGGCAACCGTATCGATCGCCTGCCGTTTTTCGTCGGCGCTCATATCGCTCTTCAACACCATCACGGCGCGGGCCGCTTCCATGGTGCCCTTGATCTCGGCATCCTTTTCATCGACCAGTGCGGAATTCAGCAAATCGAGATTGGCCGGATCAGCATCCTTCAAAAGCCCCTGGGCAGCCGCAAGGCGGGCGCCGCGATCAGGGCTCAGCAGCGTCATCTGGCTCGTCATCGTGCCGATGAGCGTACGCAGCGAATTGTTGATCTTCACCTTCGACATCGTATCAGGATCGATGTCGGCAACGGCTTCGCCGGTGAGCGGATCGGAATAGGTCGGCTCGTCATCCGTGCCGCCCTGGACGAGCACAGGACCGCCCTCATCCGAATTCACGTAGAGCAGGCCGTCGCTCAGTTGCTGCAATATCTGGCCGACATGCGCATCCTTGGAAGCGACGAGCGCCTTGATGGCCGCTTCACGCTCCGGAAAACCGCCGACGCCGAGCGCATCGACGAGAGCGTGAACGTCGTCCTGAGCCCTCAGGGCAGTCGTCAGCCCCGTGAGCGCCAAGCCTGAAGAGGCAAGGCAAATGGTCAAAAGAAAGATCTTGATGGCGCGATACATCGGCTTTCCCGCCTAATCGTTGGCCTGTTTGGCAATACCGCTGGGGACGAAGCTTCCGCCCGGATCTGAAATCCGGACGGAAGTCTTGTGGCTCATGTCGGACGGGCTAACTCAGGAACCCTTGCCGCCGCACTTGCCCGTGGCAACGTTGAAGTTGCCGCAGTTCATCGGCTTGCGCCAATCGGAGATCAGGTCCTTGGAGTCCGGCAGGAAGTCGGACCATTCGTCGCCGACGACCGCAGGAGTCTGCTGGACGATTTCGAACTGGCCGTCGGCCTGGATTTCACCGATCAGCACCGGCTTGGTGATGTGGTGGTTCGGCATGACGGTCGCGGTGCCGCCCGAGAGGTTCGGAACGGAGACGCCGATGATGTGGTCGAGAACCGCATCCGTATCGGTCGTGCCGGCGGCCTGGACGGCCTTAACCCAGGCGTTGAAGCCGATATAGGCGGCTTCCATCGGGTCATTGGTTACGCGCTTGTCGTTCTTGGTATAGGCGTGCCATTCCTTGATGAACTTCTTGTTGATCGGCGTCTCGACCGATTCGAAGTAGTTCCAGGCGGCGAGATGGCCGACGAGCGGCTTGGTGTCGAGACCGGCAAGTTCTTCTTCACCAACCGAGAAGGCGACGACCGGGATATCGGTTGCCTTGATGCCCTGGTTGCCGAGTTCCTTGTAGAATGGAACGTTGGCGTCACCGTTGATGGTGGAGACGACCGCAGTCTTCTTGCCGGCCGAGCCGAATTCCTTGATCTTGGAGACTTCCGTCTGCCAGTCGGAGAAACCGAATGGCGTGTAGTTGATCAGGATGTCTTCCTTCGGAATACCCTTGGATTCGAGATAGGCTTCCAGGATCTTATTGGTCGTGCGCGGATAGACGTAGTCGGTGCCTTCGAGCACGAAGCGCTTCACGCCTTCGGTGTTCATTAGGTAGTCGACGGCCGGGATCGCCTGCTGGTTCGGAGCAGCACCCGTGTAGAAGATGTTGCGCGAGGATTCTTCACCTTCGTACTGGACCGGGTAGAAGAGCAGCGAGTTCAGCTCTTCGAATACAGGCAGGACCGACTTGCGCGAAGAGGAGGTCCAGCAACCGAAGACGGCCGCAACCTTGTCCTTTTCGATCAGTTCGCGGGCCTTTTCGGCAAAGAGCGGCCAGTCGGAGGCCGGATCGACGACGACGGCCTCGAGCTTCTTGCCGAGAAGGCCGCCCTTCTTGTTCTGCTCGTCGATGAGCATCAGCATGGCGTCCTTCAGCGTGGTTTCGGAAATCGCCATCGTGCCGGAAAGCGAGTGCAGAACGCCGACCTTGATCGTGTCGTCGGCAGCAACCGCACCGTGGAAGGCGGCCGATGCGGCCATGACCGCGCCGAGTGCAGCGCCTGTAATAGTGGATTTGAGATTCATCTGGTTGAACTCCCCTCTTCTTGTTCCGCAACAGGCCGGAAACGGAAATTAACTGTTGCCGAGGGGACTATCGGGTGCTGCAACGCAAAAACACATACGCAAAATGACGTAGGCGGCGGGGCAAACGGGCAGGCAAAGACAGAACAGGGCATCCCATGGAGAGGATGCCCTGTCAGCTCGATATTATCCGCCGATCGTCAAGGTGACCGATGTCGGGCCGTAGGAAAGGGTCGCCTTGTGGCCGGAGATGGTGAACTTGTCGAAGATGCCGGTAATGGCTCCCGCCTTCAGGATCTCGATCTGCGTTCCGGGCGCCGGGGCGTAGCCAGGGGTAAGTGTGACGTCGAGGTCGCCGGAGAGCGCCGCCTTGCCCGCGATGACCAGCGTGCCCGCGCCGTCAGCGCCGAGCGTCGGCTTCGCCGCGGTATTGGCGAGCTGCTGGTAGTCACCGCCTACAGTCAGGGGTCCATCAGCCGCCAGGACGAGGGAACCGCCGTTCACCGACAGTCCGCCGGTGCCGAAGGCCGAGGGCGAGCCCGCCACCAGCACGCCTTCTTCCAGCACCGTGCCGCCGGCATAGCTGTTGGCGCCCGAAAGTCCGAGAATGCCGCTGCCGCGCTTCACCAGTTTGCCCTTGCCGCCGATATCGTTACGCCAGGTATCGATCGCATTGAAGCCGCCCTTTGCGGCATCCATCGTCACGGTCACGCCCTGATCGAAGGCGCCATAACCGTCTGCCGCGGCAAACAGATTGAGGCGGCCGTAGCCTTCAGCATCATCGAGCAGCGGGTAGCCCGAGGCGATCTCCGTCGTGCCAAGCACGTCGCGGCGCTGCTCGCCGTCGAGATAAGGCAGACGCGTTTCGAGAAGCGCTTCCGCGCCCTGCGGCACGCGGGCCGGCTGGTCGGTCCCATGGATGATGGGCAGGCCGTAGCTCAGCCGCTGCTGCACGTAGACGCGGTTGGCATCATGATCGGCGAAACGGTCTGCCGCCAGTGGGGCTGCATGGGCGGCGACTTCGAGCGCACCCGCATCCGCAACACCCGACTTGGTGATCAGCCATGATTGCGCTTGGGCGTAAGCATCGCTCTTCAGAGCAGCATTGTCGGCCTTGTTCAGGTTATAAACGACCGTGGCGGTGCCGAGTATGCGGCCACCCATCACGTCGAGGGGAGAATGCATGCCGGCAAGGATGCGGTCTTCGCCCAACTCGCTGGCACGCGTGATCATTTCCTGAAAGCGCTGCGGCACGAGATAGGCCATGGCGAGTGCATCACGCCAGGCTTCAGCCGTATGCCCGCTCGGGAAGCCGCCATCCTCGACCGGCTTGCTGCTCTTGGCGGGCTCCAGCGTCGGAACCACCGACACATTCGGGCTCCAGCGGTAGGGACGGCCATATTTGAAATAGCGCTTGGCGGGCTCGGTCGAACCGTCACCGCTCGCGGCATTGATGAAATCGATGGCAAGGCCCATGTCCGGATTGGCATCGGTCTTGTTTTCCGCGTCCGGCTTGCTGCCGGCGCCGCGATTGTTGCCCTTGTCGTCATATTTGACGGTCGTCGCATCGGCCGCGACTTCGGTGATCGTCGTGGTCTGCCTGGAACCCGCCTTCCAGGCATCCGTCAGCGGACCGAGGCCATCGACGATACTGGCATTCTTACCCCGCCGATCGTCGAGATAAGCGGCAACCGCCTGATCGGTCGTCCGTGCTCGCGTCGCCTTGACGACATAGGCGATGTTCGCGTCATGGACGAGTTTGTTGATGACCTGGCCGTCGGTCTTGCTGAAGGGAATGCCGTCCCAATCCGTCTTGGCAACCGCAGGGCAATTGTCCTTGGCCGGGGCCTCTACGCCAGCATCGACGTATGGCGTGCGCGGCGTCCAGACTTCGAGGAAGCCGGAAAGAAGATGGACGGCGGCGTTGGTGTCCACCGTCGAGAAGCAGGCGTCGCCGCGCTTGTTGGTGTTTCCGGCCTCCACATAAGGCGCTTTCGCCGCCGTGGCCTGCTCGGCGCAGGCAGGCGATGGCACGATCGAAAGAAGGCAGGCGAGCGCGGTGCTCAGACGGCAAAGGCTTGGAACAGACATGGTGATACCCGAAATGATTGAACGGACGGCGGGAGAGTTAGAGCCCTTATGTGACAGACCGGTTTCAAAAATATTGCCGTTCTGTGAATCTGCCGGCGTTCCGCCTCTTGCCTTTCCCGCCCATCCCGCCAAAAGTGGCTCGAGACGATAAGCTGACCGGAACGCCGGAAAGAGGGCATGACAGCGCGCCAACGCATCATTCCGGTGAGACGCGAATATAATCGCTGGGTCGCCAACCAGACGCTCGAAGATTACGCGCTGCGTTTCACCGCAAAGAGCGCCCGCCGCTTCTCCTCCCAGCGCATCTCGCAGACGGCGATCGGCGCCATCTCCTTCCTAGCGCTGGAAGCGATCGGCGGCGCGATTACGCTCTCCTATGGCACGACCAACGCCTTCTTCGCCATCATTGTCGCCTCCATCGCCATGCTCGCGATCGGCCTGCCGATCAGCCGATATGCCATTCGCCACGGCGTCGATATCGACCTGCTGACGCGCGGCGCGAGCTTCGGCTATATCGGCTCGACCATTACTTCGCTCATCTATGCGAGCTTCACCTTCATGCTGTTCGCGATCGAAGCCTCGATCATGTCGGGCGCGCTGGAGCTGACGCTCGGCATACCCCTATGGATCGGTTACATCATCAGCGCCGTCATGGTGATCCCGCTCGTCACCCACGGCGTGCGGCTGATCAGCAAGTTCCAGCTGATGACCCAACCTTTCTGGATCATCCTGAACATCCTGCCCTTCATCTTCATCGCCCTGATGGACTGGCAGAAATTCGACGTTTGGCGCGCCTTTGCCGGTATCCGCCACGCCTCCGGCCCGCCCGGCACCATCGCCGATTTCAACCTTGTCGAATTCGGCGCGGCTTCCGCCGTCATCCTCGCGCTCATGTCGCAGATCGGCGAACAGGCCGACTTCCTGCGCTTCCTGCCGCCGGACCCGCAGCGCAAGTGGCGTCATCGCCTCGCCGTCTTCCTCGCCGGTCCCGGCTGGGTCATCATCGGCGCGCCGAAACTGCTGGCCGGTTCATTTCTCGTTGTGCTGACATTCACCTCAGGCGTACCGGTCGATCGCGCTGCCGACCCCGCGCAGATGTACCTGACCGCCTTCGGCTACATGATCCCCTGGCACAATGCTGCCCTGCTGCTGATGGCCGCCTTCGTGGTCGTCTCGCAGCTGAAGATCAACGTCATGAACGCCTATGCCGGCTCGCTCGCCTGGTCGAATTTCTTCTCGCGGCTGACGCACAGCCATCCCGGTCGCGTCATCTGGCTGGTCTTCAATGTCGCGATTGCGCTGCTCTTGATGGAACTCGGCATCTATCGGCTGCTCGAGGAAACGCTCGGCATCTTCTCGATTATCGCCATGGCCTGGCTCTGCACGATCTCGGCCGATCTCTTCATCAACAAGCCGCTCGGCCTCGCCCCTCCCGGCATCGAATTCAAGCGCGCCCATCTTTACGACATCAACCCGGTCGGCCTCGGCGCCATGACACTGTCGGCCGGCCTCGCGCTCATCGCCCATTTCGGCACCTTCGGCTCGATCGCAGCTTCGCTTGCCCCTTACATCACACTGGTGATCGCGCTGATCGCCTCACCCACCCTCGCCTGGGCGACCAAAGGCAAGTTCTATCTCGCCCGCAAGCCGCGCCATGCCTGGAAGAACCTGACCACTATCACCTGCTCCGTCTGCGAACATCCCTTCGAGCCTGAAGATATGGCCTGGTGCCCGGCCTATGCCGCGCCGATCTGCTCGCTCTGCTGCTCGCTCGACAGCCGCTGCCACGACATGTGCAAGCCCAATGCCCGCTTCAATGCGCAGGTCGGCGCCGTCGCAAAGACCCTGCTGCCGGAAACCATCGTCCAGAAGCTGACCACCCGCCTGGGCCGCTACGGTATTGCCGTGGCGCTAGCGCTGACGGCCGTCGGTGCAATCCTTGCCATGATCGCCCATCAGGTGAGCTCCGCCTCGCCTGAGACCGCCGAAGTCGTCAACCGCACGATCCTGATCGTCTTTTTCGTCTTCTCCGTCATCGCCGGCATTGCCTGCTGGTTCTATGTGCTCGCCCATGACAGCCGCGTCGTCGCCGAGGAAGAATCCTCCCGTCAGAACACGCTGCTCCTCAAAGAAATCGCCGCGCACAAGAAGACCGATGCCGCGCTGCAGACCGCCAAAGAAACCGCCGAAGCCGCCAACCGCGCCAAGAGCCGCTATGTCGTGGGCTTGAGCCACGAATTGCGCACGCCGCTGAATGCCGTTCTTGGCTACGCGCAGATCCTCGAGCGCGACGAGACGATTCCCCCGCCGCGCCAGTCCTCGATCAAGGTCATCCGCCGCAGCGCCGAACATCTCTCCGGCCTGATCGATGGCCTTCTGGATATTTCGAAGATCGAGGCCGGCCGCCTGCAGGTCTATTCGAACGAGATCAATATCCAGGACTTCCTCGACCAGATCGTCGATATGTTCCGTCCGCAGGCACAGGCAAAGGGCCTGTCCTTCATCCATGAGCGTTCGCAGGCACTTCCGCAATTCGTGCGCACGGACGAGAAGCGGCTGCGCCAGATTCTCGTCAACCTGCTCTCCAATGCCATCAAGTTCACCGACGAAGGCAGCGTCACCTTCGATGTCGGCTATCGCAGCCAGGTCGCAACCTTCACCGTTTCCGATACCGGCCGCGGCATCGCCGAAAAGGATCTGACGCGCATTTACGAACCCTTCCAGCGCGGTGAGGCAGAAAGCGTGCGGCCCATGCCCGGCCTCGGTCTTGGCCTGACCATTACCCGCCTTCTGACCAACACGCTCGGCGGCGAAATCGCGGTCAACAGCGAAAAGAACAAAGGCTCGACCTTCCGTGTCCGCCTCATGCTGTCGGCCGTGATGCGCCCTGCCGCTCCGCCGCAGGAAAAGAAGATCGTCAGTTATGACGGCCCACGCCGCACGATCGTCGTCGTTGATGACAACGAGGATCATCGCGAGATGATGCGCGAGATCCTGGTCCCACTCGATTTCATCGTGCTGACGGCAGCAAGCGGCTTGGACTGCCTGACACTCGTCGAAGGCATCGAGCCGGATCTCTTCCTCGTCGATATCTCCATGCCCGGCATGAACGGCTGGCAGCTCGTTTCCCGGCTGCGTGAAGCGGGACGCACAGCGCCGATCCTGATGCTGTCGGCCAATATCGGCGATGCCGCCGCTCACAGCGACAGCGACGACAGCCACAATGACGCGATCGGCAAGCCGGTCGACATCAAGCAGCTGCGCGACAAACTCGCCCTGCATCTCGGTCTGAAATGGCTTTATGCCGACGAACAGACACCGGCGCCGACAACAGCCAGCCTGCCACTCAGGAGCCCTGGAGCTGCACATGTGCAGGAACTGCTTCGCCTCGGCGAAATCGGCTACATCAGAGGCATAGAAGCCAAACTCGCAGATCTTGCCAAGGTAGAGGCAAATCAGCCATTCACGGAGGAACTCCGCTCCTATGTCGGCGCCTTCGATCTCGCCGGCTTCCTGGATTTCCTGCACAAGTTCGAAGAAAAGGGTGAAACCGTTGGCTGAGCTTCCCCGCGATATCGTTCTGCTGGTCGACGATTCGCCAGAGGCGCTCGGCTTCCTGACGGATGCGCTGGAACAGTCTGGCTTTTCCGTCCTGATCGCCACATCGGGGTCGGCGGCTCTCAGTATCGTCGAGCGCATCACGCCCGATCTCATCCTGCTTGATGCCGTCATGCCGGTGATGGATGGTTTCGAAACATGCCGCCGGCTGAAGGCCAATGCCGCCGTCGCCCAGGTGCCTGTCATCTTCATGACCGGACTTACCGAAACGGAGCATGTGGTGCATGCGCTCGAATCCGGCGGCGTCGATTATCTATCGAAACCGATCAATATCGACGAGCTGCGTGCCCGCATCCGCGTTCACCTGCGCAACGCCCGCTCGGCGCAAAGCGCCCGCGTCGCCCTCGATGCCGCCGGCCGCCATTTGCTGGCTGTGAAAGGCGATGGCGCGATCCATTGGTCGACGCCGCAGGCAACCCGCCTCGTCAACGCTGCGATGGGGAGCGACGACGGTATGGAGGTCGTCTCCCGCACGATCGGCAACTGGATGAAGGAACGCGTAGCTGCGGCCCGCGACGCCCTCATCTCAATCGCTCACGCCGGGCAGGCCGCCCTGCAACTCGCCTTCCTTGGCGCCATCGGTCCGGACGAATATCTCTTTCGCCTGACTGCCGCCAACCAGCGCAACGATGACGCAGTCCTGCGTCAGCACTTTGCACTGACACAGCGCGAATCCGAAGTGCTGATGTGGATCGCCAAGGGCAAGGCCAACCGCGATATCGGCGAAATCCTCGGCCTCTCTGCCCGCACGGTGAACAAGCACTTGGAACAGATCTATGTGAAGCTCGGTGTCGAGAACAGGGCATCGGCCGCCGTGAAGGCGGCGCATGTGCTGCATGAAATGTAAGGGGTAATAGCGCCCTCAGACGACCCGATCGGGCAGGTCCCGCCCCTCGAAGAACGCCGTGACATTCTCCACCACTTTCATCCCCATCGCCGTGCGCGTCTCCTCGGTCGCGCTTCCAAGATGCGGCAGCAGCACGACATTCTCCATCCGGCGCAGCGCTTCCGGCACATGCGGTTCGGCTTCGTAGACATCGAGCCCCGCGCCACGGATTGTGCCATCCGCGAGCGCCGTGATCAGCGCCATCTCATCGACGACATCGCCACGCGCCGTATTGATCAAGAAAGCGCCTGGCTTCATCGCTGCAAATCGCTCTGCATTCATCAGATGCCAGTTCTCCGCTCCTCCGGGGCAATGGAGGGAGACGAAATCGGAAGCCGCGAGCACCTCCTCCACCGAACCAAGCTGGCGCGCGCCGTAACGTGCCGCCTCCCCCGGATCGACCTGGGAGCGGTTGTAGAACACGATGTCCATGCCGAAACCAAAATGGCAGCGCTGCGCAAAAGCCTTGCCGATTCGTCCGAAGCCGATAATGCCCACAGTCTTGCCGGTCACCTTCGTGCCGATCATATGCGTCGGGCACCAGCCCTTCCATTCGCCGGTACGCAACTGCCGTTCGCCCTCCCCGCCGCGGCGCGCGACGGAAAGCAGAAGCAACATGGCGATATCGGCGGTGCAATCGGTCAGGACGCCAGGCGTATTCGTCACTACGATGCCCTTCGCCCTGGCGGTGGCGATATCGATATGATTGAAACCCACCCCGAAATTGCCGAGGATCTTCGTACGGACATCGCCGGCAAACACCGCTGCCGGCAGCTTGTCGGAAACGGTCGGCAGCACCGCGTCATAATCCGCCAGCGCCTGACGCAGTTCGCTTTCAGCAAGCGGTACATCATCTCTGTTGAGTGTCAGGTCGAAGCGCTCGGCGAACACGGCCTCCACCGCGGCAGGCCAGCGCCGGGTGACGAAAATGCGGGGTTTTGGCATGAATCTGGATCCTCCATCCTTTCCTCTGGCTTAGGCCATGAAAGCCAGGAATGGAATGGCTTTCGAAGCCGTAAAGTCTGCGATCTTGAACTGCGCGGGCAAAACGAAAGAAGCCCGGTCGATGACCGGGCTTCCGTAGAGGCATCACTGCCAGAGGCTTACTTTTCAGCCTTCTGGAAGTAGCTGTACTTGCCGTCCTCGCCCTTCTTCCATTCGTACATGACGTAGCCCGGAAGCTTCGGGTCGCCCTTTTCGTCGAAGGAGATTTCGCCGAGAACGGTCGGGAACGGACCCTTTTCCTTCATGGCGGCGGCAACGGCTTCAGCGTCCGTAGAACCGGCAGCCTTGGCAGCAGCAGCGATCGTCTGCAGCGCAGCGTAGGAGTAGAGGGTGTAAGCTTCCGGGTTGAAGCCGGCAGCCTTGAACTTCGCAACGAGGTCCTTGTTGGCCGGGTTGACAGTCGGATCCGGGCCGAAGGTGTTCAGCGTCCCGGCAACGGCGTCACCAGCGATGGAAGCAAGTTCGTTCGAGACGATACCGTCACCCGAAACGAGCGCTGCCTTCAGGCCCTGGTCGGCCGACTGGCGGATGATGAGACCGGCTTCGGTGTGCAGACCACCCCAATAGATGATCGAAACGCCGGCTTCCTTCATCTTTGCGATGAGGGCCGAGAAGTCCTTGTCGCCGACGTTGACGCCTTCGTACATGGCTTCGGTGACGCCAGCGGCATTCAGAGCCTTCTTGGTTTCGTCAGCGAGACCCTGGCCATAAGGAGTCTTGTCGTGAATGACGGCAATCTTGGCGTCCTTGAAATGGTCGGCCAGATACTTGCCGGCAATGGCGCCCTGCTGGTCGTCACGGCCGCAGGTGCGGAAGGTGTTCCACAGGCCACGCTCGGTGAAAACCGGGTTCGTAGCAGCGGGGGTGATTTCGAGGATGCCGTTTTCGGCATAAACTTCGGAAGCCGGAATGGAAACGCCCGAGTTGAAGTGGCCGATAACGAACTTCACGCCGTCAGCAACGAACTTGTTCGCGACGGAGATGCCCTGCTTCGGGTCGGAAACGTCGTCGCCGAGCTCGATCTTGATCTGCTCGCCGTTGATGCCGCCTGCAGCATTGATGTCAGCGGCTGCCTGCTCGGCACCCTTCTGCAGCTGGGCGCCGAATGCAGCGTTTGGACCCGTCAGCGGGCCGCCAACGCCGATCACGATGTCAGCTCGTGCGACGCCACCGAACGCGACGATCGCCGTCAGTGCCACCGCTGACAAGAGAGACTTCTTCATATTGTTACTCCCAATTTTTGGGCGGGTTCTTCCAAGGCCCGACGCAAACCCCACCTTTGACTGCGCCGGGAAAGCTGTTCCGCTCTGAAGGCAATTCATGCCTAGTTTCAACGGGCTGTCAATGTTTCTCCTTCCACGAAAACGCGGAAGTTTTTTCGTACAGCCAGTAATAGTTGTTCACCATTTGGTTGGTGCGGCGATACTGGAACCCGGCTGTCGAGAAGATCAGCAGAGTTACGAAATCGATGATGTAGAAGAGGGCGCTGAGCATCGGGCCGTTAAACAGCGCATGATGCAGGAACTGCATCGCCCATACGAGCAGGAAGGTATAGACGATGACCAGCGAATAGTTGTTCCAGCCGTCCGCAACCGCCCTGCCGGCGCGCCACGCCGTCCAGAAACCGATGAGCACAACGAACGCGCGGATGACGAGCTTCACCCCGTTGTCGCTTTCGAAGAAAAGTCCCTGCATAATCAAACTCTCCCTTCTATCGCGATCAATGCCGCCCGCCTTCGAGATAGGCAGCGCGGACCTCTGGATTCGCGAGCAGCTCCTTGCCGCTGCCGCTCATCGTCACCTTGCCGTTGACCAGCACATAGGCACGGTGCGACAGCTTGAGCGCTGCGAATGCGTTCTGCTCCACGAGGAAGACGGTCAGCCCCTCCTTCTCGTTCAGCACCTTGATGGCTTCGAAGATGCCTTTGACGATCAGCGGCGCGAGGCCGAGCGAGGGTTCGTCGAGCAACAGAAGCTTCGGGCGTGCCATCAGCGCACGGCCGATCGAAAGCATCTGCTGTTCGCCGCCCGAAAGCGTACCACCACGCTGCGACTGGCGCTCCTTCAGGCGCGGGAACATCGTAAAGATCTTCTCGACGTCATCATTGAAATATTTGAGGTTGTCGAGACCCGCGCCCATCTGGAGATTTTCCAGAACGGTCATGCGTGGGAAGATGCGCCGCCCCTCGGGCGACTGCGCGATACGCAGCCGTGCGATCTCATGCGTCGGCAGCTTGGTGATGTCCTGGCCGTCGAAGATGATCGAGCCGGTGCGGGCCTGCGGGCTGCCGCAGATCGTCATCATCAGCGTCGACTTGCCGGCGCCGTTCGCGCCGATCAGGCTGACGATCTCGCCCTTCTTCACCTCGACGTCGATGCCTGCGAGCGCGCGGATATTGCCGTAATAGGTCTCGACGCCCTGAACCTTGAGAAGCTGTTCTCCGGCCGCCATCAGATTGCGCCCCCTTCTACGGTCGCAATGACCTCTTCGACTTCTTCATCCTCGACACCGAGATAGGCCGCAATAACCCTCGGATCGTTCTTCACATGGTCAGGATTGCCGTCGGAAATCTTCTGGCCATATTCCAGGACGATGACGTGGTCGGAAATTTCCATGACGACAGACATGTCGTGCTCGATAAGCAAGATAGAGGTCCCGGTTTCAGCGCGAATGCCTTTCAGCAAGGCATTGAGCGCCGCCGATTCACGCGGATTGAGACCGGCAGCCGGCTCGTCGAGGCAAAGCAGCTCCGGGCCGGTGCACATGGCGCGGGCGATTTCCAGGCGGCGCTGGGCGCCGTAAGGCAAATCGCCGGCCGGGTCGTCGGCGCGGTCGATAAGATCGGCCTTCTCCAGCCAAAAGCGCGCAAGCTCGATGGCGCCAGCCGCTTCCTTCTTATAGGGACCGATGCCGAGCAGACCGAGCACCGTGAAGCCCGAAGCCTTCATCAGCTTGTTGTGCTGAGCGACCAGCAGGTTTTCCAGAACAGTGAGGCCCGAGAATAGACGGATGTTCTGGAAGGTACGGGCAACCTTGGCTTCCTTGGTGATGCGGAAGTCCGGCAGACGCTCGAGCAGGTACTGTTTGCCGCCCCTCTGTGTCAGCGTAATCATACCCATCGTCGGCTTGTAGAAGCCGGTGATGCAGTTGAAGACCGTCGTTTTACCCGCACCGTTCGGGCCGATCAGCGCGGTGATATCGCCACGCTTGGCCTCGAAGGATAAGTCGTTGATGGCCATCAGGCCGCCGAACTTCATCGACAGGTGCTCGACCTTGAGCAAAGTGTCATTCGACATCGTGTTCTCGACAGGGCTCATCAACCATGGCCCTCCTTGGTAAAGCTTCCGGATACCGCTTTGCGCTCCTTGAGGAAGGCCGTTGGTTCACGCGAACCGACGAAACCGCGCGGCTTGAACAGCATGACGATGACCATGGCAAGGCCGAAGAGCAGCATGCGGTAGAGTTCCGGCGTGAAGTCCGGTCCGAAACCCGGGATGATCGTCGTATTGCCCCACGTGAGACCGGTCTTGAGGAAGTCCATTTCGCGCAGCACTTCCGTACCACCGACCATGACGACGGCTGCAATCGCAATACCCGTCAGCGAACCCATGCCACCGAGAACGACGATAGCGAGGATGACGGCCGATTCCAGGAACACGAAGGATTCCGGCGAGACGAAGCCCTGGCGGGCCGCGAAGAAGGAGCCGGCGAAACCGCCGAACATCGCGCCGGTAGCGAAAGCCGTCAGCTTCGTCGTCACCGTGTTGATGCCGAGCGAGCGGCAGGCAATTTCATCCTCGCGCAATGCTTCCCACGCACGGCCGATCGGCATGCGGCGCAGCCGGATCGTCACATAGGCCGTCAGCATGCAGAGCGCCAGAATGACGTAGAACAGGAAGATCTTGTAGTAGGCAGATGATGACGGCAGGCCGAAAACCTTGGCGAAATTGTTCGCCTTGCCGACATCGAAGCTCAAGATGCCGAAGACCGAAGCCTTGGCGATGCCGGAGATACCGAAGGTGCCCTTGGTCACTTCCGTCCAGTTGATGATGACCAGGCGGATGATTTCACCGAAGGCAAGCGTGACGATCGCCAGATAGTCACCGCGCAGGCGCAGCACCGGAAAGCCGAGGATGACGCCCCAAAGAGCGGCAAAGATGCCAGCGAGCGGCAGCAGCACCCAGAAGGACAGACCGAAATGGGCTGAAAGCAGCGCATAGGAATAGGCGCCGACCGCGTAGAAGGCGACGTAACCGAGGTCGAGCAGACCGGCGAGGCCGACGACGATGTTCAGACCCCAGGCGAGCATCACATAGATCAGGATCTGGATGCCGAAATTGTCCACCCACTTCAACGCGCCCTGCGGGCCGAGGAAATAGGCAGTGGCAAGCGGATAGACCAGAAGGAATACGAGCGCGATCTTCAGGAAATGTGTCCGGAAGAAGCCCTTATCCGTTGAAATATCCAGTTCGCCATGACGCGCCTTCGAAAGCTTGCGCTGATCAAGATGCGGCCTGACGAAAACGACCATGATAAAACGGCCGATGGCGGCGACCAGCACGAAAATGGCCAGCAACCCCCAGCGCTGAACGACGATCAACTCGTTGTTGATGTTCTGCTGCGTGCCGAGACCGACATAGAGAACGAACAGGCCAAGTGCGATGAGGCCGGAGAAGAAGGCTTCCCTAAGCCCCTTCTGGACAAGCCCGGCGTCGGACTTGCCAGCGGAAGTGTCGATGTTTGCCATGACTTATACCTTCTCGACTTCCGGCCGTCCGAGGATGCCCGTCGGCTTGAAGATCAGCACGAATGCAAGAATGGCAAAGGTAGCGACATCCTTGTACGCGATGGTGAAATAGGCCGACCACAGGGATTCGATAAGGCCAATCATCAGCCCGCCGAGAACAGCGCCCGGCAGTGAGCCGATGCCGCCGAGAACGGCTGCAGTGAAGGCCTTGACGCCCGGGATGAAGCCATCGTTGAACGACGCGACACCATAATACATCAGGTACATCGTACCGGCGACGGCAGCGAGTGCCGCACCCATGATGAAGGTGATGGAAATCGTCTGGTCGACATTGACGCCGAGCAGAGCAGCCATCTTGCGGTCCTGCTCCGTTGCGCGCTGGGCGCGTCCGAGCGCCGTACGGTTGACGAGGTACCAGAAGGCAGCGAGCAGGACGACGGTCACGACAATGATGATGATCTGCTTCAGCGAGATCGAGAGACCGCCGATATTATAAACCGTGCCGACGAGTGGCGGGATCGGCTTGTTACGCGGACCCTGCGTGACCTGGATGAAGTTCGACAGCGTGATCGACATGCCGATCGCGGTAATCAATGGCGCCAGGCGGAATGAACCGCGCAGCGGGCGATAGGCGACGCGCTCGATCGTCCAATTCCACAAACTCGTCATCAGCATCGCGACCACAAGCATCACCAGCAGCAGTACGGCTACCGGAAGACCTGCAAAGATGGATGTGAGAACGAGAAAGACGATAAGAGCAGCGAAACCACCAAGCATGAAAATGTCGCCATGGGCGAAGTTGATCATGCCGATAATGCCGTAAACCATCGTATAGCCAATAGCCACAAGGCCATAGATGGATCCGAGAGTCAGCCCGTTGAAGAGCTGCTGGACGAAATACTCCATATGTCATTTCCCCTGGATGCGAACCAAATTTAAGTTGCATCTCTTATTGGTTTTATCGCTCGTGCTTTCACATGAGCCACTAGCTCGCATTGCATAGCGGTTTCGTTGGAAATGTGAAGACAAAAAGGATTTACTGCGTCAGAATCTTGGGCAAACAGGCCTAAATGGCGCAATTCAAACCAAAATCCACACAAAAGCGGCATCGTTTGGCAAATTTTTAGCCAGATCCGGCTTCGTCAATTAATCTTTAGGCACCGAACGAAACCGAAAAATGCTCGCCCCCTGCGCAAACTGTTCCCACAAGTAAGAAAGTTGACGAAATTTCAAACTCGAAGATGCCATCAATTGCAAATGGCATTTCATGGGCAACTGCTTCTGACGCGCTTTGTGCAAACCCCACGAGCCTATGCTAATGTTGCGGCATTCCAGCGAAGGGGTGCGGCAGCACCTCCTATGCACTATATATAGCGCGATGGTTTCAAGATGATTTGCAGATGAACGGCAGGAAGATGCTGAAGACATTTGAACGGGCGGCACTCGAAGCCGGCAAAGCCATTATAGAAGTCTTCTGCGATGGCTGCCCGGTGGAAATGAAAGCTGATGAAAGCCCGGTGACGATCGCCGACCAGGAGGCCGAGCGCATCATACTGGCGCATCTGAAACGCGACTTCCCTGAGATCCCCATTATCGCCGAAGAATCGGTAGCCGTTGGCAGGGTGCCTGATATCACCGGAAAGTCCTTCTTCCTGGTCGATCCTCTGGATGGCACCCGCGAATTCCTGGACAAGCGCCAGGAGTTCACCGTCAATATCGCCTATGTGGAAAATGGCATTCCCGTTGCCGGTATCGTCTATGCCCCAGCGCTCGGCATCGCTTTTTCCGGCGAACGCGGAAGCGCGGAGAAACTGCTGATCGACGAGAACTTTGCGATAACGGAGAGAATGCCGATCAAAGTGCGCAAACAGCCGCTAGAAAGTACGGCACTCGCGAGTTTTCGGCATGATAGTCCCGAGACTGGCCTCTTCCTCGCCAGGCATGCGATCTCCAAATGTACCAACATCGGCTCGTCCCTGAAATTCTGTCTGTTGGCAGAAGGCAAGGCCGACGTCTACCCACGCTTCACCCGCACCATGGAGTGGGATACCGCGGCCGGCGATGCGGTGTTGCGCGCAGCCGGCGGGCTGACTGTCACCATGGACGGCCAGCCTCTCGTCTACGGCAAAACCGGGGCGGCTGCTGATTTCGACTTCGCAAATCCCCATTTCGTCTCCTGGGGCGGCACGAAGCCTGCGCTTGAGCGGGCGTAGCGACCGCTAAAAGTCGGTGCCTTTTCAGCTTTGTCGCAGCAATATTGTAGCAGGGCTGCTCGACACCATTGCTTGGATGCCTCCGGCCGGAAAAATCACCCGGCAAGCTCCATCTTCAGTCTTCAAATCTGATTCGGTCCGCGCCCTTCCTTCTTCCGGTCGCGCGCTCTTCCGCCGCAATATTGCCACAATCGTCGCCGCCGTCATCATGTGACTTTGGTAACATGAGCGCGAGGAGATACGCAATTATGGTATCTCATCCATAGTTTCGGAATACAAATTCCGACAGCTTCCGCTCATCCCACTCCGGCGCAATAGACAATAAATTCGATCCTGGCGGGATCGGGATCCCACGGCTCCTGCCGGGAATGGAACGTTTTGGCACGGCGTTAGCCATACCCATCACAGCCGTCGTCTGCCGTCTCGAATCTGGCCAAACACATAAGATTCCTAATAAAAACCCCGGTTGAAAAATAAAACTCCTGATTTTGCATAAACTTAACGCAACTGCGAAGTTTGCTGCGATGCGAAATTTCTCTGGACTCGGTTAAACAAATGTCGCAAATTTAGGATGTAGTAGGGTTAAACGTCGCCTAACATTCTGGCGCCTTAATGTGGCGCTAACCAAGCCAGCGAATGACACAGCCGAAAGCTTCAAAATACAAAGGGTAGATCCTTGAGCGTCATGGACCTTAACAAGAGTATTTCTGAAGAGAGCTTTCGCGTTACGCCTGTTCGTCAGGTAAACGCGAGGTTCCCAGTTACCGCTCTCGACAGCATCGTTCCGCCGCCTGCCTCAGTGCAGTTCGTGCTAAAGCGAGCCTTCGATATTTTTGCCTCGATCAGCGCACTCATCGTGCTTGCTCCGCTTCTTCTGGTCGTCGCAGCCCTGATCAAGATGGACAGCCCCGGTCCAGTGCTCTTCAAGCAGACCCGCTGGGGCAAGAACTGCCGCGCCATCAAGGTCTACAAGTTCCGTTCCATGCGTACGGATATGCAAGACGTCACCGGCGTTGCACAGACGGTCAAGAATGACCCCCGCGTGACCCGCGTCGGCGCTTTCCTGCGTCGCTCGAACATCGATGAGTTGCCTCAGCTTCTCAACGTGCTCAAGGGTGACATGTCGGTTGTCGGACCGCGCTGCCATGCAATCGGCATGCGTGCGGGCGGCATGCTCTATGAAGAGCTGGTTCCGCAATATCACCACCGCCACGCCATGCGTCCGGGCATCACAGGCCTAGCCCAGATGCGCGGCCTGCGTGGCCCGACCGACCGCCCCGCCAAGGCGCGCGCCCGCATCGCCAGCGATCTCCATTATGTCGAGAACTTCTCGGTATTGATGGACATCCGCATCATCGTCGGAACGTTGATTTCCGAGCTGAACGGTGGCAAAGGCTTCTGATTGGAAAAGAAAGGTATCGGCTGTTACAGCAGCCGATACCGAAATGCCCGGGCGACCGCCTGCATGCGGTTGACCGAATCCAGTTTGCGCATCGCGCTCTTCAGATATCCCACCACCGTATGCGATGAGAGATCGAGAATGATCGCAATCTCGTCGCTGCTCTTGCCCGCAGCAGACCAGCGCAGACATTCGATCTCCCGCCGGGTGAGGCTTTCCGATGGCCGGTCTTCCGGCTTCTCGTCGCTCGGCAACGTGTCCAGAAGCTCCATACAGCCATAGAGCAGCATCATCGCCTCTTCGCGAGATGGCGTGGCACGCGCCCCCGAAAAGGCAAAGATGTACTGTTTCAGGTCAGCGTCGTGCAGCGTAAATGCGAAGGTATGCTTCAGCCCATGCATCTGAAACATCGTGTTCAGGCGGCGGTTTTCCTGATTCGCGGCATTGCCGCCAAAAGGCCCCTCCTCGCAGAAGACAGGCATGATGGTGCGCTTCATGACAGCGACGACTCTGCTGCAATAAAAGAGATCCGCCTCCTCGTAAAAGTTGACGAGGCTCTGCGGCCAATTGCTGATCAGCTTGTTTTCGAGAAAGGCCGTCCGATCCCCGCGCGGGAATACGGAGAACAGGTAGAATTCGAACCCGGCAGCCTTCGTTAGCTCATCCAGACGGCTTGTGCCGTCGAGGGCGGAAATGCCCGCAGAACGGGCTTCGAACTCAGAAAATGCAGCATCATCAGCGCAGTCGCGGACTGCCCGTTCACGTCTCTTCATTCTCTTATTCCTTCACAGGCGTGGCTTCGGCCCGGTCTCGCAGCCGGCCGCGGATTGGACGCGCCGGACGATCAGGAAGGACAGCATTTGCCCCGCACCCGAAGGATACGAAGCATTCAAACGGCAATCTTTATTGATACTGCGAGAAGAACGGAGACGAAGTCTTTGCGCTCATACTTATGTTGCAGCGCTTATAAAATTATCCGGAAGAAATATGTAACATTTATTCCGCATGGCTCCCATGCAGCCGCATCAAATTGACCTGGCGGCAGGAGCCCGCAAATCAGTCCTCCGAGCGCGCGTCTAAAGTTATTATCAAAGTCTTACGATGCGCTTAGGCAATTTTTAAATGTGGCAAGTTAGAGTGGCGCCCGTGGTCTTGCGTTGTGTAGAGAGTCCAATGACCGAAATGATACGTCCCCGAGTGAAATATGTCATCGGCCCCGATGGCAGCCCCCTGACGATTGCGGATCTTCCGCCGCCGAACACGCGGCGCTGGGTCATTCGCC
Source organism: Rhizobium viscosum (assembly GCF_014873945.1). NCBI lineage: Bacteria > Pseudomonadati > Pseudomonadota > Alphaproteobacteria > Hyphomicrobiales > Rhizobiaceae > Rhizobium > Rhizobium viscosum. The sequence continues at coordinate 2,938,366 of NZ_JADBEC010000001.1, read as the reverse complement.
GGAAGGCAGAGGTTGTCGCGGCTGTTCGCGGTGGCCTGTTGAGCTTGGAAGAAGCCTGCGAGCGTTATACGCTCACTGTCGAAGAATTCCTTTCCTGGCAGTCTTCCATCAACAGCCATGGCCTCGCTGGCCTGCGCACCACGCGCATCCAGCAGTACCGCCACTAACCCATTTGATTTGATTATTTCGGGCCGGACGCATTTCCCTTAAGGGAATGAAGAAGGCCCGAAATCATTGCCGAGGCCGCGTAACACCAGAGGCCGGGTTGCGTAAACGCATTCGCAAGCCCCGTCGTCTTCGCTGCCGCAATCACGATCGCGACGAGCAGCACGTCCATCATGGACCACTTGGACAGATGCGGCACGACGTTGCGATAAAACAGGCCGCCGGTGCCGCCGGCAGCCATGGATTCAGCGGCGATCCCGATCATTTTCAAAACCGGCAGTACGATCGAGACGAGCGCAACCAGTGCCGCAAGCGCCGCGTCGCCTCCATTCCAGAGCGAAGCCACGATTTCCAGCAGTGACGGCGTCTCGTCGAAAAACCAGAGCTTCTCGAAACGGATGAGCGGCAACACAAGGCCAAGCGCCAGAAGAAACGGCGCCGTCACCAATAGAACGGGCCGGATCGCCGAAAGCCTGTTCAAATTTCTGCCTCCTCTTCGAACACACTGTCTCCTGCCGCGACGGCTTGGCATGCCGATGCCGCCATGTCACGTTCCCGATCACATAATTCGTCAGGAGACAGACATGGATATCAGGATTGAAGAAAACACGTCCGGCGGCCGCTATGTTGCGACGCTGGAAGGCCATGAAGCGGAAATGACCTATTCCCGCACATCACCGAAACTCATCATCATCGATCATACCGGCGTGCCGGACGCTTTGCGTGGCAAGGGCGTCGGCCAGGCGCTCGCCCTTCATGCGGTCGAAGCAGCCCGCGAGGGCGGCTGGAAGATCATCCCGCTTTGCCCCTTCTTTAAATCACAGGCGCAGCGCCATCCGGAATGGAACGACGTAGTAAACTGAGTACATCCGCCATACGATAGAAACACCAAAAGCCATGCATGACGGACACCGCGCCCGTCATGCATGGCTTCTGTGGTTATCCCCCAAGGCGCCGGGACCGGCGCCTGCAATAGTCGTCAGGCCCGGACGCGAACTGCGCCGTCACGCTCTTCGAGTGCCGTTGCCCTGGCATATTCCGCCTGCATTTCCTCAAGCGCCAATTCCAGCGCCTCCTCCTGAACCTTCAGTTCCTTGATTGAGACCTGAAGATTGTCGGCGCGCTGACGTGCGGCCTTCGCGAAGGTCGGATATGCAAAGTGATTCGGGTCGGAAATACCGGACTTCTTTTCCTCGACGACGATCTGGCTCTCCAGATCCTTCGTCATCCGTTCAAATTCGGACATCATCATCTGCAACTGCTGCAATTGACGACGTTTTTCGTTAACCTGAAACTCTTTCAGGCGAACGAGGCTCTCTCGCGATTTCATACGCATTACTCCCGTGATGCGAGACCCCGGCTCAACTTGACACTGCCCTGCGCGCCGCTTTGACACGGTTTGCCGAAAAATTTCCTCCGATATTAACAAAAACCTACCGCTGGTAACCTTTCGTTTACGGGCATCGTTAATGATAGGCGCGATGATTTAAGGCTCGGTAAACGCCAATACAGGAAACCGCACCTTTTCATTAGCGAGTCAGATGAATCACTTAGCGCAGATTCTTAATGTCAAAGTTGAGATTTGTGTTTTGTGATTTCCATTGGAAAACAGCGAAATGGAAAAATTATTTAATAAATTCGATACTCCTTGCCAGAGTGAATTAGAATTTGTTAACCATTTCGTGGCAGCTTCCAAATCACGTAGCTTATTCGGTATCGCGTAGGGGGCCATGCCACCTTTCGGCGGCGGTAAAGGGGATAATAATGCGGGTACTTCTCATCGAGGATGACAGCGCTACGGCGCAGAGCATCGAACTGATGCTCAAATCTGAGAGTTTTAATGTTTATACGACAGATCTCGGCGAAGAAGGCGTGGATCTGGGCAAGTTGTATGATTACGATATCATCCTTCTCGATCTGAACCTTCCCGACATGTCCGGATACGAAGTGCTGCGCACTCTCCGCCTGTCGAAGGTCAAGACGCCGATCCTCATCCTCTCGGGCATGGCCGGCATCGAAGACAAGGTTCGTGGTCTCGGCTTCGGCGCCGACGACTACATGACCAAACCGTTCCACAAGGACGAACTCGTCGCCCGTATCCACGCCATTGTCCGCCGGTCCAAGGGCCACGCCCAGTCGGTCATCATCACGGGCGAGCTTATCGTCAACCTCGACGCCAAGACCGTCGAAGTCGGCGGCCAGCGCGTTCATCTGACGGGCAAGGAATATCAGATGCTGGAGCTTCTTTCGCTCCGCAAGGGCACCACGCTCACCAAGGAAATGTTCCTGAACCACCTCTATGGCGGCATGGACGAGCCGGAACTGAAGATCATCGACGTCTTCATCTGCAAGCTGCGCAAGAAGCTCGCAAATGCTGCCGGCGGCGCCAACTACATCGAAACCGTCTGGGGCCGCGGCTATGTGCTGCGCGAGCCCGATGGTGCCGAATACGCCGAAACCGCCTGATCCGCCGAATCCCCTTACCAAATGAAAAGTCCCGCCTCTCCGGCGGGACTTTTATTTTATCGGTAATGTGCGGAAATGAAAAAGCCGCCCAAAAGAACGGCTTCCGTCAACGATTTACGCGATCTAATCAGGCAGCGATTGCGCGATTTCCGAACACCGCGGTGAGGATCTTGCGGTCGAACGGCTTGAGCAGGAAATCGGTTGCCCCTGCCCGCTTGCCAGCCATCAGCTTTTTCAGATCGGCCTCAATGACGCAATAGTAGATCTTGACCTCTTTGCCGCCGTCCATGGCCCGGATATTGGCGATGAGATCGAGCGCGCCTTCCATGCCCGAATCAACGATCAGATATTCGGGAAGCTCAGCCTGGCAGCGCTGCAACGCTTCTTCGGCATTCGAAGCTTCGCTGACCAGAAAATCGAGCTCGGAAAGGATTCGCTTGCCGACCTTACGAACGATGTCCGAACTATCGGTGATCATGAATCTCTGCATGGCAGCTCCTTACCCCTCGCGCTGTCTCCGTCGAGGGCCTTCCTAACCTTCAAGGATAGGTTGATCAGGCTAAGGAATCGTTACTGCATTCGCTTCGATCAGCAATCGGTGAACTACGTTGCGGCGACCTTGGCAGTGAAGACGATCTCTTCGGCACTGGCTGAATAATCCAGAACCATGCCGCATTCTTCCGCCAGCAGCACAGTGTAATAAGGCTGGATCGAATGCGCATCGATCGCTTCCTCGGCGGTGCCGGTGGCGATTTCGACGAATTTCGGCGGGACGCGCATCAGCTTGCCTTTGGCGACGAGCTTGAAGCTGGCATCGAATTCCGGATTCTCCAGCGTAATATCCAGATTGCCACCACGCGGAATGGAAGAATAGGCGACAAGGAAGAGGTTAAGGAGCAGCTTGACCCTGTTCTTGGCGACAATCGCGCGTGGGCCACTCCAACTTACTTCGGTCTTCTTCTCGGCCACGGCAAAGTCCTTGGCTGCACGTTCGGCCTCGCCGGTGTCGATCGAAGCGCCGACAGAACCGGATGCACCAAAGGCAAGGCGTGCGAATTTGAGACGGACCGAGGCATTGAGCGCACTAGTGCGGATGAGATCCATGGCGTCCGAATCCGCTCCGCCTTCGTCCAGAAGCTCCAGACCGTTGTTGATCGCGCCGACGGGCGAGATCACGTCATGGCACACCCGGCTGCACAGAAGTGCTGCCAGGTCCGGGCCGGACAGAGTGAGATTCGGGTTCTTGGACATCATCGTCTCCTGAGGGCGGCAGTGTCATTCCACCCGGTAGTGTGCCTGATCAAAATTGCGCGAAGTTTGCGACCGTACTCGCCGCCATAATGACACCATATTTGGTAAACCGATTGTTAAGACGATCGGCGCAAAATGCATCAAATGCCAATGCCCCCGACCCAATGCCCTGACAATGACGAATGGATGACATCATGCGCCTCCAATTTCTCGGAAGATTTATCGGCTTCTGCAGGTTGCTGACCGCTATCATGATCTCGTCGATGATGATTACGGGACAGGCCGCAGCGCAGCAGCAGAACAACAGCCAGTATACAGTGCAGGAAATCGTCGATGCCGGTCATTCCTTCTTCGGCGAGACCAGTGGCGGCCTTGCCAAGGTGGTTGAAAGCGCCTTTCAAAAATATGGCCTGCCGAACGGCTATATCCTCGGCCAGGAAGGCGGCGGCGCCTTCATCGCCGGCCTCACCTACGGCGAAGGCCAGCTCAATACCAAGAATGCCGGCGAGCATCCGCTCTACTGGCAGGGTCCGTCTCTCGGTCTCGACTATGGCGGCCAGGGCTCCCGCGTCATGATGCTGGTCTACGACCTGCCATCCATCGACTCCATCTACGCGCGCTTTGGCGGTGTCAGCGGTTCGGCCTACGTCATTGCCGGCTTCGGGATGACGCTTCTCAAGAACAACAACGTTCTGGTCGTGCCGATCCGTACCGGCGTCGGTGCCCGTCTCGGCATCAATGTCGGCTACCTGAAGGTGACGCCGAACCCGACCTGGAACCCCTTCTGAGACGCCGAGATCAGTAGTAATATCGTTGGGAATATAGTCTTGATGGCATCGGCAGCCTTGCCGATGCCATTTCTGCATGCTTAATCAACCGGACTGACCCGTATCAACCTTCGAATCGATGGCCGCGCCGTGATCGAATATGCTCTTTTGTTCGGATTGGGCTTCCTGACCGCGGCCTTTCTCGTCTTTTTGGTCTCGCCTGCCGTCCATCGCCGCATCGTCTGGTATACCGAAAACCGCCTCAAGGCGACGATGCCGTTGAGCCCGCAGGAAGTGCGGGCACAGAAGGACATGGTGCGCGCGCTCTACGCCGCTGAAAATGCCCGCACCGCACAGGACCTGCACCGCGAACGCGAGAAGTCGCTCTCCCTGCAGCTTCGCCACGACGCACTCGCCGTCGATGCCGGCAGACTTGCCTCTGAGGTCAATGAGGCGCGCGCACAGATCGGCGAAATGCAGGTAGAGGCCGCCGAACAGCGTTCCCACCTGCGCAAGGACGAGAACTATATCAGTCAGTTGAAAACGAGCCTGCATATTGCCGAACAGGCGGGTTCCAACAAGGATAGCGAGCTGGAAACGCTGCGGGCGCGGCTTTCCAAGATCACGGAACAGGCCAACAACCTGAAGATCGACCTAGCTGCGCGTGAGACTGAAGCCGAAAACCTGAAGTTCCGCGCCAATGCCATGCGCGATGAACGCGATACGATGCGCCAGGACGTGACTGTCCTGCAGAAGCGCGCCAAGGATGCCGAACAGAAGCTTAGCCAGCAGCAGCACATGGTCATTCGCCTGGAAGACAAGGCCGCCCGTGAGGCTGCCTCTGCTGCCGACAAGGAAGCACTGCTCGGCCGCCGGCAACAGGAAATCGCCAAGCTGAAGGACCAGCTGAAAGCGACCAATGCCGAGCTGCGCAAGGTCACCAAGGTGCTGCGTGATGCCGGCCTCTCCAAGGCCATTGCCGATCTGCCCGCCGAAGCGACCAGCGAAGCAGAAACCTCTGAACTCGATCTCGCTGCTATCACAGCGCAGATGAGCGACAATGTGCGCCGGCGCAGCGCAGCACTTGCCGACCACCTTCAGAAGGCAAGAAACAACACCGGTCGCGATGGCGCGCTTCGCGAGGAAATCACCTCGATCGCCGCCAACATGGTGGCGCTCACGGCGCTCAAGGAAGGCCCGTCCTCTCCGATCCTGTCCCTCCTGCCGGACGGCGGGGAGAAGAAGGGCGCAAACGACCGCGTGAACCTCGCCGACCGCGCAGCTGCGATCATCGCCGATCCGTAGCGCTGAGCCCCATCAGATCCGCGCCATCGCCGACGATATGGCAAAGAGCGCAATACCTGTCGCCGTCGCCACGTTGAGACTGTCCAGCCCTTCAGACTGCGGAATGCGCGCACTACGGAAACGGGAAAGCACCGCTTCCGGCAGTCCCTCGCCTTCAGTGCCGACGACGAGCGCCATACGATCGGAAGCCGATATCTGTCGGATATCCGTCTCGCCGCGTGGCGAAAGCGTCCAGATTGCAAAGCCGCGCTCGGCAAGACCAGAAAGAAGAGCGAGTGCATCGCCACCGCGATGATAGGGCATGCTCAGGACCGAGCCGACCGAAACGCGCAGCGCCTTGCGATAGAGCGGATCGCAGCAGGTCTCATCAAGGAGGATCGCATCCGCCCTGAAGGCAGCGGCATTGCGGAACATCGACCCGGCATTGTCGTGATTGGAAATACCGCAGCCGACGAGGACCAGCGCCTGCTCGGGCAGTGCATCGAGAAGGATGGTTTCCGTCGCCTGCTCGCGGCGACCGAGCGCAAGCACACCGCGATGCATGTTGAAGCCGACGATACCGTCAAGAACATCGGCATCGGCCACATAGACAGGTACGTCTTTCGGAAAGCGGTCGAGGATCTCCGCCACACCGTCGAGCCGATTGCGGAGCAGCAAGATCTTTTCGGCCGAAAATCCCCTACCCGCCGCATGCGCATCGGCGAGCATGCGCAGCACAACGGTGCCCTCGGCGATGAAGCGGTTCTGCCGGCCCGTCAGGTCGCGCTCGCGGATATCGCGAAACTCCGCGATCCGTAGATCGTCCGGGGTTTCGATCGTGAGGGGCTGTCCGGCCATGCCGGCCTCAGTTGCCCGACAACGTGATGTCAGCCACGATGCGGCCCGCTTTGATATCGAAGACCAGGGCCTTGCGCTTGCCGTCGACCGCTGTGCCGTAAAACAGGATCTGTCCGCCCGAAAGCGATGTCTGCTCGATCTTGAAGCCGAGCGGCAGCGAGGCCGTCGAATTCATCGGCGCGTCGGAGGGAACACCGGAAGAGCCTGCGGTCGCGGTGGTCTGCGAGGGCTCCGTACGCGTCACCTTGTAGACAACAGCGCCGAAGACCGCCATAAGGCTCACGAACATGATGGCGCCCGAGACGATCTGCAGGCGAACCATCTTGCGCCGGACATTTTCCATCGCCGGATCAAGGGGCTTTTCTTCCTGCTCGTCGTCGGCTGGCTCGAATTTCGTCATCTATGGCGTCCCGTTCTAAAAATACGTCGGAGAAGAAGCGTCTTGAGCGACCCCTTTAAACAAGCAGATGACAATAGAAAAGTCCTGACCGCCGATGAGACAGCCGAAGGCCGCCTCGACGCCTGGCTGACCGCGCAGGTCGGCGAGGAATTTTCTCGCAGCCGCATCAAGGCGCTGATCAAGGATGGGCAGGTCTTTTTGAAGGGCGCGCCGATTACCGATCCACAACGGAAGGTGCGAGCCGGCGACAGCTACGAGATCACCCTGCCCGAGCCCGAGGATCCGACCCCGAAGGGTGAGGATATTCCGCTCGACATCCTCTACGAGGATGAAGACGTCATCGTTATTTCCAAGCCGGCTGGCCTCGTCGTCCATCCCGGCCCCGGCAATTGGACAGGCACGCTCGTCAACGCGCTCATCTACCATTGCGGCGATACCCTCTCCGGCATCGGCGGCGTGCGCCGCCCCGGCATCGTTCATCGGCTCGACAAGGATACGACCGGTGTCATGGTCGTCGCCAAGAACGATATGGCGCATCGCCATCTCTCGCTGCAGTTCGCCGATCACGGTCGCACCATGCCGCTGGAACGCGCCTATCAGGCGATCGTCTGGGGCCGTCCACGCTCGCTCTCGGGAACGATCGACGCGCCGCTCGGCCGCGCCACCGGCGACCGCACCCGCCGTGCCGTCAAGCGCCCCGAAAACGAGAATGCCGATGAGGCGATCACCCATTACGAAGTGCTCGAGCGCTTCCATGAAAGCCCGGATGCGAGCGCGCTTGCCTCGCTCGTCGAATGCCACCTGGAAACCGGCCGCACGCACCAGATCCGCGTCCACATGGCCCATATCGGCCATCCGCTGTTGGGCGACGCCGTCTACGGCGCCGGCTTCAAGACCAAGGCCAATCTTCTGCCCGACGAGGCCCGCAAGGTCGTCAAGGCTTTCGACCGTCAGGCGCTGCATGCCTATATGCTGCAATTCGAGCATCCGCGCACCGGCGAGGTGATGCATTTCGAAGTGCCGCTGCCGGATGACATGGTGGAGCTAGCTGACGCACTGCGCGGATGAGAAATGGCGGCTGCTACTTCTTGGAGCCGGCACTCAGGACCCGATGCGTGGCATTGTCGAGAGCGTGGCTGGTGTCGCGCCCGTCCTGTGCCAGTCCCCTAGCGGTGTTCCCGCAAGATGAAAGAGCGGCCGAAAGCGAAAGCAGCAGGATGACGGCAAGGGCTGGTCTGATCATCTGGTTCCCCTCATAGGGCGGCTGGGCAAGAGTGCCACCGCCACTGGAAAAATGCGGCAGATGTCGGTAAAATCAATGCCTCTGGTTGGCTCTGGCAAAGGCCGGATAACGCCCTCGTGAACGCCCGAGGCGACCTTGAATCCCTGTTTCGCCATACTTATTTGTAAATAGACTTATTGCGGGCTTGGAGAGAGCCGCATGTCCCGGTTTGCCTTTAACGCGAGGGCGCGTTCCATCGGGAACCGGAATCCATATAAGGAGGGTGCATCATGGCCCGAAATAACTTGCCGTCCATTACCGCCGGCGAAGCCGGTCTCAATCGTTACCTCGACGAAATCCGCAAATTCCCGATGCTGGAGCCGCAGGAAGAGTACATGCTCGCCAAGCGTTACTCCGAGCATGGCGATCGCGATGCTGCGCACAGGCTCGTCACCAGCCACCTGCGTCTCGTGGCGAAGATCGCCATGGGCTATCGCGGCTACGGCCTGCCGATCGGCGAAGTTGTATCAGAAGGTAACGTCGGCCTCATGCAGGCCGTCAAAAAGTTCGATCCGGAACGCGGTTTCCGCCTCGCCACATACGCCATGTGGTGGATCAAGGCCTCGATCCAGGAATATATCCTGCGCTCGTGGTCTCTGGTGAAGATGGGCACGACCGCGAACCAGAAGCGCCTGTTCTTCAACCTGCGCCGCCTGAAGGGCCGTATCCAGGCCATCGATGATGGCGACCTGAAGCCGGAGCATGTGACCGAGATCGCGACAAAGCTGAACGTCTCCGAGGAGGAGGTCGTTTCGATGAACCGCCGCCTTTCCGGCGACGCATCGCTGAACGCCCCCATCAAAGCCTCCGAAGGCGACAGCGGCCAGTGGCAGGACTGGCTCGTGGACGACCACGACAGCCAGGAAGACGTGCTGATCGAGCAGGATGAACTCGATACTCGTCGGCGTATGCTGTCAAAGGCCATGAGCGTGCTGAACGACCGCGAACGCCGCATCTTCGAGGCTCGCCGCCTCGCTGAAGATCCGGTAACGCTGGAAGATCTTTCGGCCGAGTTCGACATCAGCCGCGAGCGTGTCCGGCAGATCGAAGTCCGCGCCTTTGAAAAGGTGCAGGACGCGGTCCGCAAGGAAGCGCTGGAGCGTGCCAAGGCCGTGCGTGTAGTTGAAGCTACGGCATAAGCTGGTCGTCATCCGAAATCAAAAAAGGCGGGTCCTTGCGGCCCGCCTTTTATTTTGTGTGATTTCCGTGGCCCGCGATGCCGGCCTTACTGGCTGGTCGAGAGATCTCCGAGCGCCGTCCATTCCTTGATCGCCGTGTTGAAGGCATTGCCGCCCGTGGCTCCCTTTTGCATGGTCAGCAGCGCACGGCGGCCGTTGCGGTAGGTGACCGGAATGTCGATCCAGTCGCGCGTGGCAAGCAGGTCCAGATTGGCCTTGCGCGCATCGGGATAGTCGTTGAGAGCGATCATGTGAAAATCGTCGGTGATCTTGGCCGGCACCGCAATCAGCGGATCGCCGCGATCCTGCTCCGTACGCTTCATCGAGATGCGCTGAACGCTATCGATGCTGCCGCCTTCGAAATTCGGCGGCACGGAGAAGACGATCTCGACAAGATGGCTTGCCGGCAGCGACGGATCGGAATTGCGCTTGAAGGTCACGAGCGCCGAAAGATTGCGCTCCGGCACGGTGACGTTGCCCTGCACGGTGGCTTCCTGGCGTCCGTCCTGTCCGGCTTCATGCTGAACGGTCCAGATGACCGATCCCTCGATTGCCGTCGGCGAGCTTTCGCCGATCCGCTCCTCATAGAGGAACATCTTTTCGGTGGCACCGATAGGCGTGTTCTGCGCTGCAGGTGCTGCGGCAGGGCCGTTCGGTGTCAGGTTTTCGGCAGGCGCAGCATCGGACTGGACGCTCGGCGTGCTGGTATCGGCTGCAGCAACGTTCTGCGCGGCAACCGACTTGCCTTCCGCCGTCGGCGTTCCCGGCACTGCTGCGGGGCCGTTATTGACTTCGGTACCATCGGCGAGCAGCCGCTGGGTAAACTTGGTATTGGCAGCCGAACCGTCCAGCGAGGCAACTTCCTGGTTGGGTCGCGTCGGCGGCGTAGTAGCACTCTGATCTGCCGGCTGGGCCGGGGCCGGCGTGCTGTTTTCCTGCACCGGAGGCGCTGCCCCCGGCGTCACCGTCTCGTCGCGTGCAGCCTGTGACGGCGCGGAACTGACGAGACCATCGACCATTTCCATCACCGCTTCGCGGTTCATCCAGCCCGCATAAGCGCCGCCACCGAGAATGCCGAGCGTAGCGAGGATCGCCAGAATGGTGCCGATGCCGAAGCGCCGGCGCTTCGGTTCCATACGGAAACTCTTGCCCTGCATCTTCGAGGCAACGATCTGATCCAGATCCATCGGCGGATTGCTGTCGTCGTCATCGGTCGCAGCATTGCGGCGGTCATAACCACGCAGCGTCCGCGCCTCACGCCAGCCTTCGCTTGGCGCTGCGGCCGGTGCGGGAGCTGCAGAACCGGAACCGTTGCCAGCATGCACTTCCGCAAAGATATCGACGTCGTCGAAATGCGCGGAAGCTGGTGTCTTCTTGTCCGTGCCAGCCTCGATCGGCGGCAGATCATCGAAAGCGGCAGCTTCCCAGGAGAAGTTTCCCTTGGCGGCCGGCATGACCGCCGGCGAAGCGCTGTTTCCGAGCGTCGAGACCTCATCGAAAGCGCGTGCCGAAGCATCGGCGGGAACGGCGGGCGTGGCCTCGGCATACGAGTGGAGTTCTTCGCGCGCCCATTCGGTCTCGGCTTCCTGCGGTACAGGAGCCGGTGTTTCGGCAGCCGGCTCGGACCACATGCGATCGAAATGCGCTGCCGCATCCATTGCAACCGGTTCTTCGCGCGTGTGCTCGATGAAGTCGCTGGTTTGTGTCTGCGATTGCGGTTCGAAATCGGCCATCGGCTCGACAAGCCGATTGGACGCACGGTCTATGCCGCGCGGAGCCGGCTGATGAACCTCCTCGCGCTGAAGCTCTTCTTCCACCTCATGGGTGGTTTCGGCTACCGGCTCGGCAACGACCTCTTCCGGCTGTGGTTCTTCCGGATAATATTCCTCTACCGGCTCATGAGAGCTCTCGGGCTCGGCATGAACCTCTGCCTGCTCCGGCGCGCGCCATTCTTCTGCAGGCGCTTCTTCCTCATGAGGCGGATGCCATTCAGCGTGCTCAGGCACCGCCTCTTCGGAGGCGGCAGCAGCCTGAGCAACCTCCTCCGGCTCAGCAGGCTGCTCGTAGACGGGATGTTCTACGTCCTGCTGCTCTTCTTGGCCTTCGGGGACGGATTCCTCAGCAACAGGGGCCGTCTCTGCAACAGGCTCATGCTCAAGCGCAGGCTCCTCATGGACTTCAGGCTCCGGAGCGGCTGCGGCCGGTTCCTCGACAGGCACGGCTTCCGAATGCTCGCCCTCGACTTCGCGAATTGCGGCCTCGAGCTTTTCGAGCTGGCGTTGCAACATGGCTTCCGGCGGACGCGGCTTCATGTTCTCGAGCTGCCGTTGCACTGCGCCGCGCGCGCGCTCGTAGACCTTCACCCGCATCTCGGGCGTATTTTCAGACAGGCCGTCGACTGCCCGCCGAATAACTGCAATAAAATCCGCCATCAGTACTTTCTCAAGAAGTCCGGCACACTCCCGAACGGTCGCCTTAAGTGACCCGCGACATTAATCCTCAAACGGATCGGTCACAAGTATGGTGTCGTCACGCTCGGGGCTGGTGGAAAGAAGCGCAACAGGTGCGCCGATCAGCTCTTCGACCTGGCGAACATATTTAATCGCCTGCGCCGGCAGATCCGCCCAGCTGCGAGCGCCGACCGTCGATTCCTTCCAGCCCTCCAGCGTGACGTAAATCGGCTCAACCCGAGCTTGAGCCGCCTGGCTTGCCGGAAGATGATCGATCTGTTCGCCATCGAGCTTGTAGCCGACGCAGATCTTCAGTTCGTCGAGACCATCGAGCACATCGAGCTTTGTCAACGCAATGCCGCTGATGCCGTTAGTGGCGACCGACTGGCGCACCAGTGCAGCGTCAAACCAGCCGCAACGGCGCTTGCGCCCCGTCACCGTGCCGAATTCATGGCCCTTCTCGCCGAGGAACTGACCGATCTCGTCCGTCAGTTCTGTCGGGAACGGGCCTTCGCCAACGCGCGTCGTATAGGCTTTGGTGATGCCGAGGATATAGCCGAGCGAACCCGGACCCATGCCCGAACCGGCAGCGGCCTGGCCGGCCACCGTGTTGGACGAGGTCACGAAGGGATAGGTACCATGATCGATATCGAGCAGGCTGCCCTGCGCACCTTCGAAGAGGATACGAGCGCCCTTGCGGCGCTCCTTGTCGAGGAACAGCCAGACAGTATCACGGAAAGGCAATACGCGGTCGGCGATCGATGTCAGTTCGTCCATGATCGTCTGATGGCTGACTTCGGCAACGCCGAGGCCGCGGCGAAGAGCATTGTGGTGCGTCAGGATGCGGTCGACCTTGCCCGGCAAGGCTTCGAGGTCCGCAAGATCCATGACGCGGATGGCGCGCCGGCCGACCTTGTCTTCATAGGCCGGGCCGATGCCGCGGCGGGTCGTGCCGATCTTCGTGCCGCTGTTGGAAGCTGCATCTTCGCGGTAGGCATCGAGCTCGCGGTGCAGGGAAAGGATGAGGGTCGCGTTGTCGGCGATGCGCAGATTTTCCGGCGTAACTTTCACGCCCTGCGCTTCCAGCCGACCGATCTCGGCGATCAGCGCATGCGGATCAACGACGACACCGTTGCCTATGACAGCCATCTTGCCGGGGCGTACGACGCCGGAGGGCAGCAGCGAGAGCTTGTAGCTCGTGCCGTCGATGACGAGCGTATGGCCGGCATTGTGTCCGCCCTGATAGCGCACAACGATGTCAGCACGTTCCGAAAGCCAATCGACAATCTTGCCCTTGCCTTCGTCGCCCCACTGCGAACCGACCACGACCACGTTCGTCATCAAACTCTTCCTGTTACCGGCGGAGAACCGCACACCTGCTCAAACCCGCGCATCTATAAAGCTTTGTTTTTGGGAAAGCGACCCTGTTATCACAGCAGATTCGGCTTTTTACGTGACAAATCAGCCGCCAGCAGGCTAAGCCCGGTCACAAACGCCTGCCAGAGACGACAAAGACAGGAAGATCCCCTTGCAAGCTACAGCCTATATCTGCCTTGTCGTTGCAACTCTGTGCTGGGGCGGCAATGCCGTAGCAGGCAAACTGGCGCTCGGCCATGTCAGCCCGATGATGCTGACCTTCCTGCGCTGGTTCCTGGCGGTCGTGCTGATCGCCGCCATCTCGCTGCCGCAGTTGAAGAAGGACTGGCCGGTGGTGCGCAAGAACCTGCCCCTCCTCTTCTTCTATGGCGTGATCGGCTACACGACCTTCAATGCCATGCTCTATTCGGCCGTGCAGTACACGACGGCAATCAATGTCGCGATCGAGCAGGCCGGCATTCCCATGCTGATTTTCCTGCTGAATTTCGTCTTTTTCCGCACCGGCGTTTCGCTGGCCCAGGTCCTCGGCTTCGGCATGACGCTTGTCGGTGTCGCGCTGACGGCTGCCCATGGCGATCTTGCAACCCTGCTGCGGCTCAGCCTCAACCGCGGCGATGGATTGATGCTGATCGCTGTCGCCGCCTATGCCGTCTATACGATCTTCCTGCGCTGGAAACCCATCGTCGACTGGCGCACGCTGATGGCGATCCCAGCGCTCGGCGCGGCGCTGACTGCCCTGCCGCTGCTTCTATGGGAGGCTTCACGTGGCGCGGCCCAATGGCCTGATGCAAAAGGCTGGGCGATTACCTTCTACACGGCAATCTTCGCCTCCCTGCTGGCGCAGATACTTTATATCAGGGGCGTCGAGGAAATCGGCGCCAATCGCGCTGGCCTGTTCATCAATCTCGTCCCGGTTTTCGGCACGCTGCTCTCTGTCGCCTTGCTCGGCGAAACGCTGCAGCATTTCCACATGATTGCGCTGGTGTTGACGCTCGGCGGCATCGCTATCGCCGAAAAGGGCCGCCCCAAAACGGCTGCGTCCACCGTACCGGCTTCGCCGATCGACTAACCAAGCTCCAGCGTCGTCACGCCATAGACGTTCTTCAGCGGAATTTCCGGAGCCGGACCGCGATACATGCGCGCGGTTTCCATGACTGGCTCGAGCCCTACGCTTTCAGCAAGCGTAATCGCCTCGGCATTGACGGTGGGGATATCGATATAGATCGACGCACCATGTGCCTGGGGAATGAGGCCTGTCAGAAGGGCGGCGGCGCTATCCGTATCATTGGCAAAAAGCGGGCCGATCTTGTAGCCCTCGTAACAGCGGCGGATCGTGCCGTAACCGCGGATCTTTCCGCTCTTGCGCACGACGACCGAGCTGCGCCCCTTTCGCGCCGTGCACCAGGCGGCAAGGAAAGCTGCGCGGGGCTGCGGGAAAATGCCGCTGTCGTAGCGAAGCAGGCCTTCGAGCCGTGCATCCGGTACCGGCTGCGCGACGAGTGACGAATCCGGCATCGATGTCGGTACGCCGCCATAGCGAATCGTGTTGTAAGCGACCTCGAAACCGGCCTTGCGATAGACTGCCTGTTGAGCGGCAACCCCATCGAGACCGATCGTGCGGTCTCCCGCCGAAGCGATGCCGGCGTTCCAGATCGCCTTGCCGAAGCCCCGGCCGCGGAAATCGGGATGCACGATGTAAAGACCGAGGAAGGCAAAATTGTCGCCATATTTGACAACCGAGATGGAGCCGACCGGCACCTCACCGATGGCGCCGACGAAAAATCCGGAAGGATCGGCTTCGTGGAATGCGATCGCATCGTCGAGACCGGGATTCCATCCCTCCTGACGTGCCCATTCCAGCGCAAGCTCCAGTTCGCCGGGCCGCATGGAACGAACGGCAAATTCCGAATTCATGCAACCTTCCCAGATTGAAACCCGCAAGTCCATTCCGTCATGCGCCAAGCAACCGTCAAGTCGATTGTCCCTGCGCTCAGACCGGTCATGATGAACTCACGTTCACGGCTTGAACGATGCGTGTCGTCGTTTTGAAATGCAATGCAAAAGAACTTCGATCTCGCCTTACCATGAAACAATGTAATTGCAATCTCAAGAAAATTACTGCGCCCGCCGGATCCTTCCGGCGGGCGCAGACCAAATGACGGCTGTAGCGGGCATTCGGGCCCTAGCGCAGAAACGGACCCAGCGCCTCGGCAGCACCGATGGTCTGGGAAGCCTGGCCGAGAACGCTGTCGAAAACGAAGCCGATGACGATGGTCAGCTGCCGCGAATAGGCCTTGAGCTGATAGCCCTCGCCTTCGACCTGTGCCGGAGCGCTAAGGGCAAAGGGAACGTTCGGGCGAACGAAGCCGACGCTCGTCGTCAACGGCTCCTCGGACAAACGGCCGATGGCCGAGGTGTACATGAGATCGCGGCCGAAACCGCCCGGGCCAAAGGCGAAAGCCGGCTGGCTTGCAGCCGATATCGTGATTGCGAGCGTCGCGGCAAGAAGAAGTCTGCTCATCTTGAAGTCCCCGTTTCCAGCCGGCCGGCTATTTCCGCCTGGCCGCAGCGCCGGTCGCATCTGTCCATGCCCGGCCGCTTTCATGAGGGTCACTCTACATGCCAGTATTTGCAGGCTTTTTAAGCCGATCCATACAATTTTATTGAAACGCGACTTTTTAGACTGTGCCTGTTTGGGCGGGAAACAATCTTTACCATACGCCTTGACGGTATCTTCGCATCCTTACTTTTAAGATGCCTCAAAACGAAACAGGGACAAAAATACGATGCACGAAGTTCCAGTCAAATCCAGGATTATCCAGAACGTCTATTTCAGCCAGGAAGACGGGCGCCTGCGCATCTGCTTCCGCAACGGCCAAGAACGACTGTTCGAAGGCGTACCGGTCGACGACGTCAGCACCATGGTGACGGCGCCCTCGCCGGGCCAGTATTATATCGACCGCATCAGGACACGGTATCGCCGTATCGCGGCCTGACAGGCTTCGATCGTTTCACCGGAGCAACCTTAAATCGATTGTGCCATGCTCCGGTCGAGATCGATTGCCACATCAACGCCAGCCTTATAAATGATGACTTCCATTGTCCGAGGTCTCGCGAACTGACGATGCCATCGTCCGATCAGAATATGAAACTGGCGCCGCAGCCGAAAAAGGGCCGCGCCGTCATGTGGCTGCTGATCGTCCTGTCCCTTTCAATTGTTGGCGCAACAGTGCTGTTGTCGAACGACATGCGGCACCTGAAGTCGCTGGCCCACTCCTTCGGCATAGAGCTTTTCCCGCCCGCGACACCTCCGCCTCCCCCGCCGCCCAAGGTCTTCCGCCGCACCGAACCCATCAGCATCAAGATCGCACCGCGCATGTTCGACCCGCCACAGCCGGTACTTGCGAGCGTTTTCCTGCGCACCTGGCGGATTTCCGGCCCGGCCATGTGCGAAGCGCTGCGCTCGGCAGGCATCGAAACCAGCGAATGGAAGGAAACCGCCTTTAATTCCGATACTTTCGAATGCTCCCACGAACAGATTTTCAAGAAAGATAAGGAGCACGTTGTCAGCTCGCTTTTCCTCGTCGTTCGTGGCAACGGCAATGGCGCGATATCAAACATGCGCGTGAAACTGGTCGGGCCGGCGACCAACAGCAACGGGCAGCTCGATGCCGGAACAATGCGCATCTTCGAAACCATGCTGACGCAGCCGGCCTGGCTGGATTTTCATGATACGCTGGCGGCGATCCGCAATCTTAAGGATGTGAAGGAGGAAGGCTTCGGCGCCCTCATCAACTTCACCCAGGAATTTTCACGACCGGGCGCCTTCAACTTCACGCTCCTGCTTCAGGAGACCTCCCCCCAACAGCGCCGCACGAAGGATTACTTCTCCCCGAAGACCTGGCTGCCCGCGCCCGACCCCTCCTGGCAGGTGCCGGAACTCATCTTCTGGCGACGCGCCTGATCACTTCGCGCCGGCAACGAGCGGCAGCCTTGGTGTGTCATTAAGCAAACCGGCGAGATCCTGGCCGTCCCGAGCATCCCCATTTCAAGACTGGACGAAACGCTTTTGAGTGCTCGCTGAGCGGGCATTGTTCCGCTGCAGGTTGTGCTTAATTGTCATAGCACTTTCGGGCTAATTTAGAGCGTCAAACTTCAGACGCATTTAACTCAAAATAGGTAGGGCTCCACTCTTTGGATCCTTGACTTGAATCGACCAGGGATTAGCTTTGAGGCTGCCTTGAACCGCTCGTCGGATCCAGCAGCCACCTCTCTCGCGCGAAACACATCGGGGAGTCCGCATGGAAACTAGACTGCAGTCCAAACTGATTGAAGCGATCGATTACCAGCGCGAGACTCGACACCTCACGCTCTATCTGACCAACGGCCAACGCCGTCATTACGAAGATGTCCCTGAAGGCATCGTCGTCGGACTGACCGCAGCAGCATCTCCTGGCGACTTCTACATGAGCCAGATCCGAGGCCGCTTCCGCACTACCTGAAAAATACGGCACGCACCCAACGCGTGCCGTGTCAGTGCATCGGGAGTAACCCTAACGTGCTCGCCGACGGGACGGCTCGGACTGAAATCGGCCTCACATTCCATTCATCGACTAGACTCCAGCCGCAAATTTCAGCCGGCTACACTTCGAGATTTGCCGTCGTGGCCGGTTGACGCAAGAAGGCGCCCCGTATCGGCGGCATTGGAGGGATAGCCAAGCGCAAAACCCTGCAGGCTGTCGCAGCCGAGCCATGACAGCGTCACGGCGTGGGCTTCGGTTTCCACCCCTTCGGCAATCACTTCCACATCGAGAGCCTTGGCGATCTCGACGATCGATCCGACCACGCGCCTCTGCTCAGCCGATTCCACGACATCGGTGACGAGCTGGCGGTCGATTTTCAGCCGCTTCGGCTTCAGTCGCACGAGCCCGATGAGCGAAGCATGGCCGGAACCGAAGTCATCGATCTCGATATCGATGCCCATCTGCTTGATGAGGTCGATATTGGCGAGGAATTTCTCATCGCAATCGTCGAGGAAGATCGTTTCCACGAGCTCGAAGACGATGGCGCCCGGCGGAATGGCGAGCCGGCGCAGCTTGTCTAGCAGAGCGGGATCGGCAAGGCGCCCGGGCGAGATATTCACTGCGATGCGCGGCACATGGTAGCCCAGGACCTGCCAGGCAACGCGATCTTCAAGCGCGCGCTGAAGGACCGCGGCATCGATCTCCGCCGAAAGTCCGTATTCATCCGCAATGCGCAGGAAGGCGCCTGGTGCAAGCACGCCCCTTTCCGGATGGTTCCAGCGCGCCAGCGCTTCCAGCCCGGTGATCTCGCGGGTGCGCGCATCGAGCTGCACCTGATAATAAGGGATGATCTCGCCCTGTTCCAGGGCTTGGGCGAGATCCTCGGCGAGGCGACGCTTGCCGCGCAAGTCATCCTGAAGCTGTCGGCTGAAGAACTCTACGCGGTTGCGGCCAAGCTTTTTTGCCTGGTAGAGCGCCAGATCGGATTCGGCGAGCAGGTTGCGCGCCCTTTTGTCGCTGCTCCAGGATACACCGATCGACGCGCCGGACTGCAGCATCTCCTGTCCGAAGCGGATTTTCTTCCGCAGTCGCCGCTGCACATCCTCAACGATTGCCTTCAGCGCGTCGAGGCCGGCGAAATTGACCAGCACAATGACGAAATCGTCGCCGCCGACACGGGCAGCCATGCCATCCGAGGGAATGGCTGCGGCAATTCTGAGTGATGCGGTGCGCAACACGGCGTCACCGGCGGCGTGACCGTGACTGTCGTTGATCTGTTTGAACTGGTCGAGATCGAGATGCAGAACGGCAAGCGTCGACACGCTCTTGTCCGCCAGCAGCGCTGCCAGCCGCCTGTCGAGCAGGCGCCGGTTCGGCATGCCGGTCAGATAATCATGATTGGCGACATGCTCGATCCGCGCATTGCTTTCTTCAAGCGCCAGCGCTCGGGCCTCGGCCATCATCTTCTGCTTGCCAAGCTCGGCATTCAGCAGCACATCGGATGTCACGTCCCATTCGGCACCGATGAAGGAGGGAGTGCCCTCCTCATCGACATAGAAATGCGCACGTGACCGCAGGTAGCGGATCTCGCCGCTTGGGAGAATGATGCGAAACTGAGAATTATAGGCGCCGCGGGTGGCAACAGCTTTTTCGAAATCCCGCTCGGCCTGTTCCCTGTCGTCAGGATGTATGGCGTTCGACCAGATACGGGTCGACACCTCTCGATTTGTCTGACGGCTGCCGTAGAGGCGGTGCATCTGTGCATCCCAGAGAATAGAACCCTTATTGATGCTGTGCTCCCACACACCAATTTGCGAAGCATCAAGCGCCAGCTCCAGTCGCCGAAGAAGATCCTGGAACTCTCGCTCTGATCGCGTTGGTTTATTCTCGGGCAATTCGTTTCAGCCTTCGAAGCCTGCAAAAACTCATAATATAGTCGTAAGCCTTCATTAATGAAGCCTTTTCGTAAGTACCGAACTAGTTACCAGGTGAACTGTTCGTTGCGACTGCCTTCCTTTCGATCAGTATTGTTTTAATCAGTGATTGTGTCGCGGTGGATTTCCGGCAATCTGCCGGAACTCAGCTGCCCCCTCGATGACCGCACCATCTGACAGCTGCGTCACCGTTTTGCGGTAGATGCGCTGCCATGGCGTCGCATCGGCCGGCACCGGCGGGATTCCATCGCCCTTGCGCCGCTCGATTTCAACCTCGTCAACCAGCATGTCGCAACGCCCCTGATTGAAATCGATGCGAATGATGTCGCCGGTCCTGAGCCACGCGAGCCCCCCACCTGCCGCACTTTCCGGCGAGGCATTGAGGATCGAGGGGCTGTCCGAAGTGCCGGACTGGCGCCCGTCACCGATCGTCGGCAGGCTCTTGATGCCGCGCTTCAGAATATGATCCGGCGGCTGCATGTTGACCACTTCCGCAGAGCCCGGCCAGCCGAGCGGACCCGCGCCACGGATGGCGAGGATCGTGTTCTCGTCGATGCCGAGCTCCGGATCGTTGATGCGCTTGTGGTAATCCTCCGAACCGTCGAAGACGACAGCCTTGCCCTCGAAGACGCCCTCCCGGCCCGGCTCCTGCAGATAACGCTTGCGGAAATCCTCAGATACGACGCTCATCTTCATGATAGCGAAATCGAAAAGGTTGCCCTTGAGCACGAGGAAGCCTGCACGTTCTTTCAGGGGGGCGCTGTAGGGTTTGATGACGTCGCGGTCACGTGACTCACGTCCTCTGAGATTCTCCGCCATGGTCCTGCCGGTGACGGTGCGACAGTCACCATCGAGCTTGCCGGCCTGCAGCAATTCCCACATGACAGCAGGGGTGCCGCCGGCACGATGGAACTTCTCGCCGAGATAAACACCCGCCGGCTGCACATTGGCCAGCAGCGGAATATCGAAACCATGAACCTGCCAATCCTCGGGATACAGCTCGACCCCCGCATGCTTCGCCATGGCTGCAAGATGCGGCTGGGCGTTCGTCGAGCCGCCAATCGCAGAATTGGTCTTGATGGCATTGAGGAAGGCTTCGCGCGTCAGGATATCCGACGGCTTCAGGTCTTCGAACACGATCTCCACGGCGCGACGGCCAGTGCGATAGGCCATCTGACCACGCTCGCGATAGGCAGCCGGAATATTGCCGCAGCCTGTCAGCGACAGGCCGAGCGCCTCAGCCAGCGCATTCATGGTCGAGGCCGTGCCCATCGTGTTGCAATGGCCGACGGAGGGTGCCGAATCGAGCGCCGTCTGCAGGAATTCCTCTTCGTCGATCTCGCCTGCCGCGAGCTTCCGGCGCGACTGCCAGATCGCCATGCCTGAACCGGCGAGTTTTCCTTCATGCCAGCCGTCGAGCATCGGCCCGCCCGAGAGAACGATCGCGGGAATATCGACCGTGGAAGCCGCCATGATCGCCGAAGGCGTGGTCTTGTCGCAGCCAGTCGTCAACACAACGCCGTCGAGCGGATATCCGTAGAGAATTTCGACAAGGCCGAGATAGGCGAGATTGCGGTCGAGCGCTGCCGTCGGGCGCTTGCAGTTCTCGAAGATCGGGTGCGTCGGAAATTCGATCGGGATGCCGCCTGCGTCGCGGATGCCGTCACGTACGCGCTTTGCCAACTCGATATGGACGCGGTTGCAGGGGGTCAGATCGCTGCCGCTCTGGGCGATGCCAATGATCGGCTTGCCGGACCGCAGCTCCTCCGGCGTTACCCCGTAATTCATGAAGCGCTCCAGATAGAGCGCCGTCATGTCGATATGATCGGGGTTATCGAACCAGTCCTGTGAACGCAGGCGGCGCTTGGCGGTCTTGCTGTCGGTCATTTCTTTCCTCCCAATCGGGCATTCCTGTCTTCGAGATGGAGCAGCAAGGCGCTGTGATCCGTCTCGCCAAGCATGCGTCACCCAGCCCTCCCGAACTGTTGCCTGCCCTTGATATCCCCCTCACCTCAGCATGCAACCGTTTTGATGGACGTAACGCATTTTTGTCGCATCGCCTAAAAACGAAACGGGCGAGGACCCAAGCCCCCGCCCGATTTACCCGACAAAGGAGAGGTTACTCTGCAGCGACCTTCATATGGTCGTCTTCGTCCTGCGGATGATTGTCGTTGTGCTGAATGAGCGGACGGTTGCCCGTCATCCGGCGCAGAAGCACGTAGAATACCGGCGTCATGAAGATGCCGAAGAAGGTGACGCCGATCATGCCCGAAAACACCGCGACACCCATCGCGGCGCGCATTTCCGAACCGGCACCGGTCGAGGTGACGAGCGGCACGACACCCATGATGAAGGCCATCGAGGTCATCAGGATCGGGCGCAGACGCAGGCGGCTGGCCTCGATCGCGGCTTCACGCGGCGTCCTGCCTTCGAACTCCAGTTCACGGGCAAATTCCACGATCAGGATCGCGTTCTTGGCCGATAGACCGACAAGGACGACGAGGCCGATCTGCGTGAAGATGTTGTTGTCTCCACCGGTGAGCCAGACGCCGGTCAGGGCGGCCAGAACACCCATCGGCACGATCATGATGATCGCAAGCGGCAGCGTCAGGCTCTCATACTGGGCAGCGAGCACGAGGAAGACGAGCAGCAGCGCCAGCGGGAAAACGACGACGCTGGAGTTGCCGGCAAGGATCTGCTGGTAGGTCAGGTCCGTCCACTCGAAGTCGATGCCCGAGGGCAGCGTTTCATGCAGGATCTTCTCGATTGCCGCCTGGGCCTGGCCGGACGAGAAGCCCGGAGCCGGACCGCCGTTGATATCGGCAGCGAGGAAGCCGTTGTAGCGGTTCGCACGCTCAGGACCGGTGCTGGCATCCACCTTCAGAAGAGCTGCAAGCGGGATCATCTGGCCCGATGCCGAGCGAACCTTCAACTGACCGATATCTTCCGGCTGGGCGCGGAACTTGGCATCGGCCTGCACACGGACGCTGTAGGTGCGGCCGAAGGCGTTGAAGTCGTTCACATAGAGCGAACCGAGATAGATCTGCAGCGTCTGGAAGACGTCGGTGACGGAGACTCCGAGCTGCTCGGCCTTGGCGCGGTCGAGATCGGCATAGAGCTGCGGCACGTTGATCTGAAAGCTGGAGAACAGGCCGGCGAGTTCAGGCGTCTGATAGGCCTTGGCAAGCACGGCCTTGGTCGCTTCGTCGAGAGCCTGGTTACCCAAGCCTGCGCGATCCTCGATCTGCAGCTTGAAACCGCCTGTCGTGCCGAGACCGTTGACCGGCGGCGGCGGGAACATGGCGATGAAGGCATCCTGGATGGCGCCGAATTTCTGGTTCAGGGCCATGGCAATCGCCCCGCCCGAAAGATCAGGCGTCTTGCGTTCCTCGAAATCCTTCAGCGTCACGAAGACGATGCCGGCATTCGAAGAGTTGGTGAAGCCGTTGATCGACAGGCCCGGGAAGGCGATCGCATTGGCAACGCCCGGCTGCTTCAAGGCGATGTCGGTCATGCGCTTGATGACGTCTTCCGTACGGTCGAGGCTTGCAGCATCCGGCAACTGGGCAAAGCCGATCAGATACTGCTTGTCCTGCGACGGTACGAAGCCGCCCGGTACCGTATTGAAGATGCCGTAGGTCGCTCCGACCAGCGCAAGGTAGATCACCATGACGATGCTCTTGCGCGATACCAGACCGCCGACGCCCTTGCCATAGGCATTCGACCCGGCGCCGAAAGCGCGGTTGAAGCCACGGAAGAACCAGCCGAAGATCGCATCCATGAATCGCGTCAGCCAGTCCTTCGGCGCATGGTGACCCTTCAGCAGAAGGGCGGCGAGCGCCGGAGACAGCGTCAGCGAATTGAAGGCCGAAATGACGGTCGAGATCGCGATCGTCAGGGCGAACTGGCGATAGAACTGACCCGACAGTCCGGAGATGAAGGCGAGTGGCACGAAGACCGCGACAAGCACCAGCGCGATCGCGATGATCGGGCCGGAGACTTCCTTCATGGCCTTGTAAGTCGCCTGACGCGGACTGAGCCCGGCCTCGATGTTGCGTTCGACGTTTTCAACAACGACGATCGCGTCATCCACGACGATACCGATCGCCAGCACCAGGCCGAAAAGGCTGAGTGCATTGATCGAGAAGCCGAACATGTACATGACCGCGAATGTACCGATGATCGATACCGGAACGGCAATCAGCGGGATGATCGAGGCACGCCATGTCTGCAGGAACAGGATGACGACGAGAACGACGAGCGCGATGGCTTCGAGCAGCGTGTCGATGACCTTCTCGATCGAGGCGCGAACGAACTTCGTCGTGTCGTAGACGATCTCGTACTTCACGCCTGAAGGCATAGCCAACTGCAGCTCGTCCATCGTCGCGCGGACATTGTCGGCGATCTCGATGGCGTTCGAGCCCGGCGCCTGGAGAACGGCAACGGCGACAGCCGGCTTGCCGTCGAGCAGCGAACGCAGCGTATAGTCGGCGGCACCCAGTTCGATCCGGGCAACGTCGCGCAGACGGGTGATCTCGCCATTGGCGCCCGTCTTCACGATGATGCTGCCGAATTCCTCGGGCGTGCGCAGACGACCTTGAGCGTTCACGTTGAGCTGAAGATCGACACCCGGCTGGCTCGGCGAAGCGCCGATGATGCCGGCAGCGGCCTGGACGTTCTGCGAGCTGATCGCATTGCTGATGTCGCTTGCGGCAAGATTATGCTCGGCTGCCTTCTGCGGATCGATCCACACACGCATGGAATAGTCGCCGGCACCGAAGACCTGCACCTGGCCGACACCGGCAATACGGGCAAGCCGGTCCTTGACGTTCAGCGTCGCATAGTTGCGCAGATAGGTGATGTCATGGCTGTTCCCGTCGGAGACGAGGTTGACGACCATGATGAAGTCGGGCGAGCTCTTGACCGTGGTAATGCCGAGCGCGCGAACTTCCGCCGGCAGGCGCGGTTCGGCCTGCGACACGCGGTTCTGCACGAGCTGCTGCGCCTTGTCCGGGTCGGTACCGAGCTTGAAGGTGACGGTGACGTTCAAGGCGCCGTCGGACGTCGCCTGGCTGGACATGTAGAGCATGCCTTCGACGCCGTTGATCTGTTCTTCGAGCGGCGTGGCCACCGTTTCTGCGATGACGGACGGGTTTGCGCCGGGATAGGTGGCATGCACGACGATCGACGGTGGCACGACCTCCGGATATTCGGAGATCGGCAATGCCCGGAGGCCAATGAGGCCTGCGACCACGATGAGGACCGAAAGAACACCGGCAAAGACCGGGCGGTCGATAAAGAATCTGGATATGTTCATTTTAGCGCCCTCTCCGGGGTGAACATGGATGCAAAGTCCCTCGCCGGCGGCTTGAAGGCGCACCGGCAGGTCATGTTATCTGGGGTAACGGCCGCCTCCCCGAGGGAAGGAGGCTCAACTCCTACTGAGCGGTGGCGACCTTCTCTTCCATCTGGGGTGCTACGACTGCACCCGGACGGATACGCTGAAGGCCGTTGACGACGATCTTGTCGCCGACTTCGAGGCCGCCTTCGACCACGCGCTGACCATCGAACAGCGAACCGAGCTTGATCTGCCGGTAATTGACCTTGTTCTCACCGTCGACGACGAAGACGAATTTCTTGTCCTGGTCGGTTCCGACGGCGCGGTCACTGATGACGATCTTGTTCTCGGCCTTCGGCTGGCCCATACGCACCCGAACGAACTGGCCGGGGATGAGTTTGCCGCCGGGATTGTCGAAGACTGCCCGCACGGCAATGGTGCCGCTGGCAGCATCGACTTCGTTGTCGACGAGCTGAAGCTTGCCCTTGATCGGCGTTCCTTCATCGGCAAGCGTACCGATTTCGACCGGGATCTGTTCGACGGCCGGCAGAGCCGCGTCGGTTGCCGGAAGTTCCGAGAGAGCCTTGGTGACCATCTCTTCGCTTGCATTGAAGCTTGCATAGATCGGATCGACGGAGACGAGAGTCGTCAGCTCAGGCGAGGCCGAACCGGCCGCCACAATGTTGCCAACGGTGACCTCGATCTTGCCGATACGGCCGGAAACCGGCGCCTGAACCTGCGTGTAATCGAGATCCAGTTGTGCAGACTGAAGGGCCGCCTGTGCCGAACGCAGGCTTGCCTGGGCCTCAGCCAACGTGCTCTGGCGCTGATCGAGATCGCTCTGCGAGATTGTCCGGTTGTCTGAGAGACGGCGACCACGGTCGAGTTCCGTCTGCGCCAGGCTGACCTTGGCTTCGGCCGAAGCGACCTGGCCTTGTGCTTGGGAGACAGCCGCCTGATAGGGGGCCGGATCGATTGCGAAAAGCAGGTCGCCCTGTTTCACCAAGGCACCTTCGCGGAAATGCACGGACTGGATGGCCCCCCCAACGCGGGGTCGAATCTGCACGCGGTCGATGGCCTCGAGGCGACCGGAGAAATTCTCCCAGTTCGTCACATCACGGCTGGCGACGACGGCAACCGTCACCGGCACAGCGGGAGGCTGCGCAGGTTCAGAGGCGGCCGTGGCGGTTGCGCTCATCGGCAGTTCGAAAAAGATGGCAGCGGCCGAAACGGACGCAGCAACACCCAGACCGGCGCCCACCAGGGCCCAGCGCTTATTTCTGGACGTCATCGGTACTCTCCTTGCGGCCCTGAATGGCCGTAAAAAATCAGTTCGTCTTCAATGCAATTGTGGCTGAACGCTCACGTCCTGAAGGAAATCTCCGAAGTGGCGGCTGACGTTGCCCTGCCACGTGGAAGTCCCCTCAGATTTTCCGCCATAAATGGATGGCCAACCTGTCCCGGCGGGAAGGACATGCTGGCGCACGCCAACGCCTGCCTTCTTTAGGCGAGCGGCGTAACCGATAGTCTCGTCGTGCAGCGGATCGTCTTCCGCCGTAAAAATCAGAGCCGGTGCAACACCCGAAATCCGCGAGCATAGGCAAGGCGCAGCATAGGGATGACAGCCGCCGCCGCTCAGGTAATGGCTCCAGCCTTCAGTCCACCGCTGGCGCATGCCGATCCTATCCGCCTTGCGGATAGAAGAAGTGCCCATGAAAGGATCGAGAAGAGGAGAAAGCAGGATCTGGCCGTCAAGCGCATCCGGCATCTGGTCACGGGCTTTCAGCGCAACGCCGGCGGCGACATTACCGCCCGCCTCTTCGCCGGCGACGAAAAGCAGCGACTTGCGGTCGCCGAGGCCGGCCTTCTTGAGTGCGAGGTAGGAAAAGATCGAGAAGGAGACTTCGAGCGCCTTCGGAAAGACATTGCCCGAAAGCGTGCTGTAGTCGGCGGAAACGACGATCGCGCCGGCCTTTGCCAGGCTCTGCGCAATCGGGCGGTCGGCCTTAGGGTCACTGTCAAGAAACGCCCCGCCATGCAGATAAAGCACGATCGGCGGACCCTTGCCGAAATCGGCGCCCATATAGACGCGCGCAGAAACGGGGCCAGCGGCCACCTTTTCCAGCACCATGTCTTTGATCTCGGGCACCATCGTCTCTATCTCTTTGCATATGACGGATAACGTCCGCCTCTTGCATTTTGAACCAAAAAGATATTGTTATTCAAATCCGGGAATAAGAAGCGATATCGCGATAACACTATTCCAAATCCCGAACAATGTTGCAACGCAAACTGCGGACTTGAACCGATGGATCAGCTCTCGGCAATGCGCGTCTTCATCCGCGTGGTGGAGACGGGCAATTTCACCCGCGCCGCCGACATGCTCGCCATGCCCAAGGCGACGGTGACCAATCTCATTCAGGGGCTGGAAGCGCACCTGCGTACCAAGCTCCTCAACCGCACCACCCGCCGCGTCATGGTGACGACGGACGGCGCGCTTTACTACGAACGCGCTGCGCAGATCATTTCCGAGCTCGAGGAGCTGGACGGCAGCCTCTCGAACTCACAGAGCCTGCCGACGGGCAGGCTGCGCGTCGAGATGGCCGGCGCCTT
Organism: Rhizobium viscosum; assembly: GCF_014873945.1. Lineage (NCBI taxonomy): Bacteria > Pseudomonadati > Pseudomonadota > Alphaproteobacteria > Hyphomicrobiales > Rhizobiaceae > Rhizobium > Rhizobium viscosum. Next base: position 2,910,480 of record NZ_JADBEC010000001.1, on the reverse strand, counting down.
TGCCGATTCCATCCTGGTGCCCGCGCTCTGTGATTTCTACGAGCGTTATCCCGATATCCGCATCGACCTCGGCGTCGGCGACCGCACCGTCGACTATCTCGCCGAAAACGTTGACTGCGCGTTGCGCGCCGGCACGCCGGCCGATCAGTCCCTGATCGCCAGGCGCGTCTCGGAAATCGAAATGATCACCTGCGCCGCACCGCTCTACGTGGAGAAATTCGGCCTGCCGCAGCGGCCGGAAGAGCTTGAAACGGAACACTATTCGGTCAATTACTTCCGCGCTCAGAACAATCGCACGGTGCCTTTCGAATTCCGCAAGGGTAACGAGACCATTGAGGTCAATCCGCGCTATATCGTCTCCGTCAACGACAGCCGCACCTATATGACCGCGGCACTCGCCGGCCTCGGCCTCGCCCAGATCCCGATCTTCATGGCCCGTGAGCCGCTGGCGAAGGGAGAACTGGTTCAGACCCTGACGGAATGGAGCCGCGAGTCGCTGCCGCTCTACGTCGTCTATCCGCCGAACCGGCATCTCAGCAACAAGGTCCGCGTCTTCGTCGACTGGCTGGTGAAACTGCTGGCAGACGCCAAACTCAACGCCCGCTGACACGGAGCCGCTGGCGAAAAAAAGTGACCCGTGATGGGAGGGATAACCGTCACGGGCCTTGATCTGATGTCTGAGACTTGAAGGCCTGTCGCACCGCAGGAAAGGCGCGGCAGGCCCTGGAGTGGAGGTCGGGCAAGCTCATGAAGTTCGCTTACCTTCAAGATGAGATGTAGGGGCCTGCTTATTCGATTTAAAGGCTACGCTTCTGCATTTCTGCGTTGCCGAAATGAGGCAGCATTTTTAGAACCGGCTCTTGATCCTGCCTTGCCACTGATGGGCGACCCATGCGGCGAAGGAACCGAGTCCGCTGACCGCTGCAAGTTCCGACAGAGCCAGAACTCCCGGCTCGACATGTGCGGCGAAGAAGGTAATCAGCCCGAGAAAATAAGCAGGGATGTTGTTGATCGGCGCAAGCGCTCGTAGCGATACAACGACGAGCGCCACAGCAAAGACGACGATGCCAAACGCATAATGCCCGACAAAGGGCATAAGAGCACCGACGCAAGCAGCCGCGCCGACACCGAAAGCAATGCCGATTGTCAGGCAGAGATAGCTGAACAGCGCCTCTTTTGCCGAGTGACCGCGCGTGAAAAACCCCACCCAACCCATGAACATCGCCCAAACCGGCCACCCAAGACCGGCAGACGTTGTGGCGGCGACGGCTGCCGTAACAGCGGCCGCAAGTGTCAAAAGATTAAACTGCACTGAAGTCGGGACCGGCGCAGCCTTGGTTTGCGAAGTCATCGTCTTTCTCCTTCAGGTTTCGAGTGAAAGGCCAGAACCTCATTCGAAGCGCTGGCCGACATTGACAGGGGTCAATTATTGATGACCGGCTTCAGCAGATCCTCGATGCCGATGCGGCGGAAGAGCTCGGCACGAACGCGGTCCGCGACGACGTTGACGATTTCAGCACCGTCTTCCGACGGATCGATATGGGTGCGGAACGGCCGTTTGCCGAAAGGCATATTCACCACATCGACGATGGCGGTCGCAACGGAAGCCGCATCTGCATCGGCAGGTTCAAGCGAGGCGAGCCCCTTCAGTGCCTGTTCCGGCAGATCCTTGTAGGGGCCTTCGTTATATTCCCCAGCGCGGGCCGTATCGGCAGGCGAACCGGAATGGGCGAAGTGGTTCGTACCCTTGGTGAAGGCTCCGGGAACGATGATCGCCGTTTCGATGCCCCAGCGGGTCAGTTCACTGGCATAGGAGACGGCGAGCGAGTCCATGGCAGCCTTGGCGGCGAAATAGGGAGCAAGGTATGGAGGCGTACCGCCGCGGGTGCTGGAGGAAGAAACCCAGACAACCAGGCCCTTGCCCTGCTTGCGCAGATGCGGCAGCACTGCACGGTTCACACGCTGGGTCGACAGCACGTTGATGTCGAAAAGCTCGGCATATTGCTCCGGCGTAAAGGCTTCGGCCGGACCGAAGGACATGTGGCCGGCATTGTGGATGATTGTGTCGATATGGCCCTCGGCAGCGATCACCTTGGCAATACCTGCCTCAACCGAAACATCGGAGGCGACATCCAGTTCGACGGCCTTCAGATCGACGCGGTTTTCTCTTGAGAAGGCTTCGACAGCCTCGACCTGCGGCCGGTTACGGCCTTCGGTTTCACGCATCGAGGCATAAACGATGTGACCGGCCTTGGCGAGTGCGCGGGCGGTAAGAGCGCCGAAACCGCTGGAAGCGCCGGTGATGACGATGACTTGTCTGCACATGATCCTGTTCCTTCTATGAGAGCGGGCGATTGAAAGAATGCGGGGAAAGAGTGTGGCGGCGCGACACTGCCACGAGTTTGCTTCAGACCATGCCGCCATTGGCGCGCAGCACCTGACCGTTGACCCAGGCACCATCAGGGCCGGCGAGGAAGGCAACGACACCAGCAATGTCCTCTGGCGTGCCGAGACGTTCCAGCGGGTTTGCCTTGGCAAGGCGGTCGATCAGTTCATCGGACTTGCCGTTGAGGAAGAGGTCGGTGCCGGTCGGACCGGGGGCGATCGAATTGACGGTGATCTGGCGGCCGCGCATTTCCTTGGACATGATGGCGCTCATCGTCTCGACGGCAGCCTTGGTGGCGGCGTAGACGCTGTAAGTTTCCGGCTTCAGGCCGACGACCGAACTCGAGAAGTTGATGACCCGGCCACCGTCACGCAGACGCTTGGCAGCTTCGCGCAACGTGTTGAACGTGCCCTTGAGGTTGACGTTGATCTGACGGTCGAAGGTGGCATCGTCCACATCGGCAAGGCGGGAGAGCAGCATGATGCCGGCATTGTTGACGAGGACGTCGACGCCGCCAAAGGCAGCTTCCGCAGCATCGAACATGCGGCGCACGGCCTCTGCATCGGCAACGTCGGCTTGTGCGGTCAGCGCCTTGCCGCCGACCTTCTCGATCTTCTGGGCCAGTTCTTCGGCAAGTGCCGCATTGCCAGCGTAGTTGATGACGACAGTGAAGCCATCCTTTGCGAGACGTTCCGCAATCGAAGCACCGATGCCACGGGAAGCGCCTGTAACGAGAGCGACCTTGTTTTGATTGGCAGACATTTTCTTCTCCTTTGGTTCGGCGCCGCAGCGCCCTTTCGATGAGAAGAAGATGTCCCTTTCCATTTGGCGGATAATCAGCCATTATCCGGCATCAGTATCCGGAAAATACGAACAAATAAAATGGACAGATTCGATGCCATGCGGGTCTTTTCCCGCGTCGTGGAGCGCCGCAGCTTCACGCTTGCCGCAGAAGATACCGGCCTGCCGCGCTCAACGGTGACGGATGCGGTCAAGCAATTGGAAGCCCGGCTCGGCGTGCGCCTGCTCCAGCGCACGACGCGCCATGTCAGCCCGACGCTCGACGGCGAAGCCTATTACCAACGCTGTCTGTCGATTCTGGCTGATATCGAGGATGCCGAAGGCGCCTTCGCCGGTGCCAAGCCAAAGGGGCTGCTGCGGGTCGATGTACACGGCACGCTCGCCCGGCATTTCGTGCTGCCGAGCCTGCCGTCCTTTCTGGAGACCTATCCAGACATCGAGTTCTATATGAGTGAAGGCGACCGGCTGGTGGATCTGGTGCGCGAGGGCATCGATTGCGTGCTGCGTGTTGGTGTACCGCAGGACAGCGACATGGTCGCCCGGCGCGTCGCCATGCTGGACGAGATCACCCTCGCCTCGCCCTCCTATATCACCGCATTCGGCAGACCCGAACATCCTGAAAGGCTCGATACGCACCGCATGATCGGCTTCCGCGCCACCGGCAGCGCCGGCCCCCTGCCCCTGGAATTCATCGTCGACGGCAGCGTGCGCAGCATCACGATCCCCGCAACTGTGACCGTCAATGCCGCCGAAAGCTACATCTCCACTGCGAGGATGGGGCTCGGCATGATCCAGATCCCGCGTTATCACGCCGAACAGGATCTGGCAGCCGGCACCCTCGTCCAAGTGCTCGCCGATTTTCCGCTCACACAGACGCCGGTTTCGCTGCTCTATCCGCGAAACCGCCAGCTTTCGCCGCGCGTGCGTGTCTTCATTGATTGGCTGGTGAAGGTCTTTGCTCGACAAAGTGCCGAAAACGCGGTTCACTCATATTAGCGTTTTCGGAGGAACGAACATGGCACTCAGCGATATCATCGTCTACCAGACCGATGAAGGCTTCGTCGTCGAGTTCGGTAGTGAAGGGGAAGACAGGATCGCAGTCACCCTGCGCGAGGCCCCCGACCTCACTCAAGACAATGCAATCGCCAAAGCCAAAGCGCTGCTCACCTTGGCATTCGAGCCCGTTCATGGCGACAGCGCCCGCAACAAGGATGCCGCCCTACTGGAGGAAGAGCTGAACGAAGGCCTCGAAGATTCCTTCCCGGCAAGCGATCCTGTCTCCGTCACCGTCTCCTCCATTCCAATGCGCGACCCCAATGCCGGCCACTAGATCTGTGTCGAGATGATATTGTCGACGCGGACCTCTCCACGCACAACACCACGCTCGGTGATATCAGTGCGCGCCGCCTCCTCGATGACGGTGTAGAGCTTCTCGTTGCGGAAGGCGCTGGCGTTCTTTGTCGACTTGTCTTCCGCCGGCGAGCCGTCGATCTCCAGAAAATCGAGTTCGGCTTCCGAGGCGACGATACGTGCATCCCCCGGTGTCAGAGCAGCAACGACGACCACGCCATGGGACGGCGCAAGATCCCAGTTGGGATCATCAGGGGCAGCAGCGGGGACCAGCCGGTAGAGCTTGAGATCATCCATGATCCATTTCCTTACGATTGTTGGCTTGCGTTCCAAACGCCAGCCGGCAAATCATTGTTCCGGGTGGTGGATGCGCAAAGAGGATGCTATCGGCATTCTCCATGACGACCGATATGATCAATGGCGCGATCGGCGCCGACCCGCTTGCCGGGAAAAGTCTGCGCCATTTCTTCGAACGCGATGCGATCGAGGTCGCCCGCGACTTGCTTGGCTGCCATCTGATGGTCAACGGTGCAGGCGGGCGGATCTCAGAGACGGAAGCCTATTATCCTGACGATGAGGCCTCCCACAGTTTCCGCGGCCCGACGAAGCGAAACGGCGCCATGTATGGCCGTCCGGGCAACGTCTATATCTACCGTATCTACGGCATGTACTGGTGCCTGAACTTCGTCTGCACGCCGGGCTCGGCGGTGCTGATCCGTGCGCTGGAGCCGGAAACAGGCCTGCCGGTCATGATGGAACGGCGCGGCACTGATGTGTTGACCCAGCTCTGCAGCGGCCCCGGCAAGCTTTGCCAGGCGCTCGGTATCGATATCGCCATCAACGACCGGACGCTCGACCAGCCACCCTATGCGATCTCGCCTTCCGCGCCTGTGCCCGTCGTCTCGGGCAAGCGGATCGGCATTACGAAAAATGCCGAAGCACCATGGCGCTTCGGCATTCAGGGATCGCGGTATGTGAGCAAGCCATTCCGCTGAATGGGAATCTTCAACGTCATTCCATGACGGCACTATGGTCCATGGCCGGCGCGGCCTTCGGCTTGCGCAGCAGCAGGACCAGCGGCATGACGGCAAGCGACATCAGCATCAGCAATTTGAAGTCGTCCATATAGGCAATGATGGTCGACTGCAGCGTGATGACGTCGTTAAGCGCCGCGCGGCCGACCGCCGTCAGCGGGCTGAGGCCTTGTGCCGCCGTCGCATTGAAAGCGTGGTTGAACGGCGTCACATAGGCTGCAATCGACTCGTGATTGCTCTGCGTGTTCTCGACGATCAGCGCCGAGACGATCGAGATGCCAACAGAGGACCCGATATTACGCGACAGGTTGTAGAGGCCGGTCCCGTCGCCGCGCATCTGCGCCGGCAGCGTCGCAAAGGCGATCGTCGTCAGCGGCACGAACAGGAAGCCGAGACCGGCGCCCTGGATGAAGCCGACCGACACGATCGTCCACTGCGAAACGTCAGGCGTCCAGCCGGTCATGTCATACATTGCCCAGGCCGTCAGACCAAGGCCGAGCAACAGCAGCCAGCGCGTATCCACCTTGCCGATCAACCGGCCGACAATGAACATGCAGAGCATGGTGCCGAGCCCGCGTGGCCCCATGACGATACCAGCCGTGACGACCGGATAGCCCATTAACGTCTGCAGATACGGCGTCATCAACGCCAGCGAGGCGAGATAGGTGATGCCGATCACGAAGATGAAGATCATGCTGACGGTGAAATTCTGGTCGAGGAACAGCCGCGGATTGACGAAGGATTTCTCCGCCGTCAGCGTATGCACTAGGAGCAGATAGAAGGCCGCGGCGCAGACGATCGCTTCGATCATGATCTCGCCGGAGGAAAACCAGTCGAGCTGCTCGCCTCGGTCGAGGAAAAGCTGAAGCGCGGCGATGAACAGGCTCATCATCCCGAAGCCGAACCAGTCGAGCTTGGCAAACGCATCCCTCTTCGTCTCCGAGACGAATATGACGATGCCGGCAAAGGCGAGCGCGCCGATCGGAATGTTGATGTAAAAGACCCAGCGCCAGCTGATATTGTCGGTCAGCCAGCCCCCGATGACAGGACCCAGAACCGGCCCGACCATGACCGAGACGCCGAATAGGGCCATGGCCGAGCCGCGCTCCTCGACGGAATAGATGTCGAGGAGGATGCCCTGGGAAAGCGGAACCAGCGAGGCCCCGAACAGGCCCTGCAGCAGGCGGAAGGCAACGATCTGCGGCAGTGACTGCGCCAGACCGCAGAGCACGGAGGCGACGACGAAGCCGACGATCGCCGCCAGCAGCACGCGCTTGCGGCCGAACTTGGCAGCAAGGAAGCCCGACGGCGGCGTCATGATCGCAGCAGCGACGATATAGGAGGTCAAAACCCAGTTGATCTGGTCGGCTGAAGCCGAAACGCTGCCCTGAATATAGGGCAGCGCCACGTTGGCGATCGTCGTATCGAGCGCCTGCATGATGACGGCGAGAATAACGCAGGCCGTGATCGCGCCGCGATTGGCAACCGGGGTTGCCGGTGATGCAGGAGCATTGCTCATGGCCGTTACTCGTGGCTGTTGCCGTAGCCCAGAAGGTTGTTGACAAAATCAGGCAGCCCGCGCGCATGACCGGTATCGACATCGACGACCGTGCTCATGCCGACGCGAAGCGGCGGCTTGCCCTGAGAGTCATCGATGCTGACGCGCATCGGAATGCGCTGCACGACCTTCACCCAGTTGCCGGTCGTATTCTGTGCCGGCAGCAGCGAGAAGGAGGAACCCGATGCCGGACTGATGCTCTCGACCTTGCCCTTCCATAGGACGCCCGGATAGGTGTCGACGTAGATATCGACCGACTGGCCGGGCTTGACGTAAGTAAGTTCGGTTTCCTTCGGGCTTGCGGCGATCCACAGATGCGAGGTCGAAACCAGCGAGAAGGCCTGCTGCGAAGCCTGCAGGTAGGAGCCGACCTGCAGCGCGTTCACATTGGTGACGATGCCGTCGAAGGGCGCCTTGACAACGCTGTGGTCGAACTCGCGCTGATCGTTGTCGACCTGCGATTTGGCCTGCAGGTAGAGGGGATTTTCCTCGACCGGCTGGTCGGCGCTGCCGCCGAGCTGCGCAAGCGTGGTTGCTGCCTCCGCCTTGGCGACGGAAACCTTCTGCTGCGCAGCTTCGAGGTTGTGCTTGGCTTCGTCATAGGCCGACTGCGTCGCGCTGCCGTTGTTGACGAGATTCTGCTGCCGGTCGAACTGATCCTGGAAATAGGGCAGATCGGCTTCGGCCTGCGTGATCTCCGCAAGCGACTGCCGGTAGCTGGCCTGCATATTCATGATCTGGTTGCGCTGTGCGCCGAGCTGCGCCTTGGCGCCATCGAGCGCGATCTTGAAGGAATCCGACTGCAGGCTGAAGAGCACCTGTCCTGCCTTGACCTGCTCGTTCTCATGCACGTTGATCTTGTCGACGATACCGGAAACGTCGGTGGTGATGCCCACCATGTCCGCCTGGATATAGGCGTTGTCGGTCGACATGATCTGGCCGCCATTGACGTAATAGTAGCCACCGGCGACGAGCGCCACGGGCAGCAGGGCAAAGAGGACGGGGCGGGTGAAGCTGCGCCGGCGGCGGACCTTGTTGCCGCCAGGCGCAGCCACCGCGGCAGCCGCGGGCGCTGAATTGGATGAAGGCGCCTCAGCTACCGTTTCCGGTTGTTGGGGAATGTCTTTTTCTTCCAGAGGGTTCTTGGCATTCGCGTCGGACACGACGCGCAGGGAGGATTGGTCAGCCATGTTTCGTCTCATTCTCGGCGATCGGGGACCGGCACGCCTGCACTAGATTCGTCTTCATTACGGATAGGACATGGAAAAGCTGCTCGCGCTGTTCGGGCGTGACGCTTTCCAGCGCCTCACCGCGGGTCACGTCGCCGATCTCTCGCATTTCGGCGAGAATCGGATGAGCTGCTTCACGCATATAGAGTAGCCAGATGCGCCGGTCGGTCGGGTGCTGGCGGCGCTCGATCAGGCCGCGCTCGGCAAGCTTGTCGAGGATGCGGACCAGCGTGATCGGCTCGATTTCGAGGATTTCGGCAAGCCCGCTCTGATGGATGCCCTCATTATTGGCGAGATAGGCAAGCGTCTGCCACTGAGACCGCGTCAGCCCAAGGTCCTTTGCGCGCTGCTCGAACCGCTTGCGAAGCAGACGGGCAACGTCGTGCAGAAGAAAACCGAGTGTCGGATTGTTGGTCATATACCTTCGCCGGCTAGTAATAAGCATCCTTATAATATTGGTAGATATATTGAGCATAGGCAGCGCACAAGGATGCAGCCTCAAGATTCCGCACCTGCGGCCAAAATGCCGCAGCCGGCACTAAGGGGAGCCTTCGATCCGGTCTTTCGAAAGATCCAAGCAGCGGCCGGAACTCGTCACAGCAATGTGATAAAGCGACACATCGGCGGAAATGCCGGGGTTTGGGGAACTCCAAATCAATGCAATCAATTGACGTTTGCAATTTTTGGATTCTCCCGTTTATAGTCTGCCTTCATAGAGTTAGGGGGAAGCAGGATTTTCTCCCTCCGGTTGATTTCGAGGTGCTGGCTTGCACCTGTCATCTTCCCGGCAGCCAAGCATGAGTAGAATTCGGACTTAGGACGAAGGCTCATGCTTTCGTTCCAGCAGACATGAACAGCTTATCTTTAGGCATAGGTTCAGGCGGCTGCGTTCGGCCGCCCGCAAGGGGGACCGGAATGGCTTATTCGCTTCGACAGACACTGGCGCTCGGTTGCTTTGCGGCCTTCCTGCCGCTCATTGCGGAGGCGCAGCAGGCGCCCGCCCCCCCGCCCGTCACCGTCGCCAAACCCGTCGTGCGTGACGTGGTCGACAATGATGAGTTCATCGGCCGTTTTGAACCTGTCGATGAGGTCTCCGTCCGCTCACGCGTCGGTGGTTACCTGCAGGAAATTGACTTCACCGACGGCGCTCTGGTGAAACAAGGCGACCGGCTCTTCGTTATCGATCAGCGCCCGTTTGTCACCGCACTCAATCAGGCCAATGCTGCGCTCGAAGCGTCGAAATCAGCTCTGGTCTTTGCCGATGCGCAATATAAGCGCGCCCAGTCGCTTGCTTCGAGCGGCAGCCAGTCGGCGCAGACGCTGGACGATCGCCGCCGTGAATTCGATTCGGCGCAAGCCAATGTCCGCGGCGCTCAGGCTGCAGCCGATCGCGCGGCTCTCGACATGGAATATACGGAGATCACCGCGCCGCTTAGCGGCCGCATCGACCGGCGCCTGATCTCTGCCGGCAACCTCGTGCAGACAGATCAGACCGTGCTGACGACGATCGTCTCGCTCGATCCGATCGATTTCTATTTCGATGTCGACGAGCGCCGCCTGCTGAACTTCGCCGACACGGCGCGCAAACTGGGCAAGGCTCTCCAGCAGGGCGGCGGCGGACTGGATGTAACCGTCACGATCTCGGATCCCAATGCCAAGCCATTCCAGGGAAAACTCGATTTCGCCGAGAACCGGATCGACAACGAGAGCGGCACCATTCGTCTGCGTGCCCGCTTCCCCAATCCCGATCTCGTCCTTCAGCCCGGCCTCTTCGGCCGCATCCAGGTCGAAGCTTCTAACACCTATCAGGCCATTCTCGTCCCCGACGAGGCAATCGGTTCCGACCAGAATGAGCGCGTCGTTTATGTTGTCGCACCAGACGGCACGGTTTCGACCAAGCCCGTCCGGCCCGGCCCGCGGCTCTACGGCTACCGCGTCATTCGCGAAGGCCTCGACGGCACCGAGACGATCATTGTCAACGGCCTGATACGCGCCCGGCCCGGCGCAAAGGTAACACCTCAGATGACCGAACTGCCGAAGGAGCGGACAGACGCGCCGCCGGAAACCGCCGGTGCGGAGAGCGGCCAATGAGATTTGCCCATTTCTTCGTAGATCGGCCGATCTTTGCGGCCGTCATCTCGATCGTTCTCCTCGTCGTCGGCGGCATCGCCTATACGCAATTGCCGGTCTCCCAATACCCGGAGATCGCACCGCCGACCATCGTCGTGCGCACCTCCTATCCGGGCGCCGACCCGCAGACGATCGCCGATACGGTTTCGACCCCGCTCGAGCAACAGATCAACGGCGTCGAAGACATGCTCTACATGTCTTCCTACTCCAGCGCCGATGGCGCCATGTCGCTGACGATCACCTTCAAGCTCGGCACCGATCTCGACAAGGTCCAGGTTCTTGTCCAGAACCGCGTCTCCATCGCCCTGCCCCGGCTTCCGGAGGAGGTCCAGCGACTCGGCGTAACGACAGACAAGAGCTCGCCTGACCTGATGATGGTGGTGCACCTCTTGTCGCCGTCGCACCGCTATGACCAGCTCTACGTCTCGAACTACGCCCGCAACCGCATACGCGACGTTCTCGTGCGCCTTGACGGCGTCGGCGACGTGCAGCTCTTCGGCGAGCGCCAGTATTCGATGCGAATCTGGCTCGATCCGGAAAAGCTCTCTGCCTACGGAATGACATCCGATGACGTCGTCGCCGCATTGAGAGACCAGAACGTCCAGGTGTCAGGCGGCAAGATCGGCGCCCCACCCGTCACCGGCAAGAATGCGTTCGAATATACGGTACGAACGGACGGGCGTTTCTCGGATGTGCGCCAGTTCCGCTATGTTATCGTGAAATCGACGGCCAGCGGCCGGCTCGTGGCCCTGCAGGATGTCGCCCGTATCGAACTCGGCGCACAGGACTACGTCACCAACAGCTATCTGAATAATGACCCGGCAGTTGCCCTCGGCATCTTCGCCCGGCCGGGAACCAATGCGCTGGATACGGCCCATCAGGTCCAGGGCATCATGAAGGATCTTTCGCAGAACTTCCCGCAGGGTCTGGAATATCGCATCGTCTACGATACGACCGAATTCATCTCGGATTCGATCAATGAAGTCTACAGAACCATCGCCGAGGCGGCGATCCTCGTGGCGATCGTCGTTCTCGTCTTCCTCCAATCCTGGCGAACCGCGATCATTCCGATCATCGCCATCCCCGTATCGCTGATCGGCACTTTCGCCGTGCTGCTCGCCTTCGGCTTCTCGCTCAATATGCTGACGCTGTTCGGCCTCGTCCTTGCGATCGGTATTGTCGTCGACGATGCGATCGTGGTGGTGGAGAACGTCGAGCGAAACCTGGCGCGCGGCATGACCCCGAAACAGGCGGCGCACGTCACGATGGACGAAGTCGGGACCGCCGTGGTCGCCATTTCGCTGGTGCTGATCGCAGTATTCGTGCCGACAGCCTTCATTCCCGGCATTTCCGGACAGTTCTACAAACAGTTCGCGGTGACGATTTCAGTCACGACGGCGATTTCCGCGCTGAATTCGCTGACGCTTTCGCCCGCGCTTGCAGGCATATTGCTGAAAGCCCACGATCACGAGACGAAGCGCAAGAATATCTTCTCCCAGTTGGGAAGCGGGCTTGCGAATGGCTTCAATCGCGGATTCGATCGAATGAGCTCTGGCTATTCCTGGATCGTCCGGCACCTCGTCAGCAGTTGGGTAGGATTGACAGCTTCGCTTATTGTCTTCGCAGGCCTGCTGGGCGCGACCTGGTATATGGGACAGAAGGTTCCCTCCGGCTTCATCCCGACTATGGACCAGGGTTATGCGATCGTCGTCATCCAGCTTCCGGACGGTGCCTCACTGGCGCGTACCGACGCCGTCGTCAAACAGGTGGGTGACATCGCCCGCACGGTGCCAGGCGTCGGCAATGCCGTGCAGTTTGCCGGTTTCAGTGGGGCGACCTTTACCAATGCCTCGAATGCAGGCGTCGTCTTCGTCCCGTTCAAATCCTTTGCCGAGCGTGAGGAAGGCGGCGAAACCGCCAACAAGATCATCGGCGAACTCTACGGCAAGCTGCAGAGCATCCAGGAGGCCTTCATCATTGCCATCCCGCCGCCATCCGTGCGCGGCGTCGGCAATTCCGGTGGCTTCAAGATGCAGATTTTGGATCTTGAAAACGCGGATATGACGCGCGTCCTTGGTCTGGCCCGCCAGATGATGGGTGCCGCTGCCACGACCCCGGGGCTAACAGGCGTCTTCACGACATTCTCGGATGCAAGCCCGCAATATTTCCTTGCGATCGATCGCGACAAGGCACGTTTCCTGAACGTGCCGATCCCCAATATCTTCAACGCGCTCTCCATCAACCTCGGCGTTGCCTATGTGAACGACTTCAATGCGTTCGGCCGCGTCTACCAGGTTCGTGCCCAGGCCGACCGGCAATACCGCATGGATAGGGACGATATCCTCGCTCTGAAGGTTCGATCGGCAACCGGCGCATTGGTTCCGCTCGGCACTCTGATGGACATCCAGGACTCCAGCGGTCCGGCACTTGTCCAGCGCTACAACATGTATGTCTCGGTGCCGCTTCAGGGCAATCCGACGCCCGGCACATCGACCGGCGACGCCATCCAGAAGATGGAAGGTCTGGCTGCGCAGATCTTGCCGCCGGGAACAACCTTCGAGTGGACCGAGCTTGCCTATCAGGAAACCCACACCGGCAATACCGCCATCTACATCTTCGCTCTGTCTGTCATTTTCGTCTTCCTTGCGCTTGCGGCACAATATGAAAGCTGGGTCCTGCCTCTGGCGATCATCCTCATCGTTCCGCTGGCGGTGCTCGCCGCGTTGATCGGCGTATCGCTGAGGGGAATGGACAACAACGTCCTCACCCAGATCGGCCTGATCGTCCTGATCGGCCTTGCGGCCAAGAACGCCATTCTGATCGTCGAGTTTGCACGACAGGCAGAAGAAGAAGGGAAAAGCGTCGTGGATGCCGCAATCGAGGCAAGCCACCTTCGCCTGCGCCCGATCCTGATGACGGCCTTCGCCTTCATCTTCGGCGTTCTGCCGCTTGCGATCGCCACCGGCCCAGGTGCTGAAATGCGCCAGTCGCTCGGCACGGCAGTGTTCTCGGGCATGTTGGGTGTGACGATCTTCGGCCTGTTCCTGACGCCGGTCTTTTACGTCGTGCTGCGCCGCTGGCGCAAAAAGCCGGCCGAAGCGCCGGCTGAGATCGATGCGGAGGAAAACGGCGCCTTAGCGGAAGTTCAGGTGGAAAACAGGTAAACCTGTCCCTGCCAGAAGCGGGCGACGGAGAGCCTGCCGCTCCTGAAGGCGCGGGTATCGAGGTTCAGCCGCATCGGCTGCACATCCGGCTGGTCGCCGGGCGTATGACCATGCACGATGAGCTTCGGCAATGGCAGCGGGCTTTCCAGGAAACGCTGGCGAATGAAAGCCAGATCGTCGTCGGCCTGCTCTTCGAGCGGCACTCGCGGGTCGATACCCGCATGCACGAAGGCTACATTGGGCGTATCGAGCATGATCGGCAGGGAGCGGATGAAATCGATATGGGTATGCGGCAGCGACTGGCGGATGAAGGCGTCGAGCTGCGCACCGGAACGGAAAACGAGCGGCAGGTGATCGGGATCGAGACCGTAGGATCGCAGAAGCTCGGCGGCACCCATGGTCATCCAGTCGTCATAGGATGCCCAGCCGTCGATATAGTCGAGCATGACGATCTCATGGTTGCCGGCAAGGCAGATGCGCTCGAAACCCTCGGGCGCCGGGTCCATGATATGGCTGATGACATGCGCCGATTGCGGACCGCGGTCGATATAGTCGCCAAGCATGACGATGAGTTTGGTGCCCGGTATATGCTCTGCATCGCGGATGATCGCTTCTTCCGCTTTCTGCAGGAGGTCGAGACGACCATGCACGTCGCCGATGGCATAAGTGGGGATGTCAGCTATATCCATGCTCACGCGCGGGCGCGGCTGACGTCCAGCCTTCGAACCCTCGCGGCTTCGTGCAAGAGAATCACTCATCATCATTCCTGATCAGTTCGCCGTCCCTTAACCATACGTAGAGCATACGGCAAGGCGATCAAGCTGGTAAGAAAATTCCGCCGGCCGGGCTTTTGTGGAAAAAGCGGCCTTACGCAAGTCGATGCAATCACGCACTTTTTTAGCGCTAGGAAAGAGTGGCAGATGGGCACAGTATCGCAACTGCACGACAACGTGCGTCCTCCGGCGCACCGCATCGAGACCGAGGAAGAGGCCATCTCCGCGGCGCGCGAGCTTGCGGTCGGCTTTCGCCGGCAGGCAAGTGAGCGCGACATTAACCGCCTCATGCCGAATATCGAGCTCGACGCACTCTCGCAATCCGGCCTCACAGCAATCACCGTCCCCCCTGAATATACCGGGCTCGATATTTCCAACGCCCTGCTCGCCGAGATCGTCGCCATCGTCGCCGAAAGCGATGCCTCGATCGGCAACGTGCTGGCATCTCACTTCCGCGTGCTGGAAGGGCTGCGTAACCAGCCCTCGGAAGAGCTGAAGATCGTCCTTTTCACCCGTGCGCTCGACGGCGACCGTTTCGCGGCAACCCGTTTTGCCGATCAGGCAAGCCTCGTCGCCGAAGGCTCCGGCCTTCGCCTGACAGGCCGGTCGGAACAGGCAGCCGCCATCCTTTTCTCCGACTGGATCGCCGCAGCAGCGATCGATCCCGGCGGCCGCAGGGTGATGTTGCATCTGCAGCGTGACAGCGACGAACTGCAGGCAGTGGATGACTGGGATGCTTTCGGGCTGCGCACGAACGGCACAGCAACGCTGATTGCCGGCAAGCTGCATGTGAATGCCGATACTGTCATCGCCGCTCTGCCCGGCGATCACACGACGGAAAAGTCCTTGGGCCTTCTGCTGCAGGCAGCCGTCAGCCTCGGTATCGCCCGTGCAGCCTTTGCCGACCTGCTCGTCATGGCGAAGGAGCCTTCTGCCCTCTTTGGCAAAATCGGTGAGCGCGCCATCCGCATCGAAATCGCGACCGGCGCGCTGGAACAGGCAGGCCGCAAACTGGATATCGCCCAGGTAAGTCCCGCCGAGGCAGCCATGGCGGAAGCCTATTTCTGCGCCTCATCCGCCTGCCTCGCTGCAATCGAGGTGGCGCTGGACACGGCAAATGCTCTATTCGAACTGGCCCGGGGCGCGACCGGCAGCATAGCGCTCAACCTCGACCGTCACTGGCGTAACGCCCGCATCCATGACATGGCAATCCAGCGCGAGCCGCTGTTGAACGCAGCGGGCGCGTATATTCTGAAAATCAGGGAAAGCTGAAGCAATTCCAGCAAAGCTGTGCCGCGGTCTGCGTTCGGAATTGCGTGAAATAAAGGGAGCGCGGATCAGCTCGCGGCGGAAACCGGAACCTTTTCCTCTACCGTTTCGATGCCCCCGCCGACAACGAACTGTTCGAGCGTCATGTTGTCGAGAATGGCGGCGATCGCGTCCCGGACTTCGGTCATCGAGCGCCGCACCTGACAGGTCTCGGGATCCGCACAATCGTCGCAGGCCTCATAGGCCGTGCGGCTGGCACACCGGATCGGCGCGAGCGGCCCGTCCAGCGTGCGGATGACATGACCGATGCGGATCTCCGACGCTGGCCGCGACAGCGAATAGCCACCGCCCGGCCCCTTCTTTGATCGCAGGATACCGACATTGCGCAGTTCGAGCAGGATCGTATCGAGAAACTTCTTCGGAATATTGTTGCGCGAGGCGATATCGTTGATGAAGGCGGTCTCGCCCGGCGCAAGCCGCGCCAGATCGACCAGCGCCTTCAATCCGTATTTTCCCTTTTTCGTCAACATCTCGGTCGCCCTGCACTTTGCGGCATTATGCTTCTGTAATAGCAGGCAAATAGAGTCAAAACCATGAAGAGACAACAAAATAACCCGTTTTTATAGGTTATTTCGGCTATCTATGTTGCCGTAAAACCGCGCCTTCAAGTCTCCTGAGCCCCAGCAAGATTGATGTGCCGGTCCCGTCTTGGGCAAGCCTAAGCGAGACCGGAAACACGAACTATACCGTTTTCAGCATCCCGCCATCGACGAAATAGGTAGAGCCGATGCTATAGCTCGACCGGTCGGAGCAGAGGAAGACGAAGAAATTCGCGAGCTCCTCCGGCGTGCCGAAACGCTTGGACGAGGCATGCTCATCTGCCACGCTCTGCAGATAGCCCTCCCAATCGCCACCGGTCTCCGCCGTCAGTTGCTTGGCGGTCTTGATCCAGTCCGGCGTCAGGATAAGGCCGGCATTGATGCAGTTGACGCGGATCTTGTCCTTCACGAGCTCGACGGACAGCGTCTTGGAAAACATCATCAGCGCCGCCTTGGTGACGTTGTAGATCGGCTCATACCAGAGCGGCTGCACAGCACAGATCGAGGCATTGTGGAGGATTACGCCGCCGCCGCGCTTCTTCATCTGCGGCGCAATTCCGCGGGCAAGGCGCACGGCGGCCATCACATGCAGATCAAAATACGCCTGCCACTTCTCGTCGGGCGCCTCCATGACCGTCTCGTTCGAGCCGGTGCCGGCATTGTTGATGAGAATATCCGCTCCACCGCGTTCGGCTGCCGCCGCGATGATCGCCTCCGTGCCTTCGACAGTCGCCACATCGCTTTCGACCGCAATGGCGCTGACGCCGTATTTTTCAGCGATGCGCACGGCTTCGGCATCCAGCCGCTCGCGTCCACGCGCAGACAAAATGAGGTTGGCGCCCTCAGCCGCCAGCCCTTCGGCGATCGCCAGCCCGATACCGACCGAACCACCTGTGATGACGGCGGTCTTTCCCTTCAATCCAAGATCCATGAAATCCTCCCAATCCGGCCGGCGTCCGGCCGCTCCGCCAACTCTTCCGGCATTGGTTCTGCCCGTCAAGCCGTGACGGAAAATCATCGGTGCCGTTAGCTGGTCCCTCTTGCCGCAAGTCGCGATCTGTCGCATGCCTGCTGGCATAGTGGAGGAATTTTCATGCGCCTTTATTCAGCTTGCATTGAATGGCTGTTTGCCGAGGAAGGCGATCATTTCGCCGATCGCGTCCGCCGCGCCCATGCCGCCGGCCTCAAGGCCATCGAGTTTTGGCGCTGGACGGACAAGGACCTCGACACGATCGAAGCCGCATTGAAGGAAACCGGCCTCAAGGTGACGAGCCTCGTCGCCGAACCGATGATCGCGCTTACAAACGCCACCAATCGCGAAACCTGGCTGAAGGGCCTTGCCGATTCCGTTGCCGTCGCAAAGCGTCTCGGCGCGCCGGTGCTGATCGCACAGGCGGGCGACGACCTCGCGGGCTTCGCGCGGGACGAACAACGCAAGTCGCTCACCGAAACACTGCGGGCCGGCGCCGATATTCTTGATGGCAGCGGCGTGCGCCTCGGTGTCGAACCGCTGAACATCCGCATCGACCATGTCGGCTATTTTCTCGATTCCACCCGCGAGGGGCTGGATATCGTCGATGATGTCGCCCGTCCGGAAATCGGTATCGTCTATGATATCTATCATTCCGCCGTCATGGACGAGCGCACGGAAGATGTTCTGGCTGGCCGCATAGACCGCGTGTTTCACGTCCACGTAGCCGATCACCCAGGCCGCAACGAACCTGGCACCGGCAAGATCGATCTCGTTCACCGCCTCAACTGGATCTTCGCCAACGGCTACACCGGCGCTGTCGGCCTGGAATACAAGCCGATAGCACCGGGTGCCGATGCGGTGAAGGCGGCTATTGCGAGGTTGGGCTGACACTCAGCTTCTGCCGCCACCCGGCAGCACCAGCCCAATCACTTCACGAGCGCGTTGTTCTCAGCGATTTCCGATTGCAGCTTTACTGGATCGGTCGCTGCCGTGACCTTGCACGGACCGGCAGACCGGCGCTCGACGATGCGTGACGCGATCATGACGCGGCGGGCAGGCATGCCGGGCAGACGCGGATTTTCTATCCGCTCCAGGAGCAGCCGGAGACCGACGGCCCCGCCCTCCTGTCCTTCCATTTTCACCGTCGTCAATGGCGGCGAAATCTGCGTGGCCGGAGAGAAATCGCCGAAGCCGACGACCGAGACGTCATCGGGAATGCGATAGCCCTGGCCCAGCAGCTCGGAAACCACCGTCAGCGCCAGTCCGTCATGGGCACAGAAGAAGGCCGTCGGGTGAATGCCCTTTGCCTTGAGGTCCTTGAAAACCTCGCCGAAACCGACCTGCTCGTCGAAACGCAGCACATGCAGCGCAACATCCTCGCAGCGTTCGGCAATCTCCCGCGCCCCGTAGAAGCGTTCGCGCCGGCCTCGGAAACCGGGCGTGCCGTTGACATAGCAGATCGACCGGTGGCCAAGCCCGATCAGATATTGAAGCACGGCCTGGCCCGCCTCATGGTCCGTGCCGGTGATCTGATCCGCCTGCTCCAGAGGATCAACCCAGCCGAAACGCACGATCGGCACCCCGATTGCCGTTGCTGCGGCGATTGCCCCCCGGTCATGCGGGCCGACAAGCAGCAACCCGGCGCAGGAACGCGCCAATTCCTCAAGCTGACCGGCGCTATGTGTCCAGCGGATGCGTAGCGCCATGCCCAGCCTGTGTGCCTCACGCTGCACGCCATTCTGGATCTGCATATAGAGTTCACTGTTGACGGCATCGAGATCGTGGAAAACGACAGCGATATCGTTCGTCTGCGATTGGCCGGCAGGACGCGTATAGCCCAGCCGCTCGGCCGCCTCCCGGATCAGCGCGCGCGTCTCCTCACTGACGCCGCTCTTGCCTGCCAGCGAGCGCGACACCGCATATTTCGAGAGGCCAACCTCCCGCGCGATCGTCTGTAAGGTAACTCGCCCCCTGCTTCCCACTCTACACCTCGATGTTCCCAGGCATTCGGAACGCTTCCGCTACACCGCCCTAACGAAATTGCAAATTCTTGCACTAACAGAACATAACGCTTTACCTAACAATATTCAAATGCATTCTTTCTGTTATCCCAGCCTCAAAGCAAAAATAACGATAAGGCTGGGGATTTTTGGAGGAGAACCCTATGATCAAGCTGAAACGTCGTGCGTTTCTGGCCGGGACTTCGGCCGTTCTGATCCTGCCGGCTCTGCCGGCCTTCGCCGCCGACTTCAAGGAAGCGGACATTCTGAAGGAGAAAGTTTCAAGCGGCACGCTGCCGGCCCTGAAGGACCGGCTGCCGGAAAACCCGCTTGTCATCAAGCCGGTCGAAAGCGTCGGCAAACATGGTGGCGACTGGAACATGGCCCTCGTGGGCGGCGGCTCGCTATCGATGCTGTTCCGTTATCAGGCCTATGAACCGCTGCTGCGCTATACGCCGGACTGGTCCGGCGTGACGCTGAACGTCGCCGAAGCTTTCGATGGCAATGCGGATTCCACCGAATATACCATCCGCCTGCGCAAGGGTATGAAGTGGTCAGACGGTCAGCCCTATACCACCGCCGACGTGAAATTCTGGTACGACACCATCCTCACTGACAAGCGTGTCGCCGCCACCGGCCAGGGCCATTGGAAAAGCGGCGGCCAACCTGCCAAGCTCGAAGTCGTCGACGAACAGACGTTTAAAGTAATCTTCGACAAACCTAACGGTATGTTTCCTCTGCAGGTCGCCTGGGCCAATAACGACCAGACGACGCGCTGCCCGAAGCACTATCTCGAGCAATTCCACATCGACTACAACCCGAAGGCCGACGAACTTGCCAAGCAGCAGGGCTTCGAAAGCTGGATCGTGGCTTTCCAGACCGCTTCCGGCTTCCGGGACGACAATGCCTTCTTCCTGAACTCCTCGAAGAAGCCTTGCCTACATGCCTGGATGTTCACGATCGCGCCCGGCGAGAACACCGAGCGGGCCGTGGCCGAACGCAATCCCTTCTATTGGAAGGTCGATACCGAGGGTAACCAGCTGCCCTATATGGACCGCATCGTCTACCAGATGGTCGCCGACCCGCAGGTGCTGCTCCTGAAGGCCATGCAGGGTGAAGTCGACTTGATGGACCAGTATATCGCCACGCCGAACAACAAGTCGGTGCTCTACGATGCGCGCGAGCAGGGCAAATATGATTTCTACACACTGACTTCGACCGAAGCCAATGTGATGAATTTCATCTTCAACCTGAACCACAATGACGAGACCAAGCGCAAGCTCTTCCGGAACAAGGATTTCCGCGCAGCACTCTCTATGGCACTTGATCGCCAGGCACTGATCGACGCCGTACTCGTCGGCCAGGGTGCGCCTGCCCAGCCTTCGATCAAACAGAGCGATCCGCTCTACAACGAGCAACTCGCCACACAGTTCACGAGCTACGATGTCGACAAGGCGAACGCAATGCTCGACACGCTCATTCCGAAGCGTGACGACCAGAACTTCCGTCTGGACGAGAAGGGCCGCCGCCTGACGGTGATCTTCGAGATCGACCAGGCACGCGCCGTCTTCCTCGATCTCTTCCAGCTGGTCATTCCGATGTTCCAGGCGGTCGGTATCGATGCACAGATGCGCACCATGGACCGCTCGCTCTGGGAAACCCGTGTTCGCCAGGGCCGCGATTTCGATGCCACGGCCCACCAATTCGGCGCCAATGGCGGCGTCGCCGCCATGCTCGACCCGCGTTACTACGTGCCGACGGATTCGAACGCCATGTACGCTCCGGCCTGGCAGCTCTGGTATCTCGACCGCAACAATGCCAATGCGGAAGAGCCGCCGGAAGAAACGAAGAAGCAGCTTGAGCTCTACGACAAGCTGAAATCGACCTCCGATCCAGCCGGCCAGCAGGGGATCATGAAACAGATCCTGCAGGGTGCTGCCGACAACTTCTATGTCTTCGGCATTTCCCTGCCGCCGGATGGCTACGGGATCGTCAAGAACAATATGAAGAACATCACCAAGACCATGCCGAATTCCTTCGGCTGGCCGACGCCTGCTCCCACCATGCCGGAGCAGTTCTACAAGGTATGATGGCCTGAGACAGCTTGATGCATTGCAGGCGCCGGCCCCACCGGCCGGCGCCGCGGCCCTTCTTTTGCCAATGATTGGATGAAGACGATGCTCGACGCCAGAAGACAGAACACCGACACGCTGCGCACGCCGTACTGGTTCAAGACCGCAACGCGCTGGACCCAGCTAACCTTCGTGGAGGACGATCCGGAGAAATACGATCCGGCCTTCTGGGTCGATGTCTTCAAGCGCACGAAATCCAATGCCGTCTGCCTCAGCGCCGGCGGCTACATCGCCTATTATCCGAGCGAAGTGCCCTATCACTATGTGAGCAAATATCTGGGTGATAAGGATATTTTCGGAGCGCTCGTCGATGCTGCCCGCAAGCTCGACATGCATGTCATGGCCCGTGTCGATCCGCATGCGATCCACGACGATGCCGCCAAGGCGCATCCCGAATGGGTCATGATCAATGCCGATGGTACGCCGCGCCGCCACTGGGCCTATCCCGATGTCTGGGTCACCAATGCTTATGGCGATTACAACACGGTCTTCATGCCTGAGGTCGTCAAGGAAATCGTCCGCAAATACGATATCGATGCCGTCTTCGCCAATCGCTGGCAGGGTCACGGCGTCGATTACAGCGAAGACAGCGCCCGCCGATTCAAGGATATGTTCGGCCACGCTTTGCCGAAGAAGGCGGATGCCGAGGATCCGGCCTGGCAGGCCTGGGTGCAGTGGCGCCGCCGTGTGCTGACCGACATGATCGCCCAGTGGGACGATGCGGTCAAAGCGATCCGCCCGCATGCGAGCTTCATCCCCAACATGGGCGGCGCCTCGCTGATGGAATTCGACCTCTCGGTCATCGCCAAACACTGCCCCTTCCTCGTCGTCGATCATCAGGGCCGCAAAGGTCTGGAGCTGGGCTGGTCGGCCGGCCGCAATGGCAAGCGCATCCGCGCCACCTTCCCCGACCGTCCGGTCGTGCTCATCACCTCGATCGGCCCGGAAGAGGAATATCGCTGGAAGGATGCCGTTACCTCTGGCGAGGAAATGCAGCTCTGGATCAATGACGGCACGGCCCACGGCCTCTATGCCTGGTTTACCAAGTTCAACGGCGTCGTACCCGACAAGCGTTGGGTGGAGCCGGTCGCCGACGCTTTCGCCCTGCAGGCTGCCGTCGAGCCCGTTCTCGAAAGCATGCATCCGACGGCGGAAATCGCCGTCATCGACCCCTCGACGACGCTCCGCCACTGGGCGCCGGAGGAGCGCCATAGTGCCGAAAAGCACGATCTCGGTTTCTACCACGCCCTCGTCGAAGCCCGCTTGCCCTTCGAGCTTGTCTCCGATCAGGTTCTGACGAAGGAAAATCTCGACCGCTTCAAGCTGATCATTCTCGCCAACGCTTCCTGCCTTTCGGATGCTCAAAACGAGGCGCTCCGCACCTATGTGGAGCGCGGCGGCAGCATTGTCGCCTCCTACGAAACGTCGCTGCGCGACGAATTCGGCAAGAAGCGCAGCGAGTTCGGCCTCTCTGACGTGCTGGGCGCCAAATTCGTCTCCGGCCCGCGCGGCATCGTCAAGAACACCTATGTGGCGCTGTCGGGCGATCATCCCATCAATCAGGGCTATGAGGGTGCCGAACGCATCATGGGCGGCACGCGCCTGATCCATGCCGATCCGACTGGCAATGCGACGACGCCTTTCCTCTATGTGCCCGATTTCCCGGATCTGCCGATGGAGGAAGTCTACCCGCGCAAGGCTCCTGAAGGGGCTGGCGTCATCACCCGCGAAACCGGCAAGGGTGGCCGCACGGCCTATATCCCCTGGAATATCGGCGAAATCTTCTGGGAAGTCTTTGCCGTCGATCATGGCAGGCTGATCGCCAATGCTGTCCGCTGGGCACTCGGCAAGACCTCGCGCGTCACCATCGAAGGCCCCGGTGTCATCGACATGGCCTTGCGCGAAAATGCCGAAGGGATCGCCGTCAGCCTCTTCAACCTCACCAACCCGATGATGATGAAGGGGCCGATACGCGAAAATTACCCTCTGGCGGCCCAGACGGTTTCAGTGGAAATTCCTCAGGGCAAGTCGGTGGCCAGGGCTTGGCTTGTTGTTACTGACCGCGCCGCAAACTTCAGCGTCAAGGACGGTCGTGCACTGGTGGAGGTGCCGGGCATTGAACGGCTGGAGGTTCTGCACCTCACCTGGAAATGAGGTGACGAGGCTAAGAGGAGCGCTTTCGGCCTGGAGGGGCCGAAAGCGGATGGAGATCCGAAGGAAGCGCCTGACCCGGTGCTCTCAACGGGAGGAGAAACATTCCGATGCTTGGCTACATCTTCAAGCGCGTGCTTTACATGATCCCGACGTTGATCGGCATGTCGCTGATCTCGTTCCTGATCATCCAGTTGCCGCCAGGTGACTATCTGACCTCGATGATCGCGACGATGAGCGACAGCGGCCAGGCCGTCGATCCCGCGCAGATCGAGCGGCTGAAAGAGATCTACGGTTTCGATGATCCCTTCTACATCCAGTATTTGAAATGGATGTGGGGCATCGTCAGCCGTGGCGATTTCGGCTGGTCGTTCGAGTGGAACCAGCCCGTCTCCGGCCTCATCTGGGCGCGCATGGGATCGACGCTGGTGATCTCGCTCTTGAGCCTTCTCTTCGTCTGGATCGTTGCCTTGCCGATAGGCATCTATTCGGCCGTGCGCCGCCATTCGGTCGGCGATCATGTCTTCACCTTCTTCGGCTTCATCGGCCTTGCCGTGCCGAACTTCATTCTGGCGTTGACGCTGATGTACATCGCCTACCGCTACCTCGGCCAAAGCGTCGGCGGCCTCAACTCTCCCGAATTTGCCGAAGCGCCCTGGAGCCTCGCCAAGGTCGGCGACTTCCTCGCCCATCTCTGGATCCCGATCATCATCATCGGCGCTTCGGGCACGGCCGCTCTGATCCGCATCCTGCGCGCCAACCTGACGGACGAATTGCACAAGCCCTATGTCATCACCGCCCGCGCCAAAGGCCTGCCGGAATACAAGGTGATCATGAAATATCCGGTGCGCATTGCGCTGAACCCCTTCGTCTCGGCAATCGGCTGGGTGCTGCCGCATCTCGTCTCGGGTGTCACGATCACCGCGATCGTGCTGAACCTGCCGACCGCCGGTCCCCTGCTCTTCCGCGCGCTGGTCTCGCAGGACATGTATCTCGCCGGCAGCTTCATCCTTCTGCTCTCGGCGCTGACCCTCGTCGGCATGCTCCTTTCGGACCTGCTGCTTGCGCTGCTCGATCCGCGCATCCGGTTCAACTGAGGAGGCGCCGATGACGCACGAAACATTCGGAACCCATACCGGTCCCCTGAACGTGGTCGCCGACGGCCCCTCGATCAGCCCGCTGAAACAGGGCAAGACCGTCTCGACGGCCGCCATCGGCCCGTGGCGGCTGATTGCCGGCAAGCTCATCCGCCAGAAGGTGGCGATGGTCGCCGGCGTGATCATCCTCCTCCTCTATCTCATCGGCCTCTTCGCCGAATTCCTGGCGCCTTCCCTGCCCGCAACCTCGAAGCCGCAATATACCTATGCGCCACCGCAGGGCCTCAGCTTCTTCGTCACCAAGCCGGATGGCAGCTCCGAATTCAACTTCCATGTGAAGGGCTACAAGGTGGAGATCGACAAGGTGGCGCTGAGGCGTACCTTCGTCGTCGACAACACAAAGGTCGTGCCGGTCGGCTTCTTCGTCAAAGGTCCGGCCTATTATCTCTGGGGCCTGATCCCGATGACCACGCATTTCTTCGGCCCGATCAATCCCAATGATCCCATGTACCTGCTCGGCGCCGACCGCCTCGGCCGTGATGTGCTTACGCGGCTGATCTACGGCACCCGCATTTCCATGTCGATCGGCCTCGTCGGCGTCGCCATGTCACTGGTGCTTGGGGTCGTCCTCGGCTCCATCTCCGGCTTCTACGGTGGTTGGGTCGACACACTCATCCAGCGTGTCATCGAAGTGGTCAGCGCCATGCCGACCATCCCGCTCTGGCTCGGCCTTGCAGCGGCGATCCCGCTCACATGGTCGCCGGTGATCGTCTATTTCGTCATCACCATCATCGTCTCGCTGCTCGGCTGGACCAGCCTTGCCCGTGAGGTGCGCGGTCGTTTCCTGGCGCTACGCAGCGAGGATTTCGTCACCGCCGCAAAGCTCGATGGGTCGAGCGAGGCGCGGCTGATCTTCCGGCATATCCTGCCCTCGCTGACGAGCCATATCCTCGCCGTCGTCACCCTTGCAGTGCCGACGATGATCGTCGCCGAAACCTCGCTCTCCTTCCTCGGCATCGGCCTCAAGCCACCGGTCGTCAGCTGGGGCGTGCTGCTGCAGGACGCCCAGAATATCCGCACGGTCGCAACCGCACCCTGGCTGCTGATCTGGCCGTCTCTGGCAGTCGTCATCGCCGTCCTGTCCTTCAACTTCTTCGGTGACGGTCTGCGCGATGCAGCCGATCCCTATGACAATTGAGGAGGAAGCCATGACCGATCTTCCTGATGACGTCGTTCTCTCGGTTGAAAACCTCTCGATCGATTTCCGGCTGCGCACGCATATCCTGCATGCCGTAGAGAATGTGAGCTTCCAGCTCAAGCGCGGCCAGACGCTCTGCCTCGTCGGTGAAAGCGGCTCCGGCAAGAGCGTGACGGCCCGCTCGCTGCTGCAGATCGTCGACAAGCCCGGCACCATCGTCGGCGGCCGCATCCTGCTGCGCAACGGCAGCGAGATCACCGATATTGCTACGCTCGAACCCGGCAGCCGCGCCATGCGCGAGATCCGCGGCCGGCGCATCGGCCTGATCTTCCAGGAGCCGATGAGTTCGCTCTCGCCGGTCCACACCATCGGCTCGCAGATCATCGAGGCGATCCGCCTGCACAGCAATCTCGACAAGAAGGCGGCGCGCGCCCGCATGGTCGAATTGCTGCGTCAGGTGGAAATCCCCAATCCCGACAAGATGGCCGACCGCTACACGTTCGAATTTTCGGGTGGCATGCGCCAGCGCGCCATGATTGCCATGGCACTATCAGGCAATCCGGATATCCTGATCGCCGACGAGCCGACGACCGCTCTCGACGTGACGACACAGGCTGAAATCCTCGACCTCATCAAGCGCTTGCAGGTCGATCGCGGCATGGCGATGCTGCTCATCACCCATGACATGGGCGTCGTCGCGGAAGTGGCTGATGAGGTCGCCGTCATGCGCTTTGGCCATATCGTCGAGCGGGGTCCCGTCGATGCGATCTATCATGCCGCGACCCATCCCTATACGCGCCAGTTGCTGGCTTCGACGGTGAAGCTCACACATCACGTCGAAGGCAGATTGCCGGCGGCCATCGCGCTATCTTCGCAAGCACCGCAGCCGATCCTCTCGATTCGCAATCTCAGCAAGACCTTCGGCTGGCATGGCAATGCCAATACGCTGCGCGCCGTAGATGACGCCAATTTTGACCTCTATCCCGGTGAAAACCTCGGCATCGTCGGCGAAAGCGGTTCCGGCAAGACGACGCTTGGCCGTCTGATCCTGCGCACCGTCGAGCCGACGACCGGCAGCGTCCTCTATCGAGGCAGGGATGGCGGTGAGACCGATGTCACCAAGCTCGGCAAGAAAGAACTTCGCAACTTCCATCGCGAAGTCCGCCTCGTCTTCCAGGATCCCTTCGCCTCATTGAACCCGCGCATGACCGTCAAGGAAGTGATTGGCGATCCGCTCATCGTCAACGGCCTTGCCAAGGGCAAGGCGCTTGAAGATCGCGTCGCCGAACTGATGCGCCTCGTCGGCCTCGATCCGATGGGAATGGAGCGCTATCCGCACGCCTTCTCAGGCGGCCAGCGTCAGCGCATCGGGATTGCCCGTGCGCTTGCGCTGGACCCACGCATCATCATCGCCGATGAGGCAACCTCGGCGCTCGACGTATCCATCCGCAGCCAGATCCTTGATCTGCTGCTCGATATCCGCCAGCGGCTGAACCTGAGCTTCATCTTCATCTCCCACGATATTTCCGTGGTACGCTACTTCTGTGACCGCGTCGCCGTCATGCATCGAGGCAAGATCGTCGAACTTGGCGAGGCCGAGCAGATCTGCACCGCGCCACAGGAAGCCTATACGAAGAGCCTCATTTCCGCCGTTCCCAATCCCGATCCCCGCGACAAGCGCATGCTGCACCGGCATCGTTTCATCGCTCCCGCCAATGCCTGAGGATGTTCCAGTGCCGAAATTTTCCGCCAATCTTTCTTTCCTCTATCAGGATCTTGCCTTTCTGGACCGCTTCGCCGCTGCCGCGAAGGACGGCTTCGGCGCGCTCGAATATCTTGGCCCCTATGCCGAACCGAAGGAAAAGGTCGCCGATGCTCTCCAGGCAAACGGCCTGAAGCAGGCGCTCTTCAACGTGCCCTCGGGAGATTGGGCCGGCGGCGAGCGCGGTATCGCCTGCCTGCCGGATCGCATCGAGGAGTTCCGGAGCGGCATCTCGCTGGCGCTCGATTACGCCAAGGCGCTCGCCTGCCCGCAAGTCAACGTCATCTCCGGCCTCGTGCCGAAGGGAGCCGATCTCGCAACGCTGGAAAAGGTGCTGGTCGAAAACCTGAAATATGCCGCCGAGCGCGCGGCCGACGCCGGCGTGAAGCTGCTGATCGAGCCGATCAATCTGCGCGATATTCCCGGCTTCTTCCTGTCGAACACCGACCACGCCGAGCGCATCCTCGAAAAGGTCGGCTCCGACAATCTCTACATCCAGTATGATTTCTACCACATGCAGATCATGCAGGGCGACCTGATCCCGACCTTCACAAGGCTGAAGGACAGGATCGCCCATGTGCAGATCGCCGACAATCCCGGCCGCAACGAGCCCGGCACGGGCGAGATCAACTACGGCTTCATCCTCTCCGAACTCGACCGCCTCGGCTACGACGGCTGGGTCGGCTGCGAATACAAGCCGAAGGCCGGCACCAGCGAAGGCCTCGGCTGGATGAAACCCTACCGGAAGTGAGCGTGACATGAATATCGGTTTTATCGGACTGGGCGTCATGGGTCGCCCGATGGCGGAACACCTGATCGATGCAGGCCATACCCTGCATCTGAGCCGCGTGAAGGAAGCCTCCCAGCACCTCGTCACCAAGGGCGGCAAGGCTGCTCATAGCGCCAAGGCTGTCGCGCAAGCCTCCGACATCATCATCCTGATGCTGCCGGATACGCCTGACGTCGAAGCCGTTCTCTTCGGCGAAGACGGCGTGGCCTCGGGCCTGTCCGCCGGCAAGCTGGTCATCGACATGAGCTCGATTTCCCCCGTCGCCACAAAGGGTTTTGCCAAGCGGATCGAAGCGCTCGGCTGCGACTATCTCGATGCACCTGTTTCCGGCGGCGAGGTCGGCGCCAAGGCCGCCTCGCTGACGATCATGATCGGCGGCAAGGAAGCGGCCTTCGAGCGCGCCAGGCCGCTCTTCGAGAAGATGGGCAAGAACATCACGCTGGTCGGCGGTGTCGGCGACGGCCAGACGGCCAAGGTCGCAAACCAGATCATCGTCGGGCTGACCATTGAAGCCGTCTCCGAAGCACTGCTCTTTGCCAAACGCGCCGGCGCCGATCCGGCCAAGGTGCGTGCCGCCCTGATGGGCGGCTTTGCGGCCTCGCGCATTCTGGAAGTCCATGGCGAACGCATGGTCAAGGAAACCTTCGACCCCGGCTTCCGCATCCGCCTGCACCGTAAGGACATGACGCTTGCCGTCGATGCCGCGCGCGCGCTCGATCTCTCGCTGCCGAACACGGCCGCGACCCAGCAGCTCATGAATGCCGCTGTTGCCAATGGCGACGGTGAACGCGACCATTCCGCCCTTATTCGCACGCTCGAGCTCCTCGCCGGAGGGCCGCGCTAGATCAGGACCACCTAGAACACCCGGACGACATCTTCGATTGCCTCCTGCCGGAGCCCTTCTCCGGACGGCGAAGCCATGTCCGGACATCGACAGAGAAGGACAGGACAATGCTCAGAAACGATATCCAATTCCCGTTCGGCGCCGTCTATTTCCGCAAGTCCAATCCGCCGCGCGACGATTGGGAGCGTGACTACACGACCGCCGGCGAAGACGGCCTCAACATCTTCCGCCACTGGTTCATGTGGAGCGCGATCGAAGTGGCCCCCGGTGTCTACGACTGGGAGGAATATGACCGACAGCTCGATCTCGCCGCCAAGAACGGCATCAAGACGGTCATCGCCGAACTCATCCATGCCGTACCGGACTGGGCGGTGCGCAAATATGCCGATGCGCTGCAGGTCAATGCCGACGGCACCAAGCTCGGCTCCTACATGGGCGTCTCGGCCGCAACGGGCGGCTTTTCCAACAATGGTGGCGGCGCTGGCGCACTGACGCTGAACTGCCCGGAAGTGAAGGAAGCCGCCGGTAAATTCCTGACCGCACTTGCCACCCGCTACAAGGATCATCCGGCGATCTACGGCTATGACGTCTGGAACGAGGTCAACTATTCCGCCGACGTCGATTACAGCAGCTATGCCAAGGCCGCCTTCCGCAAATGGCTGGAAAAGAAATACGGCAGCCTGAAAGTGCTCGCCAAGGCCTGGCACCGCTACAGCTATGCCGAATGGGACGATGTCGAGCCGCCGGTCCATATGGCGCCTTACCCTGAATGCATCGACTGGCTGCAGTTCAAGCGCGACAACTTCTACGACCAGATGCAGTGGCGCATCGACACCATCCGCGCCGTCGATCAGAAGAACGTCATCGCCGCCCACGGCATTTCCGGCGCGATCCCCAATATGGCGGCCAATGGCTGCGACGACTGGCTCGCCGCCTCCAAGGTGGAAATCTACGGCTTCACCTGGATCCAGGCCCGCAAGGGCACGGAGCCGTGGAAGACCTGGTACGGTGTCGATATCAACCGCGCCGCCGCCCGCGGCAAACCCTTCTGGCATGCGGAGCGCCAGGGCGGCCCGCTCTGGCTGCAGCCGCAGGTAATCAGCCGCGACAAGGAAGATGGCCGTGTCGCTGAACCCGAGGACATCCGCATCTGGAGCATGACCTCCTTTGCCGGCGGGGCGCGCGGCGTCCTCAATCTGCGCTGGCGCCCGCTGCTCGACGGCCCGCTCTTCGGCGCCTTCGGCGCCTATGGCATGGATGGCAGCCGCACGCCACGCTCCGACATGCAGAGCGCCATGGCGAAATGGGCGAATGATCCAGCGCAAAAGACGCTCTGGGACGCAAAGCCTGTTCGTGGCGAGGTCGGCATTCTGGTTGTCCCGGAAACACAGGAATGGGATTACCTGCTGAACTACGATCGCAAGGAAAAGCCTTATCCGGAAGCCATGTGGGGCGCCTACCGTGCCTTCCTCGCACAGGGCCTGCAGCCGGATTGGGTGCATATCGAGGATATTGACGCCTACGACTTCCTCTATTTCCCCTACCCGATCATGTTTACTGCCGCGCAGGCGTCGCGTCTGAAGGCCTGGGTGAAAAAGGGCGGCACGCTGATTGCGGAAGCTTGCCCCGGCTATTTCGGCGACCGCGGCCATGTCGGCCAGGCGCAGCCGAATATGGGGCTCGATGAGGTCTTC
This sequence comes from Rhizobium viscosum, assembly GCF_014873945.1. Taxonomy (NCBI): domain Bacteria; kingdom Pseudomonadati; phylum Pseudomonadota; class Alphaproteobacteria; order Hyphomicrobiales; family Rhizobiaceae; genus Rhizobium; species Rhizobium viscosum. The sequence goes on along the minus strand of NZ_JADBEC010000001.1, from coordinate 2,879,546 downwards.
GGTGCACGCGAGGAAGAAGTGGAATTCATGCCGGATATCGGCGACCGCATCCACTTCAAGTTCGACGACATGGCCGTCGATGGCGGTGGCCTCCTACAGTCCTATCGCCTGACCGGCGGCACCGGCCGCGGCACGTTTGACGGCGGGCGTCTCGCCGTCGTCGAAAACCGCTTTGGCAAGGGCCGCACCCTGCTAATCGGCACCAACCCCTCTGTCGCCTTCTACCGCACCGACGGCAAGGCGAATGCCGCCTTCTTCGCCGAACTGGTGAAATGGAGCGGCAGGACGCGCCACGCGAGCCTGTCCAACGACGCGCTCTTCGCCCGCATCCACAAGGGCGAAAACGGAAGCTTCCTCTGGTTGGTCAACCCGACACGCAAGGCGCAGACGACGACGGTCACGCTCGCCGATAGGAAGCTGTCAGGCGGCAGACTCGCCTGGCCGGTGAACCATGCCTACGATGCCAGCCGCATCGAAGTGCCAGCTCGCGACGTGCTGATCCTGCCAATCGCCTGACTAGCGAACGGCAAGCTGCTCGACCCAGCCGCCTTGCGAAAGCGCGGCGCGGTCGAGTTCGGTTTCGACGCGACCGGCCCGCATCAGCACAGCCCGGTCGCACATATGCGCGACGACGCCAGGATCGTGGCTGACAAGCACGAAGGTCATCCCATGCGAGGCCTTGAGGTCGTTCAGCAGGTTCAGGATTTCGGCCTGCACCGAGACATCGAGCGCCGAAGTGGGCTCGTCGAGTAGCAGCAGCTTTGGCTTCAGAAGCAGCGCACGGGCAATCGCCACGCGTTGCCGCTGCCCGCCGGAAAGCTGGTGCGGATAACGCACGGCCGCAGTAGCCGGCAAGCCGACCTGATCGAGCGCAATACTCACCTCGTCCTCGACATTGCGCATGCCCCGCAACGCCAACGGCTCACCGAGAATGCGGGAGATGCGGTGGCGCGGATGCAGCGAGGAATAGGGATCCTGGAACACCATCTGGATATTGGATCGCAACGCGCCGGTGATTTTATGCCCCGGCTGCAGCGCCTCGTCGAAGACGGTGATGGAGCCTTGCCAATGGGTGTTGAGCCCGGCAACGGCACGCAGCACCGTCGTCTTGCCGCAGCCGGAAGGGCCGATCAGTCCGAATGTCTCGCCCGCCGCGACCTTGAAGCTGACACCGCGCACGGCGGTAAAACCCTTGCCGCTGCCCTGGAAGGTCACGGAAAGATCCGAAACGGAGAGCGCACTCATGCCTCGCCTCCATAAACCGGCAACCGTGTCCCATAAGTCGCCGCCGAAGGCCGTGCTGCCCAGAGCGCCCGCGTGTAATCCGATCTGGCATTGGCAAGATCGGCCGACGCCATCTGCTCTTCGATCTTGCCTTGGCGCATGACCATGACGCGGTTGGCATAACGCGAGACCTGCTGCAGATCGTGGCTGATGAGAAGCAGCCCCATGCCGAGTTCTTCCGTAAGCGATCGCAGCAACGTCAGGATCTGGTCCCGCAATCCGCGATCCAGCGCCGAAGTCGGCTCGTCTGCGATCAGCAGCTTCGGTCGGTTGATCAGCATGGCCGCGATCATCACGCGTTGGCCCATGCCGCCCGAGAGGGCAGCAGGATAACTCGAATAGACGCGCTGCGGATCGGGCAGGCCGACCTTCTCCAGCATATCGAGCGCCTGCTCGCGCCGTTCGGCAGCAGAAAGCTTGGTGTGTAAAAGCAATGCTTCTTCCACCTGTCGGCCAACCTTATGGGCAGGGTTTAGCGAATATTTCGGATCCTGCAGGATCAGTCCCAGGCCACTGCCGCGCAGCCTGTTCCAGCCGGATGCGGACAGCGTCGTCAGTTCCTGGCCATCGAAGGCAAGACGCTTTGCTCGCACCTCCGCCCGACGCGGTAGCAGCCCCATGATCGCCCGACCGGTCATCGACTTGCCGGAGCCGGATTCGCCGACCAATGCAAGAACCTCGCGGCCGACCGAGAAAGACATACCATCGACGACGCGCACCGGCCCCGCCTCCGATGGAAAGGCGATCGACAGATCCTCGGCGGAAAGCAGCGGCTCAGTCATGGCGCGGATCCAGAATATCGCGCAGACCATCGGCCAGCAGGTTGAAGGCGAAGGAGGTGATCAGGATGGCAAAGCCCGGCACGGCCGCCACCCACCATTGATCGAAGATCACCTGCGTGCCCTCCGAGACCATCGAACCCCATTCCGCCGTCGGCGGACGAACACCGAGACCGAGGAAGCCGAGGCCGGCCGCGGCAAGAATGATGCCCGAGAGATCAAGCGCCAGGCGGATGATCGCCGAAGGCAGAACCAGCGGCAAAATATGCCCCCAGAGCAATCGTACCCCGCGAATACCAACCATTTCGGCGGCCGCCAGATAATCGCTGCGCCTGAGCGCTGCCGTCTCGACGCGCGCCTGACGCGCATAGGCAGGCCAGCTTGTCAGCGCCAGCGCCAGCGCACCGTTGATCAATCCCGGCCCCATGATGGCAACGAAGGCGAAGGCCAGCAGCAGCCGCGGAAAGGACATGACGATATCGGTGATCCGCATCAGCACACGCTCGGTGATGCCACCGAAAAAGCCCGAGACGATGCCGACAAGAATGCCGAGCGGCGCCATCAAGAGCACGACGACAAGCACCAGAAGCAGCGTCGGCCGCGCACCATAGATGATGCGCGACAGGATATCCCGGCCGAACCCGTCAGTGCCGAACCAGTGCGCGGCATCAGGCGGCATCAGGCGATTGGCCGTCTCCTGCAGGTTCGGATCATAGGGCGCAATCAAAGGCGCGAGCAGCGTAAGCGCCAGGATGACGAGCACAACCGCGCTGCCTGCCGCCGCCGAAGGCGAGCGCAGCACACGCCGCAGAAAGGACGGACCGCCTGATGGCGCCTGGACGATCGCGCTCATCGCTTCTTCCCCGATTCAAGCCGCGCCACGCCAAGATCGGTCATTGCGTTCAGAAGCACGAAGGAGGCACCAACGACGAGCGTCGCCCCGAGGATCGCCGGCATGTCACCGGCAAACATCGCCGTCGTCAGATACCGGCCAATGCCGGGCCAGGCGAAAACGGTCTCCGTCAGTACCGCACCCTCCAGCAGGCTCGCATAGGAAAGGGCAATCACTGTCAGCAGCGTCCCTGAAATATTCGGCAGGATGTGGATGAAGACGATGCGGCGCAGGTTCGCCCCCTTGGCGCGCGCCGTCGTCACATATTCCTGCCCGAGTTCGGTGAGGATCGCAGCGCGCGTCAGCCGCGAGATCGCAGCGAGCGCATGGAAGGCAAGCACGATCGCGGGCAGCGCCAGATGCGCCAGCGCATCGCGAAAGGCGCCGGCTTTGCCCGAGATCCAGGTGTCGATAAGCGCAAAGCCGGTGACGGATTTGACCGTATATTGAAAGACGACATCCGCCCTGCCCGGCCCCGGTGCCCAATGCAGCCGCGCGTAGAACAGGAGCAGCATCAAAAGGCCGAGCCAGAAGATCGGTACGGAGTATCCGAAAAGCGAGACGAAACGAGCAAGCCCGTCCACCCACGTCCCCTGCCGCATGGCGGCGGTTATGCCGAGCGCCAGTCCTACGCTGGCACCAAGGATGATCGCCGCCGTCGCAAGCTCTATCGTCGCCGGAAAAGTCCGGGCAATGTCCTTCGCCACCGGCTGGCCGGTCGAGATCGACTGCCCGAAATTGCCGGATAGTGCCGTCTCGACATAGCGGAAAAACTGCACCGGCAGCGGCTGATCCAATCCAAGCTCCAGCCGCGCCTGCTGATAGGTGGACTGGCTGGCATGGTCGCCGACAAGCTGCAGCGCCGGATCGATCGGCGACAACCGCGTCATGGCAAAGGTCACCAGCGCCAGCCCGAAAAGCGTCAGCGCAAAGGACCACAGCCATTTCGAAAGCGGCCAGACGAACGACAACTCCCGCCAGCTGTTGCGCTGGCGGGAGTTGGTCATGTCGGCATTATCAGGCGTTGCCCTTTGCGGCACTTATTTTGCTACCTTGTCGTAATAGACCTGGTCTGCATTGAGACCCTGGGCATAGTTCTTCACCTTGTCGCTTATCACGACCTGGTCATTGCCTTGAAGCATGAAAACGAAGGGCGAGCTTGCCTGGATCTTCTTCTGCAGATCCTGATAGAGCGCGGCGCGCTTGGCGGCATCCTGTTCCTTCACTGCAGCAAGCGTCTCGTCGGTCAGTTCCGGGATCACCCAGCCGGCCTGCTTGGCAACGGTATTGGCCGAGTTGTCCTTGTTGATCGCAAAGGCGCTGGCGTTGGAGTGAGCGTCGAAATAATCCGGGATCCAGTAGCGCAGCGTCATCTCGAACTTGCCGGCGCGGCCGCGGGCATAGATGTCGCTGGCAACACCCGGCTGGATGTCGAGCGTGATGCCGGCCTGAGCGAAGGTGGACTGCAGCGATTGAGCGATCGACAGGAACGGCTGGTCGTTGAAGACGATGAATTCGATCTTGAACGGCGTCTTGATGCCGCCGTCGGCAAGAATCTTCTTCGCCTTCTCGACGTCGAGCTTGAAGGGCGTGTCGCTGAGCGCGCCGGGGAAGCCGTTCGGCAGGAAGGCCTGGTGAACGCTGCTGTGGCCGCGCAGCAGATTCTTGGTGATGCCGTCATAATCGACGAGATAACGCGCCGCTTCCCAGAAAGCCGGTTTGCCGAGCGTCGGGTTCGCCTTGCTGTTCAGCAGGATATAGTCCTGGCGGGCGGAGGGGACGGAGAGCACCTTGATGCCGCTCTTGTCCTTCAGCGCTTCGATCTGGTCGGCAGACAGGCCGCGAGCAATATCGGCATCGCCCTGCTCGACGAGCAGGCGGCGGGCGCCGACGTCAGGCACGTTGCGGATAATGACGCTTTCGAGCGTCGGCTTGTCGGAGGAACTGGCATTGGCCTGCAGCACCAGCGCCTCATGCGGCGTGTAGGTGGCGATCGTGTAAGCGCCGCTGCCGGCCGAATTGGTCTTCAGCCAGCCATTGCCGAAATCATTGTCCTTGGCCTGCGGCGAAACCGTCTGCTCGTCGACGATGGATGCGATTGGCGCCGTCAGGATCGAAAGCGCAAAGCCGGAGCCGACATCGGCCGTCCAGGTCAGCCTGACGTGCTTGTCGTCAACCTTGGTGATCGCGGCATCGACATTGTCGGCTTTCCAGCCGAGCTCGTTGAGGATGAAGGCCGGCGACTTGTTGAGCTTTACCGCACGGGTCAGCGAGAAGATCACATCCTCAGGGCGAACCGGATTGCCGGACGCAAACTTCGCATCGGCAAGTGCAAAGGTCAGGCTCTTGCCATCGCTGCCGGCTTCCCAGGAAGCCGCAAGCGCAGCCTCGATCTTCGTGCCGTCATCGCGGTTGGACTGGACGAGGCGCTGATAGAGATTATTGAAGGACTGAACGGTCGTCAGTTCGAAGCCTTCAGCCGGGTCGAAGCTGACGGCATCGTCGATCGACTGGGCAACGACGAGTACGTTTGGCGGCGTTTCGGCGTGAACGACCGGCGCGCTGAAAGCCAGCGCCAGGCTGAAGACGGTGCCGAGCAGCTTGGCGCGGCTTGAAATGATGGACATGGAAAACTCCCCTCGGGTGATGAAAATTCAGTTAGAGCTTTCAGCAAAGGCCTCAAGCTCGGGATCGAAATCGACCTCGACAACATTGATGTAGACGGCAGTGGCAATCATGATGCCGGCGAAGGCCACGAGATCGACGAGCACCTTGGTGTCGTAGCACGCCTTCAGTTCGGCCCAGATATCGGCAGGAATGGCTTTGGAATCGGCGACGATCGCAATGCCGAAACGTTTAAGCAGAGATTCGGTCTCGCTGAGTTCCAAAGCATCCGGGTTGAACCCGTTCTTGATCAGCGCCCGCCGAAAGAAGGTGACGGCGATATCGGACTTCAGTGCCTTCGAGATCGAATGTGAGAAGATCCAGATCTCGCGATCACTGATGGCGGGGTTGAGCTCAGCTCTCAGCGTAAACCATTCGGCATAGATGCGGTGGGCTTCAGGCGAATGCAGGAGCGTTCGCTTCATGTTGGTCATGTTGCCGCGAACCCGCACTTCCTCGTCATGCGCTGCGCGAATCTCTTCGGAAGCGGTCTCGTAATCGATCTGGGGAAGCTGGCTCATGCAGATTGCTCTTTCTTTGTGCGATAAAGGCTAACGAGGTGGCGAGATATTGTGCAGTCCATATTCATCCAGCTTTTTCCCGTTTTGACGAAAAATATTCTGCCGAACGTAACCGGCCAAAACGAACTTTTCGTCACAGATATATCAGCATTTCATATCAGGCGTTCTTGACATCAGAGCACACAAACGACACGATGAAACCGGTTTCAATCACGCATAGGGAGTGATCGTGCGGTTCGACCTTTCGATCCTCTTGCCCCATCTGGGCTTTCTCGCGCAAGGCGCGCTGCTGACGGCAGAGGCCTGTGCTCTAGCGCTGATCGGCAGCGTCATCATGGGTGCATTCGTTGCCATTGCGCGCACGTCATCATCAACTGTTCTGCGCAGGATCTCCTTCGTCTACGTCGATATCTTCCGCAACGTGCCCTTCATCGTGCAGCTGTTCTTCTTCTATTACGGCCTGCCCGAGATCGGCATCTATATCGATGCCTTCACGACGGGAGTCGTGGCACTCTCGATTGCCGGCGGCGCCTATGCCTCCGACGTTATCCGCGCCGGCATTCTGGCGATCGATCCCGGCATCATCGAAGCCGCCGAAGTGAGCGGCCTGTCGCGCCGGGTGACTTTTACCAAGATCGTGCTGCCGATCGCGCTCAGAACCTCCGTTCGCCCGCTCGGCTCCGTGCTGATCAACATGATCCTGACATCGTCGATCCTCTCGACGATCACGCTGAACGAGCTGACCGGCTCGGCGCAGATCGTCGTCTCGCAGACCTACAGGCCCTTCGAGGTCTATGTCGTGCTGCTCGTCGTCTATGCAGTGCTGACCTATCTCGTCTCGCTCGGCATCGCCCTCCTCCACCGCCGCCTGAACCGCGACATGATGGAGGCTGTAGCCTGATGCGTTTTTCCGATTTCACGCCCTTCGATATCTGGCTGCTTTTACAGGGCCTCGGCGTCAGCCTCGGTCTGTTTCTCTCGACGTCCCTCATCGGTCTCCTGATCGGTACACTCTGGGCAATCTGCCGCTTCTATCGCGTGCCGGTGCTGACGCAGGTCATCACCTTCATTGCAGAACTCCTGAAGAACTCGCCTGTTCTGGTGCAGCTCTTCCTCGTCTTCTTCGGCCTGCCCGGCCTCTTGCACATCCGGATCACGCCGACGACGGCTGCCACCATCACGCTTTCGGCCAATTCCGCAGCCTTCGTCTACGTCATCGCGGTCTCGGCAATCGAATCCATCGGCCGCGACCAGATCGAAGCCGCTCGCGTCTTCGGCCTCACCCGTTGGCAGGTGCTGCGCCATGTCGTGGCGCCGCAGGCAATGGCCTTCGCCATCGGCCCGCTGACGGCGCTGCTCGTCAACCAGCTGCAGGTCACATCGCTGATCTCGGTCATAGGCGTCGTCGATCTCACCAAGATAGGCAACATCCTGAATCTGCGCACGCTCAAACCCTTCATCGTCTGGACGGCGGTCGGGCTGCTCTATTACCTCTGCGCCAAGCTGCTCGCATGGCTGGGCGCCCGCTTCGAAAACCGCCTCAGGGCGCATTCCGCCTGGAGAGGGCTCTAATATGCTCAAAGTAGAAAACGTCAAAAAGGCCTTTGGTCCTACAACCGTTCTCGATGGCGTCAACCTCACCATCAATCCCGGCGAGGTCGTCTCCATCCTCGGCTCCTCCGGCTCCGGCAAATCGACGCTGATCCGTTGCATCAACGGCCTGGAGAAGCTGAACGGCGGCAGTATCACCGTCGATGATTTCGACGTCGGCAAGCCGAAGGAATTGGCCGAAGCTCGCAAGCGCTCGGCCACCGTTTTCCAGCTCTTCAATCTCTATCCGCACATGACCGTGCTCGGAAACGTGACGCTGGCTCCAGTCGAAGTGCTGAAAAAGCCGCGTGCCGAAGCCGAAGCCACCGCCCGTGCGCTGCTGCAATCTGTTGGCCTCGGAGACCGCGCCGATGCCTATCCGGCCCAGCTTTCCGGCGGCCAGCGCCAGCGCGTCGGCATTTGCCGGGCGCTTGCCATGCATCCGCGTTACCTGCTGCTTGATGAAGTCACCAGCGCGCTCGACCCGGAAATGACGGCCGAAGTGCTGGCTATCCTCGCCAAGCTCGCAGCCGAAGGCACAACCATGCTCTTCGTCACCCACGAGATCGAATTCGCGCGGCAGATTTCCAACCGCATCGTCTTCCTCGACAAGGGCAAGCTGCTCGTCGATCTGCCGACTGCGGATTTCTTCGCCGCCGAGGGCGGCATGACCAACCCGCGTATCGCCCAGTTCCTGTCCAAAATGCGTAAGGATTAGAGGTATTCATGCTGCTCTTGGCCAATAAAGAAGCCTGGCCCGGGTTCCCGACGACGGTGCAGATGCTGCGCGAAGGCGCCATCAGCCTCGACGCCATGGTCGCCGGCATCAGCAAGGTGGAAAGCGAAGTCCGGGTCCGTAGCGTCGGTTACGGCGGCTGGCCGAACATGCTCGGCAATATGGAACTCGACGGCGCCGTCATGGATGGCAACACCCGCGATGTCGGCACTGTCGGCGCCGTGCCGAATACGCTGCCGGTCGCTCGCCTCGCCCACGAAGTCATGAAGCGCCTGCCGCATGTGATGCTGACCGGCGATGGCGCTCGCCGCTTTGCCAGTGAAATCGGTTTCTCCGAAGATGACGTGCTCTTCGAAGACAGCAAGCGCGTCTGGTGGGAGCGCCTGGAAAAGGAACTGTCACCGGAGGAACTGGCGAAATTTCCCGATATCCCGTTGGCGCCGCTCAGCCGCACCATCACCGACCCGGAGCGTGTACGCGACACGACCGTCTTCCTGTCCGCCGACCCCACACGCGGCATCCACGCCGCGACCTCCACGTCCGGCTGGGCCTGGAAATATCCCGGCCGCCTCGGCGATAGCCCTATTCCCGGCGCCGGCTTCTATGCCGACAGCCGTTATGGCGCGGCGGCCTGCACCCATACCGGTGAGATGACCATGCGCTGCTCGACCGCACGCACCGTCGTCCTGGCGCTCAAATTCGGCTATTCGCTTTCCGACGCCGTCAAGCTGGCGGTCGAGGAACTCAATGAACTGTCCTCCGGTTTCCTGGCCGGCGTGGTCATCCATGCTGTCGATGCCAAGGGCAACCATGAGGTCGTGAATTTCAGATGCGAGGGCGAAATCCGCTACTGGCTCTGGGAGGACTCGATGCCCGAACCGGAACTTCGGGCCGCGAAACAGGCATAAACAAGAAGAGGGAAATGGAACCATGAAACGCATTCTCACAGCCATTGCCGCGCTGGCCGTCGTTGCCGGCTCTGCGCTTCCGTCCTTTGCCGGCATGCTCGACGACATCCGCTCACGCGGCGTCGTGCGCATCGGCGTATCGCTTGGCGGCGAGCCGATCGGTTTCCGCGACGCGCAGAACAACCCCGTCGGTTACGACGTCGATGTCGCCAACCGTCTGGCCGAAAAGCTCGGCGTACCGGTCGAATTCACCGACGTCTCGGGCGATGCGCGCATCTCCATGCTGGTTTCCGGCCAGATCGACGTGGCGATCGCCAATACCTCTGCCACGCTCGAGCGCGCCAAGGTCGTCGACTTCTCGATCCCCTATAACCGCGCCGGCCTGCGCGTCATCGTCCAGAAGGACGCCGGCATCAAGGAACTGAAGGATCTCTCGGGCAAGAAGGTCGTCGTCGGCCGTGGTACGACGGGCGAGACATTCCTCAAGTCCGCCGTTCCGGATGCGCAGCTCGTCTATGTCGACCAGTTCGCTCCCGATGGCGTACTGCAGCTCCAGCAGAAGCGCGTCGATGCTGCGATCGAAGATTCCTCGCTGCTCGACTATCTCGCCACCAAGAACCCGACGCTGGTTACGCTCGCCGGCCTCTATTCCAACGACCCGATCGGCATGGCTGTCGCCAAGGGCGATCCGGAATTCGTCCGCTGGCTCGACATGTTCGTTTCCGACTACATCCAGTCGGGCGCTTATGAAGCCAATTACAAGAAGTGGTGGGGCGCAGAAGCCAACCCGCCGGCTCTGAACCCGCAGTGGTAGGATGATCCTCACAGGCCGCCTTCGGGCGGCCTGTTTGCTATCAGGAGGTCATTTCTATCAGGCGGTCAGGCGCGGAAAATAGGTTGTCGGCACGATGACCGGTGGCTGGCCGGGGTGAAAATCGCCAGGATTTGCGATGAAATCCACGATGTGCTCGACATAGACACTCTTGTCGTAGCCGATCGAGGAAATCGGATAGGCGTCGAAATCGGTGAGCGAGAGATTGTCGAAACCATAGAGCCGGAAACGTGTCGGCCGGTTGCCGGGAAAATCGGCGCGGCAGACATCGAGAATGCCCATGGCCATCGCATCTGACGTGCAGAAGATCGCATCCGGACAATCAGCGCCAGCCAGTTCCTTTGCCGCCGCATGCCCGCTCTCATAGGAATAGTCGCCTTGCACTGTGTGCACCAGCTCTATGCCATTCTTCGTGAAGGCCTGTCTGTAAAAGCCGATACGCGCCTGTTCCATCGGCGAGGACGAACGGCCGGTGACGAGACCCGCCCGCTTCACGCCCTTCTTCGCCGCATTGGCGACGGCTTCGGCAATACCGCTGCCCTCGTCGGGCATGACGACGGGCGAGAGATCGTCATGCAGACCGTTCAGCATGACGACGAGATCGGAGCGGAACATGCGCCTGACGGTCGGCGCATCCGCAAAATCCGAAAAGACCAGCGCCGCATCGACATGATAGGCAACGCCGTTGCGCAGGAACTCCTCGACGCGGGCGACCGAGCCGATGCGGATCATGATGACCTGTTTGCCGATCGACTGGATCTGGTCGAGCAGCCGGTCGAAAAGATCGAGGTCCGAGAGATCATGGATGTGATTGACGACCACGGCGATGAGATTGACCGTCTTGGTCGTCAGGCTCTGCGCCAGAAGGTTCGGCTTGTAGCCGAGCCGGGCGGCCGCCTCGACCACTCGTTCGCGCTTGTCGGCAGAAACCGGCCGCGGCTCGTTGGAGAGCGCCCGGCTCGCAACCGCTCGCGACACTCCTGCCAGCTTTGCAACATCGGCAATTGTCGGAGCGGTATCGCGGCCAATGTTTTGTGTCATATTCGAGCGCTTTCCAACCTGTCATGGCGTGATAGCGCAGAGAGGCGCATCTTCGCTATCGGAAACTTGCAATCATCCACTTTCATGGCACTGAAACCGGCGCCACCAGCCCTTTTCGCCGCAATGCCAGCCAGCAGCTCTTGGCCGCTGGCCTCGCCTTATCTAGATTGCCATCAAAAGCAGGAGGAGCAGCATGAGCGACGATCACGATCACAAACATATCGACTGGCGCGAACATGGCGTGAAAGTCATTCCCGGCAATGCGCTCGATCCGAATACCGCCCAGACACCGGGCATGAACCGCGCGACCGCCATCAATAATGCGCGCGCCGGCGCCGAGAAGATCTGGGCCGGCACGGTGACGATCCATGCCAATGCCAAGACTGGCGCCCATCATCACGGCGATCTCGAGAGCATCATCTATGTGGTGAAGGGCAAGGCTCGCATGCGCTGGGGAGAGCATCTCGAATTCACCGCCGAAGCCGGCCCCGGCGATTTCATCTATGTGCCGCCCTTCGTGCCGCATCAGGAAATCAATGCCAGCCGCGACGAGACGCTGGAATGCGTACTCGTGCGCTCAGGCCAGGAACCCGTCGTCGTCAACCTCGATATTGAGCCGGTCGAAAAGCCGGAGAATGTGCCGTGGATCGATCCGATCCACAGACACTGAGACCGGTTTTCAGGCAGCGGCGAGGATCATCGCCGCGCCCCTCTCCGCCACCATCATCGTCGGCGCATTGATATTGCCCGCCGTGATATTCGGGAAGACCGAAGCATCGACGATCCTGAGCCCATTGATGCCGTGCACCTTGAGCGATGCATCGACCACGGACGACGAGGCGTCCGGGCCCATCGCTGCCGATCCGCAGAGATGGTAGATCGAACCGGAATTGCCGCGGAAATAGCTAAGCAGTTCCTCATCGGTCTGGGCTTCCACTGAAGGCGGCATCTCCATTTCGGTAATCGCCCGCAGCGCCGGCGCCTCCATGATACGCCGCACCAGCCGGCTGCCCTGGATCACCTCTTCCTCGTCATGAACGGTGCCGAGATAGTTCGGCCTGATCTGCGGCGCATCTGTCAATTCAGGCGAGACGATACTGACACTGCCGCGGCTCGTCGGCCGGCACGAGTTGAAGGCCAGCAGAAAGCCCGAATAGGGCTCAGGCTTCAATCCCGCCTTCGGATCGGTCGGAATGCGATAGGAGAGCGGATTGAAATAGAGCTGGATATTCGGCCGCTCTTCCTCCGGGCTGCCGCGCAGGAAGGCGCCAGCCTGATTGACACTGAGCGCCAGCGGCCCCCGTCGCGTCAGGATGTAACGCAGGGCCTGACGCGCCTGCCCGAAGATCGTGCCGAGTTCGTCATTCAGCGTCGGCACGGTGGAACGATAGTAGAAACTGGCGCAGAGATGATCCTGCAGATTCTTGCCCACCGCCGGCAGATGCCGGACGAGCGGAATGCCAAGGGATTGCAGATGTGCGCCATCACCGATGCCGGAAAGCTGCAGGAGCTTCGGCGTATCGACCGCACCTGCCGAGAGGATAACCTCCTGCCGTGCCGCATAGCTGGTGATACCGCCCGCGCCGATCACCTCGACGCCTGTGGCACGCGCCTCCGCATCGACGATCACCCGGCGCACCCGGCTGTTGCGCAGGATCGCGAGATTGGGCCGCCCGAGCGCCGGCCGCAGATAGGCGAGCGACGAAGACGAGCGCACGCCGTTGCGTGTATTGATGTCGTAGATGCCGGCGCCTTCGATGTTTTCGCCGTTGAAATCCGCATTCAGCGGCAGCTGCAATTCGGCGCACGCCTCCAGGAAACGATCGGTGATGGCATGCGACTGGCCGCGCATCGGCGTCACATGGATCGGACCGCCGGCGCCATGATATTTGCTCTCGCCGCCGGCATGGGTTTCCAGCTTGCGGAAGAAGGGCAGCACATCTTCATAGCCCCAGCCGAGATTGCCGGCGGCCTTCCAGTCATCGAAATCATCGGCGGATCCACGCACGAAGATCATCGCATTGATGGAGCCCGAACCACCCTGCACCTTGCCGCGCGGCGCGTAGATCCGGCGGCCGTTGAGTGCGGCTTCCGGCTCGCTCCAATACATCCAGTTGACCTTCGGATCGTAATAGGAGCGCGCATAGCCGACTGGGATGCGAAACCACGGCGAACTGTCGTTGCCGCCGGCCTCGATCAGCAGCACATTGTGCCTGCCGCTTTCGCTGAGGCGTGCCGCCAGAATGCAGCCGGCCGAGCCGGCGCCGACGATGATATAATCGCATGTCGTCATCTTCGTTCTCAGCCGCGGGCCGGGGCAAAAGCCTTCACGTCGGCGGGCTTGTCATCCATTTGCAGATGCAGTCGCTGCCCTTCGTAAGGTGAGTGTTTGGCGACGACATCGAGATTGAGTTCCACGCCCAGCCCCGGTTCGTCTGACGGGATCAAGTAGCCGTCCTCGAAGCGCAGCGGCGTCTTCAGGATCTCGGCGTAGAAGCCCGAGAAATCGACGATCGCCTCATGGATCAGGAAATTCGGCGAGGACGCGGCAAGTTGGATGCTTGCAGCGGCGCCGATGGGGCCGTTGTAGAGATGCGGCGCGATCTGCGCATAATGCGCCTCCGCCATGCCGGCGATCTTCTTGGATTCCAGAATGCCGCCGGCACGCGCCACGTTCATCTGCAGGATAGAGGCAGCACCGGTTTCCAGCACACGCTGGAACTCGTATTTGGTCGTCAGCCGCTCGCCCGTCGAAATCGGGATCGAGGTCTTGCGGGCGACCTCGGCCATAGCCTCTTCCTGACCCGGAGGCACCGGCTCCTCGAACCAGAGCGGATCATATTTCTCCAGTCGCTGCGCCAGCCGGATCGCCGAGGACGGTACCATCTGACCATGCGTGCCGAAGAGCAGATCGGCGCTGCTGCCGACAGCCCCGCGGATCTTGGCGCAGAATTCCTCGCAACGGTCCATGACACCGAGCGAAACCTGATGGCCGGAATAGGCCGTATAGGGGCCGGCCGGATCGAACTTGACGGCTGTAAAGCCCATCTCGACCATCCTCATCGCGCATTCGGCGGCGAGATCCGGATCGTTATAGTCATATTCGCCGGCTGCGTTCTTCGGATAGAGATAAGTGTAAGCGCGCAGCTTCTCATGCACGCGCCCGCCGATCAGTTTATGCACCGGCTTGCCCGCCGCCTTGCCGATAATATCCCAGCAGGCGATCTCCAGGCCAGAGACGATACCCATCATCGTCGGGTCCGGCCGCTGCGTGAAGCCGCTCGAATAGGCAAGCCGCCAGAAGCGCTCGACATCATGCGGATCATGGCCAAGCAGGTAGCGCTGGAAGACGTCCCCGATCAGCGGCACGAGCGCCTGCGGATGGAAGGCAGTCGAGTAGATTTCCCCGACACCCTCGATACCGTCAGCCGTCGTCAGCCGCACGAAGATCCAGTACATGCCGCCGATATGCGGCGGCGGGACGGCGACGACGTGGGTGGAAAGCGATGCGATCTGCATGGCCGTGATCCTCAATGCTTGAGTATGACGAGGCGCGTCTGGGTGAATTCGAGCATACCGTATTTGCCATCGTCGCCGCCGAGGCCTGAGCGCTTCCAGCCGGCGTGATAGCCCTGATAGGGGTCGGCCGGGAACCGGTTGACGTAGAATTCGCCGGCCTCGATCGCATCGGAAAAGCGCATGATCGTACGGTGATCGTTTGTGAAGAGCACCGAGCTCAGACCGAACTGATGGTCATTGGCAAGCGCCAGCGCCTCCTCCGTCGTGTCATAGGCGACAACAGGCAGCACAGGGCCGAAAATCTCTTCGGCGATGATCTCCATATCCTGACGGCAATTGGAGAGCAGCGTCGGTTGATAAAAGAAGCCGGGGCCTTCAGGCAAGATGCCGCCGGCCTCGATCCGCGCGCCCTGCTCCACCGCCTTCAACACGGCCTTGTGCACATTCGTCTGCGCAGACTTGGTGGCGAGCGGACCGACACGGGACGCGTCGACCGAGCGATCGCCGAAGGCGCGCGCGGCAAAGCCTGCCTTCAGCTTGGCAAGCAGCGCGCCATGAATGGAACGATGCACATAGACGCGTTCCGGCGCTGTGCAGAGCTGGCCGCAATGATTGGTCTTGGCAGCAACAAGCTGCGCGGCGACTGCATCGAGATCGGCATCCGGCTCGATGATGACGGGCGTCTTGCCACCGAGTTCCAGCGATGGCTTGGCAATGTTTGCCTTGCAATAATCCAGCACGACACGACCGGCCTGCAGGCTGCCGGTCAAAGTGATCATCCCGACCTTCGGATGCGTGCAGAGCGTGGCCGCAACCTCGTGCGACATGGTGAGAATGTTGATGAGTCCGGCCGGCAAGCCCGCCTCGACCGCAGCCTCGGCAATCTCGAAGGCCGATGTCGGCGTCGAATTGCTCGGGCGCACGACGACGGCATTGCCGGCGATCAGTGCCGGGGCGATCTTGCGCACCAGCGTGTAGATCGGGAAGTTGAAGGGGATAAGGCAGGCGACGACACCGATCGCCTCGCGCTTCAAAAGCAGCGTCTCATTGGCATTGTCGCTGGGGATGATTTCGCCTTCGATACGCCGCGCCCATTCGGCGTGATAACGCATCAGCTCGGCGCCATAGATCGCTTCGCCCGTCGCATCGGCAAGGCTCTTGCCGGATTCCAGCGCCAGTGCCGCGCCGATCTTTTCGGCCCGCTGCTCGATGACGGCGGCAAACTTTCGCAGCGCATCACCGCGTGCAATCGCCGGCAGCGCACGCCATTCTTTCTGCGCCTTCGCCGCGGCCTCGACAGCCTCGATAGCTTCGGCCACAGTCGCCGACGGCACTTTGGCGAATTGGGCTTCCGTTGCTGGGTTGAGCACCGGCACCAGCGTGCCGGAAGACCGGAATTCTCCGGCGATGAAATTGCGATATTCCGTCATGACGGTATCCTCAGGACAATAGCCAACCACGCGCATGCCGGCCTCTGCCGGCCATGCGTTGAAACGAAACAGGGTGCCGTCGCCCGGAAGCGACGGCTAGAATGTGCTGCGGCCCGGCGCCGCGTCGAGAAGCGTTCTCGTATAGGGGTGCGTCGGCGCCTGCAGCACCTGAGCCGCACTGCCACGCTCGACGATTTCACCCTTCTGCATCACCACGATCTCGTCGCTGATCTGGGCAGCGACGCGCAGGTCGTGAGTGATGAAGACGATGGCGAGCTGCAGCTTCTCCTGCAGCTCGCGAAGCAGTTTCAGAACCTGCGCCTGCACGGAGACGTCGAGCGCCGAAACGCTCTCATCCGCGATCAGCACATCCGGCCGCATGGCAAGCGCCCGGGCAATGCCGATACGCTGCCGCTGTCCGCCGGAAAATGCAGATGGCTTGCGCCAATAGGCACTCTTCTGCAGGCCGACGAGATCGAGCAGTTCTTCCGCACGACGCTTCGCCTCGCCTGCTTCCATGCCGGCCAGCTGGGCGGACCGTGCAATCATCGGCCCGACGCGGCGGCGCGGATTGAGCGAACCGAACGGATCCTGGAAAATCATCTGGATCGACCGGCGGCGAGCCCGCAGCGGTGCCGGCGAAAGACCGAGAAGATCGGCACCCGCCACTTCTACCCGGCCGCTTTTCGGTTCGATCAGCCGGATCATAGCCTTGGCAAGCGTGGACTTGCCGCAACCGGATTCACCGACGATGGAGAGAACCCGGCCCGGCGGCAATGTCAGCTCCACGTGCTTCAGAACCTGAACGCTGCCGTAGGAATGCTGCAGATCACGAACTGCAAGCACCGGCTCCGCGCCTGTCGGCGCGACAGGACGATCATGTGGCGTCAGGCTCGGAACTGCTGCGATAAGCTCCTTGGTATAGGGGTGGTTCGGGGCCGTCAGCACCTGCTTCGCCTCACCGATCTCGACGATCTCACCATGGCGCATCACCGCCACGCGATCGGCAATATCGGCCACCACACCGAAATCATGGGTGATGAAGACGATGCCGTGGTCATGCAGGTCGCGCAGTTCGCGCACCAGTTTCAGCACCTGCGCCTGCGTCGTCACGTCGAGCGCCGTCGTCGGCTCGTCGGCAATCAGCACGCGCGGGTTCATGGCAAGCGCCATGGCGATGACGACACGCTGGCACTGGCCACCGGAAAGTTCGTGCGGATAGGCCTGCAGGATACGGTCAGGGTTCGGCAAATGCATGGATTCGACCAGCGCCCGGGCACGTCTCCTGCGCTCGGCGGCATCGAAATCCGAATGCAGTTCGAAGACTTCTTCGATCTGCGCCGAGACCGTCATCGCCGGATTGAGCGAAGCAATCGGCTCCTGGAAGATCATGGCGATATCGCTGCCTCGGATAGCGCGGAACGCCCGTTCTGAGAGACCGACGAGATCGGTATCCCCGAGCATGACCTTACCGCCGGCAACCTTCAGCCCTTCCGCGACCGCGCCCATCAGCGCGCTCGACAGGACCGACTTGCCCGAACCGGACTCGCCGACGATACAGAGGATTTCCCGCGGCTTCAGATCGAAGCTCGCAGCTTTCACGGCGTAGGGCCGGTCGGCTCCCTTCGGCAGGGCGACGCTCAGATTTTCGACCCGAAGGATCGGCTGGTTTTCGTTGCTGCTCATGCGCGCCTCCCCTGCGCTTCCGAGACTTCCCGCAATCCGTCCGCCAGCAGGCTCAAGCCCAGCATCAGAGATGAGATCGCAAGGCATGGAAAAATCACGAGATGCGGGAAAGCGATCGCCATGGCGCGGCCTTCATTCACCATCGTGCCCCAATCCGGTGTCGGTGGCGGCAGGCCGAGGCCGAGGAAGCCGAGCGTACCGATGGTGATCGCCGTGTAGCCAAGGCGCAGGCAGAAATCGACTGCGAGCGGCCCGCTGGCATTGGGCAGAATATCGAAGAGCATGATGCGCCAGGTGCTTTCGCCCTGCGTCACCGCTGCAGCCACGTAATCGCGGCTGGCGACATCGATGGTGATGCCGCGTACGATGCGGAAGATCGCCGGCGCGCTGCCGAAGGTGACGGCAAGCACGATATTGAAGGGCGAGGAACCGACGACGACAATGATGACGATATAGAGCACCAGAACCGGGAAGGAGAGGACCACATTGGCGATGTAGGACAAAACCGCATCGCCCCAGCCGCGCCAGTACCCGGCGACAAGCCCGAGTGCCACGCCGACCACATAGGCTGTCAGTGTCGCAAGTGTGGAGAAGATCACCACCGTGCGGGCGCCATAGATCAGGCGTGAAAGAATATCGCGGCCGAGCTTGTCGGTACCGAGCCAGAAGATGTTGCCGGACTTATCGGCCATACCGGGCTTTGCGAGTGGCAGCAGCGTGCGGATCGGATCGTAGGGCGCAAGCAACGGCGCGAAGATCGCCACCAGCAGCCAGGCGATCGTCAGGAAACCGCCGATCACGACGACCGGGTTGGAAAGATAGGGTGTTACAGCTTTCCGCATGGCAGCCCTCACTTCCGTCCCTTGGCTGCATCGAGCAGCGAGACGCGGGGGTTGAGCCAGCCATAGGCTAAGTCGGAGAGGATCTGTG
This sequence comes from Rhizobium viscosum, assembly GCF_014873945.1. Lineage (NCBI taxonomy): Bacteria > Pseudomonadati > Pseudomonadota > Alphaproteobacteria > Hyphomicrobiales > Rhizobiaceae > Rhizobium > Rhizobium viscosum. The sequence continues at coordinate 2,860,734 of NZ_JADBEC010000001.1, read as the reverse complement.
TGGCAACGACGACCACGACACTCACCATCGCGCAGGCCTCGACAAGGCGAATATCGCTGTTGAGCGCGGCGTCATAAAGAAGCGTGCCGAAGCCCTTATAGGCATAGAAGACCTCCACGACGATGACGCCCGAAAGCAGCCATGGAAACTGCAGCATGATGACGGTAACCGGCGTGATCAGCGCATTGCGCAGTGCATGACGCCACACGATGCGCGCCGTGCTGGCACCTTTCAGCCGCGCCGTGCGGACATAATGCGTGCCCATGACTTCGATCATCGAGGCGCGGGTGACACGCGCCAGATAACCGGTGGAATAGAAGCCGAGCACCAGAACCGGCAGGATGATCTGTTGCAGCGAAAAACCCGTCAGCATGGTGCTGGCACCGGGCAGCCAATGTAGCCAGAACACGAAGACGGCCGAGAAGAAGACGGCAGAGGCGAAATCCGGGATCGAGGTCGTGGCGATCGCGATGAAGGAAATAACGCGATCAAGCACTGAACCCGGGCGCATGCCGGCAATGACTCCTGCAAACAAGCCGACCGGAACGATGATGAGCAGTGCTCCGCCCGCCAGGATGCCCGAAGCCGCAAGGCGGTCCGGGATCAGCTGGGAAACCGGCGCACGATAATAGGTGGACATGCCCCAGTCTCCGGTCACGAAGGACCAGAGCCAGCGGCCGTAACGAATGATGAAAGGATCGTCGTAACCATTGGCCGTCAGCCACTGCGCGCGCTGGGCCGGCGTCGAGAACTGGCCGAGGACCTTGACGGCGACATCGCCGACATTGACCTCCAGCGCCAGGTAAACGAGCAGCGACACGGTAAACATCACCGCGAGTGCGCCTGCCAGTTTACGAAGAATGAAAAGGAAAACGGTCACGGACCACCTCTTTGCCGGGTCGGGGCCGCCGCGACGAGCGGCCCCGCCGAAGATCAAGCCTTGGCGAGCCAGACGCCATCCATGCGGAAATAATCCGCCGGATGGAGCACGAAACCGCGGACGGTGGTGGCTGCGGCGCTGAAGCGGTTCGGCCAGTAGGGTTGAATGATGACGCCGGAATCCTGCAGGATCTGCTGGACATCCTTCATGGCCTCAGGGCGCTTGGCCGGATCGACGACAGCCATCGCCTTATCGAGGGCGGCGTCGAACTCCTTGCTTGCGAAATGGCTCTCGTTCCAGGCACCGCCGGAACGATAGGCGAGGTCGAGCGTCATGGCGCCGAGCGGGCGATGCGCCCAGTAGGTAAGGCCGAAAGGAACCTTGTCCCAGATCGGCCAGTACTGCGAGGCCGGCAGCACATTGAGCTTCAGCCGGATGCCGGCTTCGGCCAGATTCTGCTGCAGTACCTGCGCGGTATCCTGTTCCCAGGTACCCTGCGTGTTGCCGAGCGTCAGCTCAAGGTCCAAACCGTCCTTGTAGCCGGCTTCTGCGAGAAGAGCCTTGGCCTTCTCGACATCGCGGGGCACAGCCGGCAGGGCGAAGTAATCGGGCTGAACCGGGGAGACGTGGAAGTTGGCGCCAACTTCGCCTTCGCCGCGATAGGCGACGTCGAGCATCTGCTTGTTGTCGGCGGCAAGCTGCACGGCCTTGCGCACGCGAATATCGTCGAACGGCTTCTGGTCGGACTGCATGCGCATGACAAGCGTGTGCGCAGCCTTGCCGGTCAGGATCTGGATGTTCGGCAGCGACTTCATGAGATCGTATTCGGCGATCGTCGCGCGGTAGATGATATCGATCTGGCCGCTCGAAAGGGCTGCGAGATGCGTGGTGATATCAGTGCCGAGGTCGATATACTGAATGCCGTCAAGATGGGCCGGCGTGCCCCAGTAATCGGCGCGCTTGGAAAAGACGGCCTGACGGCCGACTTCGTAAGCGTCCAGCTTGAAGGGGCCGGTACCGATTGGATTGGCCGGCCAGTTGGCGCCACCCTTGACGAAATCACGGTGCAGCATCGGGCAGGTATAGGAATAGAGCTGTTCGGGCAGCGAGGAAACCGCGCGCGACAGCGTGATGCGGATCGCGTGATCGCCCGTCTTTTCAACCTTCTCGACGGCCGAGAAGGCTGTCTTGTTGGAAGACTGCGAGTCCGGTGCGATCCAGCGCTGGATGTTGAAGATCACGTCTTCGGGCGTGAAGGCATCGCCGTTCGACCATTTGGCGCGCTCGTCGAGTTCGAAATCCCAGGTCTTGAGATCGGCGGACGGCGTCCAGCTCTTGGCGAGATAAGGATGAGTGACGTTATCGGCATCGACATAGGTCAGGAATTCCAGGCTGTTGCGATAGAGGTTCGAGGCCTCGATCCAGCTCGTCATCATCGGATCGGTCAGTTCCTGGATCTGGCAGCCGAAACGCAGCGTGCCGCCATCCGTCGGCGTTTCCTCGGCGAGTGCCGGCTTGCTGTCACCAAGGAAGGCGCTGGCGGAGGCCGCCGTCACACCAAGCCATGCGACGGCACGCAGGAAACCGCGGCGATCGATCTTGCCGGCACGGACCTGTTCGCACAGTTCCGGCACCGAGGGATGCAGCGGATTGCCGCTGTTGGTTTTCAATTCAGTCATGATCTGCCTCCTCCTTGAATGGCAGTGTGTTCGCTATCAGACACCCTCTGTGCCAGACACGATGCGCAGGGCGGGCTTTTCACCGTCGTTCACCATACGATTGCTGAAGCGGCTGATGATCCAGGATCGAAACCCTGCAATCAGAGGATCCACCAGCCCTTCCGCATCGGTCTTCAGGTAATAGCCGAAGCCTTCGTAATAATGTGCGGTAACCGGCGCAACCAGGCGTCCGCTTTCTATTTCCTCTCGAAACAGCGCCGGGTCTGCTAGCACGAGGCCCTGCCCCGACAACGCGTACTGAACCCCGAGGCTGGCGCTGTCGAATGTCACCCCCCGCGCCACGGAAACCCCGCCAAGCCCGTTCTGCACAAGGAAGCGCTGCCAGGTAAGGTAGGGCTCCATGTCGACGATCTTGACGTGGATGATCTCGTTTGCGGCAATGAAACTCGCCAGATCCGAAATCCCTCCCCGCACCAGATCGGGATGGCACAGGATCGTCGGCCGCTCCTCCCAGAGCAGGTCGGTGATCCATTCATCGACGGCCGGCCGCGCATAGACGACCGCCACATCGAATTCGCTGTCCGGCACCCCGTAAGGCGTTGAAACCTCCAGGAGCACCTCAGGAAAGCTGCGTCGGAAATCCGTCAGCAGCGGCACGGTGAGTTTCATCGCAAAGCTCGGCGGCAGATTGATGCGCAGCTTGCGTTGGCGCTGTTCTTCCGGCGCGCAAACCTCCTTCAGTGCCTGTTCGATACGGTCAAAACCCTTGCCGATGCCGGCGGCAAGCGAGCGCCCGGCATCCGTCAGCGTCGTGGCCTTGTGCCCGCGTTCGAAAAGCTTGCGCCCGATGCTCTCTTCCAGACCGATGACATGCCGCGAAAGCGCGCTCTGCGAAATGTTGAGCGCGGCGGCTGCCGCCGTGAAGCTGCCATGATGCGCCACAGCCTCGAAGGCCCTGAGCGCATTCAGCGGCAACCGGCGGCGATCGACCGCTGGATCCTTCTTCGTCTGGGGAGAGCGATCCTCCGTCATTATCCTGCAAGCCCGCCGAACAGGACGTATTTGCTCTCCAGATATTCATCGAGCCCTTCGGCAGCACCTTCGCGACCGAGGCCGGATTGCTTGACGCCACCGAATGGCGCTACTTCCGTCGAGATCACGCCTTCGTTGATGCCAACCATGCCCGCTTCCAGCGCTTCGGCAACACGCCAGGCGCGGCCGAGATTTTGCGTGAAGAAATAGGCCGAAAGGCCAGTCTCGGTATCGTTGGCAAGCGCGATCGCCTCTTCCTCACCCTTGAAGCGAAAAAGGCCGGCGACGGGACCGAAGGTCTCTTCGGTCGCAAGCGCCATATCCTTCGTCATGCCGGTCAGCACCGTCGGCGCATAGAACAGGCCGCCGCGCTCGTGCCGCTTGCCGCCGGTCAGCACCTTGGCACCCTTTTCGACGGCATCACTCACATGCCGCTCGACCTTCGTCAGCGCCGGCGCATTGATGAGCGGCCCCTGCAACGCGCCATCCTCGACGCCGGGTGCCACCTTCATCGCCGCAACGGCCTTGGCAAGCGCCTCGGCGTAGCGGTCATAGATGCCGTCCTCGACGAGGATGCGGTTGGCGCAGACGCAGGTCTGTCCGGTATTGCGGAACTTGGAAGCGATCGTGCCGCGCACGGCCTGGTCGATATCGGCATCATCGAACACGATCAGCGGCGCGTTGCCGCCGAGTTCGAGGCTGATGCGCTTTACCGTATCGGCACTCTGTCGCATGAGCAGCTTGCCAGTGGCGGTCGATCCCGTGAACGAGAACTTGCGCACGACCGGGCTCTTCATCCAGACGCCGACCACATCGGCCGGCGACTTCGTCGTCACGACATTCACGACACCGGCGGGAACGCCGGCCTCTTCGCCGAGGCGAGCAAGCGCCAGCGCCGAAAGCGGTGTGTCCTCGGCCGGCTTGATGATGATGGTGCAACCGGCAGCGAGCGCCGGGCCGACTTTGCGGGTGATCATCGCCAGCGGGAAATTCCACGGCGTCACAGCTGCGACGACACCGACCGGCTCCTTCATTACAACGATGCGAGCATCCGCCTTGTGCGACGGCACGACACCGCCATGCGAGCGGCGCCCCTCCTCGGCAAACCAAGTCAGGAAGCCGGCTGCATAGGCGACTTCGCCGCGCGCTTCGGCTAGCGGCTTGCCCTGCTCGGCTGTCAGTAGCCGCGCGAGGTCTTCCTGGTTGGCGAGCATCAGCTCCGCCCAGCGGCGCAGCACTGCGGAGCGCTCTGAGGCGAGTGTCTTGCACCATGTCTTGAAAGCCCTGGCGGCAGCATCGACCGCCTGCTGGGCTTCAGCAGCACCGCAATCCGGCACCGTCGCAAGCTCGCTGCCGTCGGCAGGATTGAGCACGACGAAGCGCTTGCTATCAACAGCACCTCCCCAGCCTCCGCCGATCAGCGCATTGTCTTCGATGAGTTTCATATCAGGCGACCTTAGGCGTAAAGAACGGATTGCCGACCGTTGCTACGCCTTCGGCAAGCTCGGCACGCGACGGCCAACCTTTCACCAGTGCGCGCTTGGCGGCAAGATGCGTCGCAGCCTTGTTGTTATGATATACCTCTTCCGCGTCGTTTGCCGATGGATTGACCCATACGGCTGCAATCGCGACCCAGTCGTCCTCGGCTTCTGCCGGCAATGAGCCGTCGAGCAACGCCGCAGTGATGCCGGCGGCAACACCGGCCTGCGCCGGCCCCCAGGTCATCAGTTCATGCGAAGAGCCTGACTCCATCACGGCCTTGGCGATGAAGAGCGTCACCGGCTTTGCCGGCAGGTTCGGTTTCAAGACCGCCTGGAACGGCAGATGGCCGGGACCGGGGCTTGCTGCCGCACCGGCGAGTGCGCCGGAAATCGGGCCATTCTTCGGGCCGAGATAGAGGTTGATATGCGCGGCGTTCGGGCCGGAACCCTCGAAACCTTCACCGATATAAAGCATTGAAATCTCCAGTAGCGATGCCAGTCGAACCCATTATGCCTTCGCCCATTACGCCTTTGAAAGCGCGCGGGGGCGACGGACCGGGTTATAGTCGTTGATCATGTCGCGCGGGCGGTAGGGCTCTTCCAGGAAGGCGCGCTCTTCCGCCGTCAGTTCGATTGCAGCCGCTTCGATCGCGGCAGTGACGTGCTCGGGGCTCTCGGTGCCGACGATCGGAACCGTGCTGTTGCCGGAGCCGATGACCCAGGCCTGGGCGATCTGGCTGGCTGTCTTGCCGCGCTTGGCGGCGATCTCGTTGACGCGCTTGGCGATCTCCTGGTCGATCTCGTCGCCGAACCAGTCGAGATAAAGGTCATGGGCGATACGCGGCGCCGAACCGCCGCCGGCAAGATAACCGCGGGCGAGCGGCGAGAAGGTCGTGACCGCAATGCCCTCATCTTGGCAATAGGGCATCATTTCGCGCTCTTCCTCGCGGTAGAGCAGCGAATACTGGCACTGCATGTTGACGAACCGCGTCCAGCCGTTCTTGTCGGCGACATGGTTCATCTTGGCGAACTGCCAGGAATACATGGTGGAGGCGCCGATATAACGCGCCTTGCCCGACTTCACGATGTCATGCAGCGCGCTCATCGTTTCTTCGATCGGCGTTTCCGGATCGAAGGCGTGGATGACATAGAGGTCGACATAGTCGGTGCCCATCTGTTTCAGCGACTTGTCGATCGAGGCCATCAGATGCTTGCGAGACAGGCCCTTGTCGTTCGGATCGTCGCTCATCGGGTAGAAGGCCTTGGTGGCGAGCACCAGCTTTTCGCGATCCGTCAAAGACAGCAGCGTGCGGGCGACGACCTGCTCGTTGACACCGGTCGAATACCAATCTGCCATGTCGAAGAAATTGATGCCGACATCAAGCGCCTTCTTCAGGATCGGCACCGATTTTTCTTCGTCCAACACCCAACCCTTCCACTTGGATGTCCCGATACCCATGGTACCAAGGCAAAGCGACGAAACCTTCAGGCCGGTCTGGCCAAAGCGCACATATTCCACAGCAATGTCCTAAAAGTGTTTCTCCCTCCTAAGACTATGCCGTGGCGACACTATTGTGACAAATAGGTTTATTCGATGCGGCTATCTCAAAATGAGATAGCACCATCAACCGCCGCAGGAGCGAGCCTGTGCCGCAGGCTTTTCCCTTGCAGACCCGATGTCCAGCAGCACAGCGACAAGTCCGTAGATCGCGGCAAGTCTCTACGGCGTGAGGAACGGTTCCCGGGGCGCCTGAAGCGGAGCGCCGAGCTGCGACGCCTTAGCACGCCATAAAGTCGCGATCGTGTCGGAGGGATTTTCATCAGTTCTGCTTGCCACCTGCAGCGTCACTATTGCGATTGCGGAAGTCGTCGGGACAAGTTTCAAAGCCATTCGCCCAGGAAACCGACCTGCCGCTTTGTATGGCCGGACCAAAACCTAAGTATAGTTATGTCCCAGGGCTCTTGGATCTATCTTGTACTCGTAGCTCGGAACCGACCTGACCATTCACGGTTCCAAGCTAACCCGGTGGCACCGCCCCTTGCCACCTCTAGGGCAGGCGTCCCCCTCCGCCGAAGCCCTGCGGATCCTCCCATCCGCCAGAGACCGTCCCGCCGCCCGGGACGGTCTTTCTTTTTCAAGCGTAGAGACAATTCGGCCCATGCTTCCAACACTTTGGTATAGTTTTGCGCCGATAAACAGGCCATTAAGGTAAACCTTACTAGCCGGTATGGGTAGAAGACCTCAACCGACAGCGAGGGGGTATGGGATCAGCCATTGTATCGAAACTCATCAACCGGCGGGGAACGCTCTCGCATGAGATCACGCTCGGCCTGATCGCGCTGGTGCTCGGCGCCACCGTGTTCTACGTCGATGCCTTCACCGAGGTCGAAAGCGCCATCGCCGTCCTCTATGTTATCGTGCTGCTGCTATCGGCCGAAATGCTGACGAGGATAGGCACCACGCTGCTCACAATTGTCTGCGCCGCCCTTACCCTTTTCGCTTATTTCTATTCGCACGGTCTCGGAGAAAATGTCCCAGCCCAGTTGCGGTTAGCGGTCTCTCTCGCCGCCATCACCATCACCTGCGCCCTCATCCTCAGGAACGAAACCGCACGTGCCGGCCTCATCGAAGCCAACCTGCATCTTCGCGACAGCGAAACCCGCTATCGCTACATCTTCGAGCACAGCCGCATCGCACTCTGGGAGCGCGATTATTCGGCAGTGCGATCCTTCCTGATGTCTTTGAAGGCGGAAGGTGTGAGCGATCTCAAGGACTATTATCGAACAAATCCAGGCGTCATCGTTGCCTGCACGGGCCTTATTCGCACCATCGCCGCAAACGACGCGGCAATGGAGCTGCTGGGCCATATGACCGACGGCCTGCACTCGCGCACGATGCGCCGCTACATCGCGCCCGATGACGATACCTTTTTGGACCTGATGAACGCCATTTTCTGTGGCGAACGTCATTTCGAGGGCAAGGGCAATCTGATCACCGAGAATGGCGAAAGCAGGCTTGTCATCATGAGCATGAGCTTTCCGGAAGATCCCACCGCCTTCAATCGCGTGGTGGTGGGCATGGTGGATATCACCCAGCGGGAAATGATGCAGAAGGCCCTTCGTGAGGCTCAGGATGAGCTTGCCCGCGCCTCACGCGCCGCGACCGTCGGCACATTGTCCGCCTCGCTCGCTCACGAGCTCAATCAGCCGCTTGGCGCCATCGTCGTCAACGCCCAGACGCTGCTCAGATGGCTGAACCGCGAGCCGCCGGATCTGGCCGCCGTGCGCCGTTCGGCCGAGCGCATCATTCGCGACAGCCAACGCGCGAGCGAAATCATCCATAATACCCGCTCCATGCTGACGCAGGGCGATCGCACCCCCGAACGGGTCGATCTCGAGACGCTGATCGAGGAAACACGCGCCCTGATGGAGCACGACTTCCAGCGCGACATGGTCGACTTCGATGTGAACCCAGCCGAAATGCCGCTCAAGGTGAAGGCGATCCGCATCGAACTGCAGCAGGTCCTCATCAACCTCGTCACGAATGCAGTCCAAGCCATGCGAGAAACGGCAATCGACCGGCGCAAGATTCTGGTCTCGCTCGGCAGGAAGGATGATATATTCGTCAGCCTCTCCGTCAGGGATTTCGGCCCCGGCATCAGCGAGGAGGCCATGGCGAAGCTCTTCACACCCTTCTTCACGACCAAGCCCTCTGGAATGGGCATGGGGCTCTCCATCTGCCGCAGCACGCTGGAAGCAAGAGGCGGCCAGCTGATTGCCGGCAACCATCCTGACGGGGGCGCCATCTTCGAAATGATCATACCGATTGAGGACGACCATGACCAACGCTAGCGCCGCATCGAAGGCAACCTCTCAATCGGCATCGCCGATTGTCTATGTCGTCGATGATGACGAATCCATTCGCGAGTCGCTTGTCGACCTCTTCCGGTCGATCCAGATGGATGCCGTCTCCTTCGCGACGACGACCGCCTTCCTTGATACCGCCGACCTGCGCCGGCCGGGCTGCATTCTCCTCGACATACGTCTGCCCGGTCTCAGCGGGCTGGATTTCCAGCTTCATCTTGAACGGATCGGCAGCAGGATGCCGATCGTCTTCATGACCGGCTTCGGCGATATTCCGATGAGCGTGCGCGCCATGAAGGCCGGTGCTGTCGACTTCCTCACCAAGCCCTTCCGAGACCAGGATATTCTCGATGCGGTCGGTATCGCGATCGAGAAGGATATGGCCCGCCGGCGGGAAATGGCGGCAAGTGATGCAGTCGCATCACTTGTCGATACACTGACACCCCGCGAGCGGGAAGTCATGGCAGCCGTCGTCAAGGGTCTGATGAACAAGCAGATCGCCTACGATCTCGGCATCAGCGAGATTACCGTGAAGCTCCATCGCGGCAACGTCATGCGCAAGATGCAGGTCCGATCGGTGGCCGATCTGGTGCGCAAGGCCGAAATGCTGGAAGGCAGATAGTGGAACCTAGACCCTTGTATGGTACCGCGACACGGCCTCGATCCTCATAATATAGCCTAACGGAATGTAAGAATAAGCAAGGCTACCAATCTCGTGTCACATACATGCACAATCGCTATCGTCGATGACGACCAGGCTATCCGGGAGGCGCTTGACGATCTGATCCAGTCCTGCGGCTACCAGAGCAAGCTTTTCTGCTCGGCGGAAGAGTTTCTGGCCTTTGATGACAGGGCGGCAATCGACTGCATGCTGGTCGACGTCAAGATGCCCGGACTGAGCGGCATCGAACTGCAGGCAATCCTCAACGGCGAACCTGAAAAGCCGCCGATGATCTTCATGACATCCTATCGCGACGAAAGAACCCGCACAGCCGCCATGGAAGGCGGTGCGTTGGCCTTTCTGGGCAAGCCGGTCGAATTCGATTCTCTCATCAACTACCTGGAAATGGCTTTGAAGCTGTAAGGCTCTGCAGGGGAGTATTGTTTCCGCCAAAAGATCAAATCGAATTATACACCTATGTATAATTCAGGACTGAAGCAATAAAGTCTATAGTTAACCTCGTTGCATCCGGTAAAGCGGACAGAAGAAACGAGGTGAACGCCATGATAAAGCTCAAGCGCCCTATATTTATCAGCGTCGGAAAGAATATCCTCATGGATGTGATCTTTTCGAACATCGTGACCGGTGCGAATTACAAATTCCACTGTGCGCTTCTGCGCCTGGAACCGGAAAACCCGATCTACGAATACCAGCCGGTACGCATTGCCGCGCACCGTCGCCCGGAAGAAATCAACCGGACGCTTTTCTGATCCTCCCTCCTCCTGGCGCTGACCGGCTCCCTCCCGGCCGGTCAGCGCATTTGCCGGCAGATGATCCATGATCCTCAAGAATAGGGCAAAGTTCTCCTTCCCGGGGGAACAGCCAGCACCACAGTCCAGGCCGATCCCCACGAGAAGTTTCTCCATTTCCCTCCAGCATGTCATGCAGGCGCATGGCTTCCGCTTCTTTCTGGCTGCCAGCTTTCCGCAGGCTGACAAGCTCGGCTTTCGTGCCAACATCATCGCCAGCAACTGGCCACAGGAACTGATCGACCGCTACGACGCTTCCGATCTCTTTTGGCGCAGCCAGCTGATCGAGGACCTGAAGAAGACCATCATGCCGATCTATTCCGGCACGGACTTGTTCGCCCAGCCCGGCAACGCAAGCGGTTCGGAAGAACTCGCCCGCAATTTCGAGGATCTCGGCCTTCACAACACCGTCAGCTTCACGCTGCATGACGCCATTCTGAGGCATTATGTCATCATGTTCTCTGGCCTGCGCAGCCAACCCGACGAGCAGGAATGCGCGCGCATGGTCTTTGCCGTACTGAAGGCGTTGGACAGCTTCAGCTTGGCGACCGAGCCGCCGCTTGCCGATTACGAGCGCCTGACCGTTCGCGAGATCGAATGCCTGCGCTGGTCAGCCTCCGGCAAGAGCAGCGAGGAGATTGCCATCATCCTGCACATTTCCGCCCATACGGTGAATGGTTACTTGAAGACAGCGATGCGCAAGCTCGATGCCGTCAACCGCATGCAGGCCGTCCTGAGAGCCTATCGTTTCCGCCTCATCTGAAGGTCTGCAGGCCTGAAATTCCCCGGTTTCAAGCGCCTCAAGCTGTTCCGCATGATTCAACCTACGCATGCAGGGTAAATATCCGCGCTCTTATTCCCGTTGTCGACAGAACATGCTAAGTTCCTGGTGAGAAGGATATTTCTCAGGAGTTTTCTTGTCTGGCGAATACACGCCTGCCGATATAGTCCACGCCGTGGACGATCCACCGCATATCGACTCGCGCCAGCGTGCCGAGGCGGTTGCCGCGCGTCTCGTCACCGAACAGCATGACAGGCCGTCGCTTGTTTCCACCATCGCCCGCGAAGTGGCGGCCGAGATCATCGAGGACATTCGCAAACCGGGCGATGATCTGAACTCCGTCGAACTTGCACGACGCTACAAGACCAGCCCAGCCGGACGCCTATCCGCGAAGCCCTGATGCTCCTGGAAAAGGAAGGGCTCGTCGAAATCCCGCCGCGGCGTCGCCCGCGCGTCGCTAGTCTTTCGATCAAGGAAATTCGCGATATCTACCGCGTCCGCGCCAATCTGCTGGAACTGATCGCCGGCGATATTGCGCGTGACATGTCGCTGGACGATATCCGCACCCTCCAGCCGATCATGCAGGTCATGGAAACCGCAAGCAAGGCCGGCGACGTGAACGCCTATTTCTGGGCAAATATCGACTTTCACGAACGCAACACCGAACTCGCCGGTAATCGCACGGTCAAGAAAATCGTCGATTCCCTGCTTCTCAGAACACTTCGCTTGCGCCGTATAGGTCTATCCCAGCCCGGCCGCCTGCAGAAATCCTACGAGGATCACGAACGACTGTGCCGTGCCTATGAGGATCGCGATCCGACGCTCGCAGCCGCGCTCATCCGATCCAACCATGCCACCGGTCTTTCGGTGCTGGAGAAGATTTATTCACAGTAAGGGACGTCAGGGAAAAACGGCATGACAGGCATTACCGACCTCTCAGTTCTTCTCGCGACGATGGAGCCGGAATTGGTAGCGGGCGAATTCGTCTATTGCACCGTGCCGGCCTCGCAGCCGGAAGACTACCTCAATCTTCGCCCGCTCGCCCTCTTTCACGAAAAGGAAGGGCTTACGCTCATTCTGCGCCAGGATACGGCAGACAAAGCCGGCCTGCAGGCAAGCACGCCCCTGCGACAGATCACGCTGAAAGTGCATTCCTCGCTTGAAGCCGTAGGCCTGACTGCCGCCTTCTCCCAAGCGTTAACGGAAGTCGGCATCGGCGCCAACGTGGTCGCGGCCTATTACCACGACCACATTTTCGTGCCGGCCGGCGACGCCGAACGGGCCGTCGAAGCGCTGAAGCAGCTTTCGGCGGCAAACAGGAACTAAAGCAATTCCAGCAAAAGTGCGCAGCGGTTTTGCTGGAATTACTTGCAAACAGAAAAATCAGGTCGGCGGCGCGTCGAGTGCGTGCAGAATGCCGCGCAGCTCGGCAAGGCCGCGAAGACGGCCGATTGCCGGATAGCCGGGTGTGACATTCTTCTGCAAGTCGTCGAGCATGCGGTGGCCGTGGTCCGAGCGGAAGACAATCGACTGGTCGGCGCTGCGGCGACGGTCTTCGGCCACCAGTTCCTTCAGCACGGAAACCATGTTCACGTCGCCTTCAAGATGCGCGCTTTCGTGGAAGGTACGGCCGTCGCCCTCGCGGGTCGTGGCGCGAAGATGGGCGAAATAGATGCGCGAGGCGAAGCGTCGCGCAATCGCCGGCAGATCGTTGTCGGCGCGCACGCCGAGGCTACCGGTGCAGTAGCACATGCCGTTGGCGGCCGCCGGCACGGCATCGAAAAGCGCCGCATAATCCTCTGCCGTCGAAGCGATGCGCGGCAGGCCGAAGAGCGAGCGCGGCGGGTCGTCTGGATGCAGCGTCAGCTTCACGCCGCGCGCTTCCGCGACGGGAACGACGGCTTCGAGGAATTCGACGAGATGCTGGCGAAGTTTCTTCGCGTCTATGCCCTCATAGGCGATAAGCTTTTCGCGGAACGCTGGAATGGTGAGCGGTTCGGTCGTCGAACCGGGCAGAGCCGAGGTGATGATGCGGGTAAGCTCGGCAATCTCCGCTTCCGTCATGCTTTCGTAGACAACCTTCGCCCGCGCCTTGTCTTCGTCGGAATATTCGGCGGCAGCGCTCGGCCGCTGCAGAACGAACAATTCGAAGGCTGCAAAACGCTCGTGATCGAAGCGCATGGCGGTAGCACCGGTCGGCGTCACGTAATCGAGATCGGTGCGCGTCCAGTCGACGACGGGCATGAAATTGTAGCAGACGATCGGGATACCGCAGGCGGCCACGGCCTCGAGGCTGGCAATCCAGGCCTCGATCTCTGCCTTCGCCTGAGCACCCCTGCGCTTGACGGCATCGGGGATCGGAATGCTTTCCACGACACTCCAGGTCAGTTGCGAGCGGCCTGCCGGCGTGGTTTCGATTAGCGCCTGGCGTTCGCGTACTTCCGTCTCGGTCCAGGCACGGCCGATCGGCACCTGATGTAGCGACGAAACGATGTTCGTCGCACCCGTCTGGCGCACCTCGTCTAGCGTGACCGGCGCCTCCGGCCCGAACCATCTCCAACCTTGCCGCATCTCGTCTTTCTCTCCTTTTGTATCCCGCGTTTTGTCGTTTCGCCGTCAGCAGAAATAGTCGGGGAACTGCGAGCGCAGTTCCGCCACATCGGGTATGACGGCGCTTAGGTGATGAACCATCGCCTCGCGCGCCGCCGCGATATCATGCGCAGCAATGGCGTCGCGGATCACCATATGCTCGTGCACGACATTGTCCATGCGCCCGAGCACCGGCAACGTCAGACGCCGCGCCCGGTCGATCTGCACCTTCACCGTCTTCAGAATGGTCCAGATGCCGGGATAGCCGGCAATCTGCGTGATCGCCTCGTGAAAGGCCTCGTCTTCTTCATGAAAGCTCGAAGCATTGCCGAGGGCTGCATGCGTCTTCTGCCGGGCGATGATCGCATCCAGCCGCGCAATATCGGCCTCCGTCGCGATACCGGCGGCCATCTCGACCGTCGTCCCCTCAAGCGCCTTGCGCACGACGACCGCCTCCGGAATGGCCGAGACCGGCACTCTGGAAACCACCGTGCCCGATTGCGGATAGATATCGACGAGCCCGCCCTCGGACAGCCTCAGCAGCGCCTCGCGCACGGGCGTTCGGCTCACACCGAAATCCTCGGCGATCCGCTTTTCCTGCAGCACCGTACCGGGCGGGATCCTGAGAGAGACGATATCGGCGTGCAGCCGCCCGTGGATAGCGGCGGCCGTCGTCACGCGGCGGATCTTTCCGGCTGCGTCTTGGGACGCCGGAAAGGCAAGGATTTCAGGGTCGGAAGCCTGCCGCATGCATGGTCTCGGGACGTTGACACTTTCGTGCATACTAGTATATCAATTGAATCCTGTTGCCAAGATATGCCGCGGAGGAGAACGGCGGCATGGCATTGCACCCGGAGGAAAAGCTTCGAGCTGCGAGCATTTGATGCTGTCGGAAAACCGGCGCATCGAAGCATTGGACGTGCATTGCGATGCAAACGGGTGGGGCTCGGGGCAAAAGCCGGCACCGCCGCAAAGGAGGAGGAATAAAATGAAGATTACACGCAGAACCTTCGTCGGCGGAGCTGCCGGCGTCGCCGCCGCCGGAATGTTGCCGCTTCGCGCTTTCGCACAGGCCAAGGCGCCGGCAAACCCGGTCACCATCACTATCGTCGACGTCGCGGGCAACCTGGCGCTGACGCAGGGCATGTTCGAGAACTACGCCAAGGCCAAGCCTGAATTCGTCGCCAGCTTTTCCTTCACCAAAGCCCCCGCTCCGGAACTGCCGGCCAAGATCCAGGCCCAGCAGGCTGCCGGCAAGGTCGATATCGATCTCGTGCTAACAGGCACGGACGCGCTTTCGGCCGGTGTCGACCAGGGTCTCTGGGTCGACCTGTCCAGCAAGAAATCCGCCCTTCCCAATCTTGAAAGCATCCTGCTGCCGCAGGCTTTCAAGATGCAGGCACTCGCCAAGGACCAGGGCGTCGTCATCACCTATTACCCGTCCGGCCCGCTGATCGAATATATGCCGGACAAGGTGGCGACCCCGCCGAAGACGGCGCAGGAGCTGCTCGACTGGACGAAGCAGAACAAGAACAAGTTCCTCTATGCACGCCCCGCCAATTCCGGCCCGGGCCGCACGCTGCTGATGGGCCTGCCATACCTGCTCGGCGACAGCAATCCGCGCGACCCGGTCAATGGCTGGGCCAAGACCTGGGAATATCTGGCCGCTCTCGGTGAGAACATCGAATATTACCCGACCGGCACCGCAGTGGTCTTCAAGGAACTCGGCGAAGGCACGCGTGACATCGTCGCCACCACCACCGGCTGGGACATCAACCCGCGCGCGCTCGGCATCGTTCCCGAGGAAGCCAAGGTCGGCAAGCTCGAAGGCTTCCACTGGGTCACCGACGCTCACTATGCGGCGATCCCGAAAGGCGTTTCCGACGAGAAGGTTGGCGTTCTGCTCGACGTCCTGAACTTCATCTATCAGCCGCAACAGCAAGCAATCGCCTATGATGCAGGCTACTTCTACCCAGGCCCGGCGGTAAAGGATGTCACGCTCGAGATGGCGCCTGCAGAAAGCCAGGAAATCATCAAGGAATTCGGCCGGCCGGAATATGCCGACTGGATCGCCGGCAGCCCGCTGGAAGTGCCGCTCGAGCCCAAGCAGCTCGTCCAGGCTTTCCGCATCTGGGACGAGAAGATCGGCGCCAAGAAGGGCTGATTATCGGTGATTGAAATGAGCCGGCGCCGGGTATCTCGGCGCCGGATTTCTAACGGCCATGGTTGCCGATAAATGGAGATTGCATTGACTTTGCCGGTTCAAAACGCAGCAACAGCGTCATCGCGGAAGAATGCGCGCCTTGAGCTCGATGGCATCAGGCGATCTTTCGGCGCCTATAACGCCCTTGATGGCATCGACCTCACGATCGAACCCGGCGAATTCATCGCACTTCTCGGCCCCTCCGGCTGCGGAAAATCCACCGCGCTGAACTGCATTGCCGGCCTGCTTGGCCTATCCGGCGGCGAAATCCGCCTCGGCGGCAATCGCATCGACCAGTTGGAGCCGGAAAAGCGCGGCTTCGGCATGGTCTTTCAAAGTTACGCCCTCTTCCCGCACATGAGCGTTCGCAAGAATGTCGGTTTCGGCCTTGCCATGCAGGGCATTCGCGGTGCCGAAGCCGACAAGCGCATCATCGATGCGCTGGCGCTCGTGCGCCTGGAAAGTCAGGCGGACAAGCTGCCCGGCCAGCTCTCCGGCGGCCAGCAACAGCGCGTGGCGATTGCCCGCGCAATCGTCATCCGCCCGCCGATCGTATTGATGGACGAGCCGCTCTCCAACCTCGACGCCAAGCTGCGCCTGGAAATGCGCGCCGAAATCCGCGGTATCCACGACCAGATCGGCTCGACGACCATCTATGTCACGCATGACCAGGACGAAGCCCTGTCGCTTGCCGACCGCATCGTTGTCATGAGCCAGGGTCATATCCAGCAGATCGGCACGCCACAGGATCTCTACCAGCGCCCGGTCAACCTCAACGTCGCCGATTTCATGGGTTTCCGCACCCGCATTCCCGGCCGCGTCGTCTCCATCTCCGGCACCGAGGCCGAAATCGAAGCCGCTGGCGCGCGGCTGACCGGCACGATGCGCGACACATTGAAGGTCGGCGATGCCGCAGTGCTCTCCGTGCGTCCTGAAGATCTCGTTGCGACCACCGACGACAGCGGCATTCCCGTCATTGTCGCGAACACCGAATATCGCGGGCGTGCCTTCTTCGGTATGGCCCGTTCGGCGGACGGATCGGAGCTGTATTTCCGCTCCGATGATGCGTTGCCGCGCGGCTCTGCCACCACTCTGCAGCCCGTCGCGGGCCGTTCGCTGGTCTTCAAAGGGGCGCCAGCATGAATGGCGGTCCCTCACTGAAAACCCGGCTTGCCGCTCAGGGCCTTGATGGCACGACATTGCTGGTGCTGCCAGGCCTGATCTTCATGATCGCCCTCTTCATCTACCCCTTCGTCTACGGCGTTGCGGATTCACTGATGCCGAAGGATGGCGGCGTTTGGTACGAAAATTACGCGAAGTTCTTCTCGGACCAGTTCCAGTACGGCACGATCGCCAATACGATGTGGCTTGCCTTGCCGGTCACGATCGTCAACCTGGCCTTCGCAGTCCCGGTTGCGTTTCGCGTCCGACTGATGCGGCGACAGCGGCTACTGACGACAATCCTCGTACTGCCGATTACGCTCGGTACTGTCTTCGTCGCCGATGGTCTGCTGACCTTTCTCGGCCCGCGCGGCTGGTTCAACGAGACGCTCATCCTGTTCGGCATCCTGGATTCACCGGTCAAGCTCACCAACAACTACTGGGGTGTCTTCGCCTCGCTGCTGATTACCGGCTTCCCCTTCGCCTTCCTGCTGACGTTGTCCTATATCACAGGCATCGACCCGGCGATCGAGCAGGCTGCCGCCACGCTCGGCGCCAATGCGCGCCAGCGCTTTACGCGCGTGTTCCTGCCGCTCCTGGTGCCCGGCCTCGCCGTGACCTTCTGCCTTTCCTTCGTGCAGGCCTTTGCCGTCTTCCCGTCCGCCGTCCTGCTCGGCGCGCCGGCTGGTCCGACGCGCGTCATCTCGATTGCAGCCTATCAAGCCGCTTTCGAGCAATATGATCATTCCTACGGCACGGCGATCGCCATTATCATGGGTGGCGTCGAGCTTATTGTTGTCGTCGCCGTCCTCGGCGCGCGTTCCTTCTTCTACCGCGGCCCGGCCGGCGGCACGAAAGGCTAAGCCATGATCCGTGACCAGGGCCTTACCTCGAAGATCTGGCGCATCGCCGTCTGGGCGCTCGCGACCCTCTTTGTCCTCAACCTGCTTGCGGTCATCGCGGCCGTGATCGTCAACTCTTTCGCCACACGCTGGCTCGGCACATGGCTGCCGCGCGGCTGGACGGATCGTTGGTATTTCAGCGCCTGGAGCGAATTCCAGCTATCCAGCGTCGTCATCGTTACCTTCGAGATGGCCTTTGTCGTCGTCATCATCTCGGGCATTCTGGGCGTATTGACAGCCTATGCTCTGGCGCGGCGCGATTTCCCGGGCAAGCGCGCCATCATTCTGCTCTTCCTGCTGCCGCTGCTGATCCCACCGCTGACCTACGGCATTCCGCTGGCAACAGTGCTCTACCAGCTCGGGCTCGGCGGCACCTTCTGGGGCGTCGTGCTGATCAACCTCGTGCCGTCTTTCCCCTTCGTCGTGCTCGTCATGATCCCGTTCATCGAGCAGATCGATCCGCGCATCGAGGCCGCCGCCCGTGTCTTCGGTGCCGGCACCACCAGCCTCTTTATCCGCATTCTGCTGCCGCTCCTGCTGCCCGGCATGCTGGCAGCACTTCTGCTCGTTCTGGTGCGCACGCTCGCGATGTTCGAGCTGACCTTCCTCATCGCCGGACCGCAGACCCAGACGCTTGTTGTCTCTCTTTATTACGCGGTCTTCGCATCCGGCGTACGAGCCAGCCAATCAATCGATGCGATGGCGGTGATCTATATGGTGACGACGCTCTTCTGGCTCATCATCGCGCTGCAATTCGTCAATCCGACCCAGATCGTCGCCCGCGCCAAGCAGCAATCGGCGCATTGAGGCATGTCGCGCAACGCTTGAATCGGTTTTGCGCGACATGCTGAAAAGGCGCTGCTGCCGGAAACCGGCCGCAGCCATTTCAATCAGTAGACTTCGGGAACATACATTTCCGGCGGAACCGGGGTGCGATGGTAGTCATCGTGACGCACGCGATCCGGCAGCACGATCCCTTCCTTCGGAACGTCCTCATACGGGATCTGGCCGAGCAGATGGGCGATGCAATTGAGGCGCGCGCGTTTCTTGTCGACGGCCTGAACGACCCACCACGGCGCTTCCTCAATATGGGTGCGGGCGAGCATTTCTTCCTTGGCCTTGGTATATTCCTCCCAATGGACGCGGCTCTGCAGGTCCATCGGCGAGAGCTTCCACTGCTTCAGCGGATCGTGGATGCGCATGTTGAAGCGGAACTCCTGCTCCTCATCGGTGATCGAGAACCAGTACTTGATGAGGATGATACCGGAGCGGACCAGCATGCGCTCGAATTCCGGCACGGAGCGGAAGAACTCTTCCAGCTCGTCCTTCGTGCAGAAGCCCATGACCCGCTCGACGCCGGCACGGTTGTACCAACTGCGGTCGAAGAGCACCATCTCGCCCGCCGACGGCAGATGCGACGTGTAGCGCTGGAAATACCACTGGTTCCGCTCGCGTTCGGTCGGCGCCGGCAGCGCCACGACGCGGCAGACGCGCGGATTGAGGCGTTGGGTCACGCGCTTGATTGCGCCACCCTTGCCGGCGGAATCGCGGCCCTCGAAAAGCACGACCACCTTCAGCTTCTTGTACTGGACCCAGTCCTGAAGGCGAACCAGCTCATGCTGCAGGCGGAAGAGCTCGCGGAAATAGAGTTTGCGCTCGAGCGTCTGTTCCGCTTCGCCGGACATGCCCTCGGCGACCAGCTCGTCGAGCCGGTCCTCCTCCATCTGCATTTCCAGCTCCTCGTCGAAGCTGTCGGCGATTTCATTCTTGATACGGTCGAGCTGAGTGTTTTCGATCATGGCACGCTCCCTGTTCAATTCGCTCGATAAAGCACGTTCTCGCCATAGCTATATGACAGAGTTGCGACGATCGAAAATTTGCTTTCGCAAAACGCAAAACTTGCAAGCGCAAAAGACCGTCCGCCGGGCCTTTCGTGATCAGTCTGCCAGGCATGGTTTGCAGGTCTGACAGGTAGCGGCAGCTTGTACCATGTCAAGTTTTATGTATACATTGATGTCGCTGAGCAATTTTCGCGACAATGGCGTTTTCCTCTGGAGGAGAGAAGAAAAACGTTCAGGTCGCGGCATATCTCCGGGAGAGAGATATGATGCACAACAATGGGAGGAGTATACATGATTTCGTTTTCAAGAAGACTATTGATAGCCGGCGCGGCGCTCGCCACACTTGCTGGCGTGCCTGCATTTGCGCAGGAAACGGTGAAGATCGGCGTGATCCTGCCGATGACAGGTCCTTTTGCCTCAACCGGGCGTCAGGTCGAGGCCGGCGCTCGCGCATACATGGCAATCAATGGCGACACGGTTGCAGGCAAGAAGATCGAGCTTGTCCTGCGGGACGATGCCGGCACGGCCGACCAGACCCGCCGCATCGCCCAGGAACTCGTCGTCAACGACGGCGTGAAAATGCTTGTCGGCTTCGGCCTGACTCCGCTTGCCATGGGTGTCGCCCCGGTTCTCAACCAGGCAAAGATTCCGGCAATCATCACCTCGGCCACGACCTCGGCCATCATGAAGCAGTCGCCCTATTTCGTGCGCACCTCGATGGCAGGCCCGCAGTCTGCCGTTCCGGTCGCCACCTGGGCCGTCCAGAACAATCTGAAGCGGGTCGTCACGCTGGTGACCGACTATGGACCGGGCATCGACATCGAGAAGGGCTTTACCGACCAGTTCAAGAAAGACGGCGGCACGGTTGTCGAAGCACTCCGCGTTCCCCTGCAGAATCCGGATTTTGCTCCCTTCCTGCAACGCGTGCGCGATGCCAAGCCTGATGCCCTTTTCGTCTTCGTCCCCTCCGGTGTCGGCGCAATCTTCATGAAGCAGTTCGTCGATCGCGGCCTTGCGGATGCCGGCATCAAGCTGATTGCCACCGGCGATGTCACCGATGACGATCTCCTGAACGGGATGGGACCGTCCGCCAAGGGCGTCATCACCGGCCACTTCTATTCGACCGATCACGACAGCCCGGAAAACAAGGCCTTCGTCGCCGAAGTCCGCAAAGCCAACAAGAACATGCGCCCGAATTTCATGTCGGTCGGCGGTTATGATGCCATGCATGTCGCCTATGCCGCCCTCGAAAAGACCGGCGGTGACACCGATGGCACCAAATTGGTCGATGCAATGAAGGGCATGGAATTCGTCAGCCCGCGCGGGCCTATCACCATCGATCCTGATACCCGCGACATCGTGCAGGATATCTACATGCGCGAGGTCAAGGAGAAGAACGGCGAACTCTACAATGTCGAGTTTGCGACTTACCCTGACATCCACGATCCGAATACGGCTGCCAAGTAAGCCTTTGGAACAGGCGGCGGAGGCAATTCCGCCGCCTGGATGCAGTGAGGTCTCATGCTGACAATCCTGTTCGACGGCATCGCCTATGGCATGCTTCTCTTTGTTCTCGCCTGCGGATTGTCAGTCACGCTGGGCCTGATGAATTTCGTCAATTTGGCGCATGGCGCCTTTGCCATGGCAGGCGGTTACGTCACCGTCATCATGATGAATAGATACGGCATCTCCTTCTACTGGTGCCTGCCGGCGGCCTTCATCGTCACGGCGCTTGCCGGCGCCGTATTGGAACGGCTGCTCTACCGCCGCCTTTATTCGGCTTCGCATCTCGATCAGGTGCTGTTTTCGATCGGCCTCGTCTTCATGTCGATTGCCGCAATCGATTATTTCATGGGCGGCCAGCAGCAGTTGATCAACCTACCGCCCGAACTCAGCGGCCGCTTCGGCTTCATGGGCATCGATATCGGCCGCTACCGGCTCTTCATCATCGTCATCTGCGCAGTGCTGACGGTTGCACTGCAACTGGCGCTCACCCGCACCCGTTTCGGCAGCCAGTTGCGCGCCGCCGTCGATGACGGGCGCGTCGCTCGCGGCATGGGCATTAACGTCTCCGTCATCTTCGCGCTGACTTTCGCGCTCGGCTCCGGTCTCGCCGGCCTTGGCGGTGCGCTCGGCACCGAACTGCTCGGCCTCGACCCAAACTTTCCGCTGAAATACCTGATCTATTTCATGATCGTCGTCACGGTCGGTGGCACCTCATCCATCACGGGCCCCTTCATTGCCGCGCTCCTACTCGGCATCGCCGACGTCGCCGGCAAATATTATGTGCCGCAACTCGGCGCCTTCATCATCTATGCCGTCATGATCCTTGTGCTGATCCTCCGGCCCCATGGCCTCTTCTCCCGGGAGGGTGGCCGATGAGCGGTGAACGCAACAACGCCTCCACGGAGGCCATGGAGCTCCTGAGGCGCGCCGGCCGCTGGCAGATCTGGGAATTCGCGCTGTGGCTGGTGGCCATCGCCGCGATCTTCGTCCTGCCGTCACAGATGCTGATCCTGACGGAGATCGCCATCCTGGCGCTTTTCGCCGTCTCTCTGGATCTCATCCTCGGCTATGCCGGCATCGTCTCGCTGGGCCATACCGCCTTCTTCGGCCTCGGCGCTTATGCAGCAGGTCTCTTTGCCGTCCATGTCTCCGGCGAGCCGGTGATCGGCCTGTTCGCGGCCGGCCTTGTCAGCGGCCTCTTTGGCTTCCTGACGAGTTTCCTCGTGCTGCGCGGCTCTGACCTCACCCGCCTCATGACCACCTTCGGCGTCGCCATGCTCCTCGCCGAACTCGTCAATCAGGCGGCATGGCTCACCGGCGGCGCGGATGGCTTGAGCGGTGTGATGCTGAATCCGATCCTCGGCTATTTCGAATTCGATCTCTGGGGCCGGACCGGCTACATCTACTGCCTCATCGTTCTTATTGTTCTGACCTATGTCGCCCGTCGCATCGTCAACTCGCCCTTCGGCCTGTCGCTGAAAGCCATCAAACGCAACCAGCGCCGCGCCTCCATGCTCGGTATTTCGCCGACCCGCCGTATTGTCGCGATCTACACGGTCTCCGCTGCTTACGCCGGTATCGCGGGTGCGCTGCTCACCCAGACCACCAGCTTCGTCTCGCCTGACGTGCTTGCCTTCCACCGTTCCGCCGAAGTGCTGCTCGTTCTGGTCATCGGCGGCGTCGGTTACCTCTACGGCGGCGTCTTCGGTGCGGTCGTCTTCTCCATCCTGCGTAACTGGCTGTCGGTCATCACGCCGCAATACTGGATGTTCTGGATCGGCCTCGTGCTCATCATCATCGTTCTGGTCGGCCGCGAGCGTCTGACAAGCTGGCAGACGCTGTTGCCGGGCTCGGCGCGCAAGCGCGAAGCTCGCATTCAGCACACCATGGCGGAGGAAGGCAAATGACGCTCGCCCTCGAAACACGCCACCTTGTCAAGCGTTTCGGCGGCTTCATTGCCACCAATGACGTCTCGCTGCAGATCCGCCAGGGCGCCCGCCATGCGCTGATCGGTCCGAACGGAGCCGGCAAGACCACGATCATCAACCTGCTGACCGGCGTTCTCTCACCGAACAGTGGCGAGATCCTGCTAGGTGGCGAGGACATCACCAGCGTCTCCTCATACCGGCGCGTCGGCAAAGGTCTTTCCCGTACCTTCCAGATCAACCAGCTCTTCGGAGACCTCACCCCGCTCGATTCCGTTATGCTGGCAATCAGCGAACGGAAAGGCCATGGACGCTTCGCCTGGCGGCCGCTATCAGCCGACCGGGAGGTTGCCGATGAAGCTGCCAGCCTGCTGGAGCGCTTTCGTCTCGTCGATGTTATGGGAATGCCGACGACGCTCCTGCCCTACGGCAAACAGCGCCTGCTGGAAATCGCCCTTGCGATTGCCATGCAGCCGAAGGTGCTCTTGCTCGACGAGCCGGCCGCCGGCGTTCCTGAGGAGGAACGGCATGAGGTTCTCGGCATCGTCCGCGAGCTGCCCGCCAATGTCACGGTCGTGCTGATCGAACACGACATGGATCTCGTCTTCTCCTTCGCAGACCGTATCTCGGTGCTCGCTGCCGGCGCTGTCTTTGCCGAAGGCACCGTCGCCGAAATCTCTAGAGATCCGCAGGTCAAAGCCATCTATCTCGGGGAGGATGCCTGATGGCCGAGCTGCTACGGGTCGAACGCCTCATCGCTGGTTATGGTGAAGCCCATGTGCTTGCCAAGGTCGATTTCACACTGGAGGAAGGCCGCTCGCTGGCCTTGCTTGGCCGCAACGGCGCAGGCAAGACGACCCTGCTCAACACCATCATCGGCGTCACCACACACCACGCCGGCTCCATCCACCTGCAGCAGCGCGACATCACCCGGCTGCGCGCGGAAAAACGCGCGCCGCTCGGCGTCGGCTGGGTGCCGCAGGAACGCAATATCTTCCGTTCGCTGACAGTGGAAGAAAACCTGACGGCAAGCGCGCGGCCCGGCGCCTGGAATGTCAGCCGCGTCTACCAGATGTTCCCGCGCCTGCAGGAGCGTCGCCGCAACCTCGGCAATCAACTATCAGGCGGTGAACAGCAGATGCTCGCCATCGCCCGCGCCCTGATGCTCAACCCGAAAGTCCTGCTGCTCGACGAGCCGCTGGAGGGCCTTGCACCGATCATCGTCGACGAGCTGCTGGCGGCGCTGCGCCGCATCGTCACCGGCGAAGGCATGTCGGCGATCATCGTCGAGCAGAAGGCACGCAAGGTGCTGCCGCTGACGGATGAGGTCATCGTGCTGGAACGCGGCGCGGTGACCTATCGCAACACATCCGAAGCGCTTCTCGCCTCACCAGAAATCCTCGAAGCGCATCTCAGCGTCTAGATTTATGCCTCGCGCGGCGGCACGCGGGTAATGCGCGCGCCGAGCGCATTGAGGCGCTCCTCGATCCGCTCATAGCCGCGTTCGATCTGCTGGGCATTGTTGATGACGCTCGTTCCCTCGGCGCACATGGCGGCGATAAGCATCGCCATGCCGGCACGGATGTCAGGGCTTTCCACCTGTGCGGCGCGCAACTTGGACGGGCCGGCGACAATTGCGCGGTGCGGATCGCAAAGCACGATGCGCGCGCCCATGGTAATCAGCTTGTCGACGAAGAACATCCGGCTTTCGAACATCTTCTCGAACATCAACACCACGCCGTCACACTGCGAGGCAGTGACGATGGCAATCGACATTGTATCGGCCGGGAAAGCCGGCCAGGGCTGATCCTCGATCTTCGGAATGTGCCCACCGAAATCCGGCTGGATCTTCATCTCCTGCCCCGTCGGCACCACAAGATCGTCGCCTTCGATACGGCAGCGGATGCCGAGACGCTCGAAGGTCATCAGCGTCGAACGCAGATGCTCCACACCCGCGCGGCGGATGACGATCTCGGAACCGGTGACGGCAGCAAGGCCGATCAGCGAGCCGATCTCATTATGATCGGGGCCGATGCGATGCGAGGCGCCACCAAGCGGCTGGCCGCCATGAACGATCATGGTGTTGGTGCCGATACCCTCGATCTTCGCACCCATGGCGATGAGGAAATGCGCGAGATCCTGAACATGCGGCTCGGACGCGCAATTGCGCAAGATTGTCTTACCCTCGGCAGCAACAGCCGCGCAGAGCGCATTCTCCGTCGCGGTGACCGATGGTTCGTCCAGGAAAACGTCGGCACCGCGCAGGTGTCCGGCGCGGAAACTATAGGAACCGTTGACGCTGATCTCGGCACCGAGCTGTTCGAGTGCCAGGAAGTGGGTGTCGACGCGGCGACGGCCGATGACATCGCCGCCCGGTGGCGGCAGCGTGATCTCGCCGCAACGCGCCAGCATCGGGCCAGCAAGCAGGATGGATGCGCGAATGCGGGCGCAGAGGCCAGGGTCGAGATCGGCCGGCTTCAGATCACTCGCTTCAATCTCGAGTTCGTTGCGGCCGAGCCAGCGCGCCTTGGCACCGACGGACTGGATTAGCTCGACCAGCGCTTCGACATCACGGATGCGCGGCACGTTGGTCAGATGCACGAGCTTGTCGGTCAGCAGCGAGGCGGCAATGATCGGCAGGGCAGCATTCTTGTTGCCACTCGGCTGGATCTCGCCGGCAAGGCGATGGCCGCCCTCGACGATGTACTGAATTCGCTCATGCGGCTGGGCCTGTGCCACTGCTGTCATCCTTGTTCGATTCGATTTTTCAGGAGGCATATCTGCGTTGTCATTGTGACATCGGAGTGATCGCCGATCGGGAAGTGTGGCTGTTTTAACAGCTGCCATGCGTGGACGGCTAGAGGCAATGCGCGAGGACGAATCCATGAAAAACGGCGCCCTCCCGGGCGCCGTCGTTAACACCGTGGATGGAAGTGTCGGATTTCAGCCCTTCTTGCTACGCCAGCTGTCGGCGTAATTCTCGCGGGCTTCACGGGAATAGGGAGTGGGCGACACACGCACACGGATTTCCGCCTGCTTGTGCGGCTCGACCGAGGTCTTGCCTGACCCACCATCGGGTTCGCCCCAGACGAGGGTCAGTACATCGCCAACCTCAATATCGGCATCGACGATGCCGAGCGAGAGCATGCAGCGCTCGTTGTAGCTGTAGCCATTGAACATCGACATGCCGACCATCTTGCCGTCGCGCATGATCTTGTCGGCGCTTGTCGAGGCATAGTTCGGCTGCGGGAAATCGATCCACTTGAAATGATCCTCGCCCGGCCGGAAGGCCGAGGCGATGACATTGACGACATCCTCGGCATTCCACTCAAAGGTCACCTTCTTGCGGCTCGTCTGGCCCTTCATTTTCTCGAGCGCGGACTTGCCGATGAAATCGTCCTTCTTCCAGCCGATGTAGAAGTCGTAGCCGAGTTCGAACGGCGTGACGTAATAGTCCTCGATATTGCTGGTAACGAAGCTGCCGCCGATCGCGCCTGTTGCCTCGTAGCTGTCAGCGCCCAGCCAATCGCGATAGGCCGCCAGCATGCCGTCACCCGTATAGATGCCGGGCAGCGGCGACGGGATCCAGCCGGATTCCAGCGTATTGGTGGAATAGGCGCGGCTGCCGCAGCGAACGAGATCGACGCCGGCCGCCTTTGCCGATTCCAGGATGACAGAGTGGATATAGGCCTTGTCTTCGTAAGGCCCCCAGATTTCCAGGCCCGGCGCGCCGGACATGCCGTGACGCAGCGCATTCACGGTCTTCGAGCCGACCTTGATCTTATCGACATGGAAGAACTTGATGTCGGGGATCGGTCCGCCATTCATCTTCTCGAAGATCTTGGGAGCATCCGGTCCCTGGATCTGGTAGCGGTAGTGCGTGCGCAGCACACGCTCGCCTTCCGGACGTGAGGGCGAACGTGGGTCATATTTCAGGCGCACGTTCCACTTGCCATAGGCAGCGCAGAACATCAGCCAGTTGGAGGTCGGCGCGCGGCCGACGAGGATGAATTTGTCTTCCCGTTCACGGAAGATGATCTGGTCGCCAATCACATGACCGGCAGGCGTGACCGGCACGAAATGCTTGGCGCGGTTGGTATCGAAATTCGCGAAGGAGTTGACGCCATGATGGGCAAGGAACTTCTCCGCATCCGGGCCTTCGACGGTCAGTTCGTCCATATGGTGCGACTGGTCGAAGAGGACGGCGGAGTTGCGCCACGCGGCCTGCTCCGAACGCCAGTTGGAAAACTCGGCCGCCACGACCGGGTATACATACATGCCGACTTTGGAGTTACGCAGCAACTCCACCGTATTGCCGGCCGACTTCAAAACTTCGGATAGGTTCGATCTCGCCACCTGATGTCCTCCCATTGGCATGCGATAATGTATACATGAAATGCCCAATGCGATCAGATTGCAAGCCCATTTTCACCCGGCAGCACCCAGTTTAATGCTCCGAAAATGAAAAGGGCGGCCGTCAGCCGCCCTTCTGAAGCAGGAATTATCTGAAAATTACCGGTGAATCAGCGCAAGTCCCCTGATCTGCTCGATCAGGGTTGGGTCCTCCGCCAGAATGTATTCAAGATTACGCCGCGCCGTCCGTGCGTGCTCCCGCGCGATCGCTTCAGCACGGCTGCCTTCGCGCGCCTCGATCGCACTGACGAGGGCTCTGTGCTGGTCCTGTGCGGAGCGCAGCGAACGGCGGAAGGCGGTGATATCAGCCTTGTCGGGCAGGAACGCCGAGGGCGAGGCAAAGGGCAACGAACTCGCCCGCTCCACCTCACGCCTGATAATCTCGCTGCCGGCGAGTGCTGCAAGCTGATGGTGGAATTTTTCGTTGAGGTCGGAATAGGCGTCAAAATCGACATCGTCGAGTTGCTCGCCGAAACAGGCATCAAGCTTGATCACCGTGTGCTTGATCTCATCGAGCGCTTCGGGCGCGGCTCCGCGCTCCGCTGCCAGCCTTGCCGCCATGCCTTCCATGACACCCCGCACCTCGATGGAATCCACCACATCGGCAAAGCCGAAGCGGCGGACCACAAAGCCGCCATTTGGCAGACGGTCGAGTAGCCCCTCCTCCGTCAGCCGGGACATGGCCTCGCGCACCGGTGTGCGTGAAATATCGAGCGCCTCCGCCAGCGGCACTTCAAAGAGGCGCGTGCCGCCCTGCAACTCACCGCTCAAAATCTTTTCCCGCAACTCGATAACGGCGCGACGGCCATGCGTTGCGGCTTCACTCTGCTTCATCGGCGCCTCCAATCCCGGCTAAATGTATATAGCAGCGCGAACGCATACAAAACCCCACGCCGAACCATCACCCTAGCACAGATTTGTATGCATATGAGAGGCCCTGCCCACGTGAAATAGCAATTATCGCAGCCATATCAGCCGATCTCTTGACATAATGTATACATTTGTGATGTCTGGTTAACGGGAGGAAAATCATGTCAACGCTCGTCCTCATTCCGGGGCTTGTGTCCGACGGCATTGTCTGGGCGCCGCTTGCCGAGGCTGTCGCGCAGCACATGGCTGTGCATGCAGCCGATATCTCTCGCACCTCCTCGATATCAGCCATGGCGGAAAGCGCTCTCGCTGCCACCGACGGCGATCTGATCGTGGTTGGCCACTCCATGGGCGGTCGCGTCGCCATGGAAATGGCTCGCATTGCACCGGACCGCGTCCGCGGGCTGGTGCTTGCCAATACCGGCCATCACCCGAAACGCGACGGCGAGGAAATCAGACGTCAGCAGATGATCGACCTTGGTCACCGCAGTATGGAAAAACTGGCGGATGAGTGGCTGCCGCCCATGCTGAGTCCAGCCCGGCTGGCGGATGCGGAACTCATCACCAGCCTGCGCGCCATGGTGCTGCGAGCCGGCCCCGATCTGCATGAGCGGCAGATCCGCGCATTGATCAGCCGGCCGAACGCCAGCGCCTATATGGCCGAACTCGGCTGTCCTATCCTGCTCGTTGCCGCGCGCCACGATGGTTGGAGCCCGATCGTCCAGCATCAGGAAATCGCGGACGCGGCATCCGATACAGAACTCGTCATTATCGAAGATGCCGGCCACTTCGCACCGGTAGAACGGCCAGTCGAAGTTACAGCCGCAATCGCCAACTGGCTGACGCGCAGATTTGGAGGAATTCATGCCTGAGAATACCGCGACCATTCCCGATACGCCGCTCTTCGACCGGGCCGGCTCGATCCGTGGCTACCGGCTCAACAAGATGGCGATGGCACTGAGTCAGCCCGCTAACCGCGACGCCTTCAAGGCGGATGAGGATGCCTATCTCACTCGCTTCGGCCTGAGCAACGAGGAAAAGGCCGCCGTCAAAAGCCGCGACTGGCATGAGATGGTGCGCCTCGGCGGCAATCTGTTCTTCATCCTGAAGATCGCCGCTGTCGACCCGACGCCGATCACTCAGATCGGTGCCGCGCAGGCCGGCATGTCGCATGAGGATTTTCTCTACGAAAGACTGGGAAAGAAAAGACATGGCTAAAATCATCGGCGGCCTCGGAACGAGCCACGTCCCATCGATCGGTGCTGCCCTGGACAAGGGCCTGCGCGACACACCGGACTGGAAGCCCTTCTTCGACGGTTACGAAGCCGGCAAGCAATGGATGCGTGAGGCAAAACCCGATATCGCCGTCGTGATCTTCAACGACCACGGCAACAGCTTCTTCCTCGACCGCGTGCCGACTTTCGCAGTGGGCGTAGCGGAAACCTATCAACCGGTCGATGAAGGCTGGGGACCACGGTCCATTCCAGCCTTCGAAGGCGCCGCCGATTTCTCCTGGCACTTCGTCGACAGACTGGTCGAACGTCACTTCGATCCGCTGGTCTGCCGCGAGATCGAGGTCGATCACGGCTTGCAGGTGCCCATGGAACTGTTCTTCGGAAGGCCGGCGCGCTGGCCGGTCAAGGTTCTGCCGATCTGGGTGAACACCATCCAGTATCCGATCCCCACACCGCAGCGCTGCTGGGAAATGGGCAAAGTGCTGCGCGAGGCGATCGAAAGCTGGCCCGGCGACGAGCGCGTCGTCATTCTCGGCACCGGCGGCCTGTCGCATCAGTTGCAGGGCGCGCGCGCCGGTTTCATCAATCAAGCGGCCGACCGCGCCTGGCTGGATGGCATCGCCGCCAATCCGGAACACTACCGCGCCATGAGCCGTGAGGATTATGTCGAGCAATTCGGTTCCGAAGGCGCCGAACTCATCATGTGGCTGGTCATGCGCGCCGCCATGAACGAGCAGGTCAATCTCATCCACAAGCACTATCACGCGCCCGCCTCCATGACCGGCGCCGGCATGGTCGTTCTAGAAAACGCCGCCTGATGCCCGCCTTCTTCCTTATGCGCTGTTTGCATCGTTCCGGGCAGGATAGCGCCCGCGACCTGCACCGCCCGGCCCATCGCGCATGGGTACAATCCGGCGGCGAGGGCCTCGCGACAGTGCTGATTGGCTCTGCCTTGCACGATGACAATGGAGCCTCTATCGGCAATTTCGGCATACTGGAGACCGCAGGTCTTGCTGAAGCAAAAGCCTTTGCTGAAGGCGACCCTTTCAACAAGGCGGGCATTGTGGCAGAGATTGAACTTACGCCATTGCCGGCGACATTCCCGGCCGGACGCATCAGCGACCCGATGACACCAAGGACATAGAATTCAAGTTCCGCACCAGCGGGAGGGGTGCCCCGGAGAGGGGCAGATGAGGGGGCTGGCAAAGCAAGGGAGGGAACGACCGGATCGAGAGAGACGGTTGCTTGCGCGCTACGGCCCCCTCATCCGCCGTACGATCCCAACCTCGGATACTCATCCCTTCTGAGGCTTCAACCGCAACTCCAGGACACGCCCGACAGTTTCTTCCAGCCCGCCAGTCTGGCCGAGGCCGCAAGCACCCATGCGCTCCTGCACCTCGGCAATCTCCATCGCCAATCCGTCGCGAAGCCCAAGCGCATTGAGCGTCGCGGCACTTTCGCGCATCTCCGCCGCCCGCCGCCGCCCATGTCGCGTCGTGCGCTCCATTTGATATTCGGCAAATTGCGGCCAGTTGAGGCCAGGGAAAGAACCGGAAAGGGATGAAAGGATTTCTTCGTAACAACCTGACGCCTTCGCCGCGAGCAAGGCCTCGACAGTGATCGCCTCCAGTCCTTTGACGAATAGCGAGCGCACCATCTTGATTGCTGTCGCAGCACCAGCCGCCGGCCCCGCAATCTCAGCAGAAAACCCAAGGGCCAAAAGCTCCGGCAGCAACCTCTCAGCAGGAGCACCCGCAAGTAAAACGGGCGTCTGGTGTTTACGCGGATGAACCGGCGCCATGACAGCCATGTCGAGATAATCGCCGCCTGCAGCCTCCACGGCGGCTGCCGTCTCCCGCTTTCGGCCCGGTGATACGGAATTGATATCGATAACCACCTGCCCCTGCCGCAGATGTGGCAGGAGCGGTTCGACGGCAAGCAGGCTCTGGTCGGCGGTCACAGCGCTGAACACCCAGTCCGCCTCCGAAAGTCCGGCAATGGTCTCGGAAATATCGGCACCACGGGCGCGCATCGCCTCGCGTATGGCTTCGTCCTCTGAAGCGAGCAGGATATCATAGGCGATGAAACTCAAACCAAGCCGGCTCAAACCCTCATGAAAGGCTCTCGCTGCTTCGCCATAGCCCAGAAACCCGATCCTCATCTCAGTCTCCTATTTTGCGAAAGACCGCGCCGCGACTGAACGCTGCCGCAATCAAGCAAAGACATATCCGTCGAAAAGCTTGCGGGCGGTGCGCAGCACTGCGGCATTGGTCACGACGCCGCTCCTGACCGTCGCGATCACGCTCATTTCTCCGGTCGGATGCTCGACCGAGATCAGTTTCTCGTCACCATCAGGCACCACAGCCAGTTGCGCCGCCGGCCCTTCCGGCAGAAGGCAGGCTGTCGCAATGCTGACGGCACCGAGCACGCCGATCGCATCATGGCAGCGATGCGGAATGAAGGTGCGCGTCGAGATCACACCCCCGGCCTTTGCGGGCGAAACCATCGTCATCTTCGGCACCGATTTCTTGGCGACATCGCCGAGATTCATCATCGGCCCCGCCCGTAGCCGGATCGCCTCCAGCTTCGATTTGAGGTCTCCATTGGCTTCAAGCACGTCAGGCGTTTCCGTCCCTTCGATACCGAGGTCGCTGGCCAGCATGACGACACAGGGCATGCCGTTGTCGATCAACGTGCATTCGATACCCTCGACGACGTCGACGACACGGCCCGTAGGCAGCAGGGCTCCACAGCTTGAGCCCGCGATATCCGCAAAGGTGATTGACACCGCCGCTGCTGTGCCCGGTACCCCATCGATGCGGGCATCCCCCGCATAGGTCACCCGCCGATCCGGCGTGGCGATCTTCGCGGTGGCGATCTGTCCGGTGTTTTCCATGAATATCCGCACTTCGGTCTGCCCGTCCTCGGCCTCGATCAAACCGCGCTCGATGGCAAAGGGTCCGACACCGGCAAGGATGTTGCCGCAGTTCTGCGTATCGGTGACAATGGGCTCATCAACAAAGACCTGCAGGAAGAGATAGTCGACATCGACGCCGGGGCGTTCGGATCGCTTGACGACGGCGATCTTGGAGGTCAGCGGATCCGCCCCGCCCATGCCGTCGATCTGCCGCGGATCGGGCGAGCCCATGACCCGCAGCAGAAATAGGTCACGATCCTCAGGCAGATCTTCCGCCAGGAAATAGCCTCCCTTGGAGGTTCCGCCGCGCATCCACATGCAGCGCACGCCTTCCCCCGCGCTGGGCCTAGACATATTTCAGCCCCTTCTCCGCCAGCCGTTCGCGCATCTTGTAGATATCGAGCCCGAGCTCACCTGCGGCAAGCCGCCGGCGCTTTTCCTCTTCCGCCGCGACCCGCTGCTCCGCCTTGTCGGCAACGTCAGTAGCCTCCTCTAGCCGCACAACGCAGACGCCGTCATCGTCGGCGACGATCACATCGCCCGGATTGACGAGCGCCCCGGCACAGACGACGGGGACATTGACCGAGCCCAGTGTCTCCTTGACGGTGCCCTGCGCAAAGATCGCCTTCGACCAGACCGGAAAATTCATCGCCTTGAGATCGGCGACGTCACGCACCCCGGCATCGATGACAAGCCCGCGGCAGCCTCGCGCCATGGCTGAGGTCGCCAGGAGATCGCCGAAATAGCCGTCTTCGCAGGGGCTGGTCGGTGCAAGCAGCAGGAGATCGCCCGCTCTGATCTGCTCAATCGCCACATGCAGCATCCAGTTGTCGCCCGGAGGAGCGGAAACGGTCACCGCGCTCGCCGCGATCCGCGCGCCCGGATAGATCGGCCGCATGTAGCTTGCGAGCAATCCCTTGCGGCCCTGCGCCTCGTGCACCGTCGCCACTCCGCAGGCGGCGAGGCGATCGACGACGGATTGTTCCGCCCGCTGAATATTCTGAACGACGACACCCATCAGAGCTCGTCCACCGTTCGTGGAAAGACCGACTGGAAGCCCTCGGCATGCGTCGCCTTGCGACCACCAGATTGGCCGCCGGAATTGCGCATGAAATGATTGCCGCGGTTCTCAGCGACATTCTTGTAGTAATGCCAGAGGTGCTCCTGCCCCTCCATGCACTGGATTGCCGCCCACTTCTTCTCCCAGACCGGCGAAATATCGAGAAAGACGTCAGGCTTCCATTCCATCTGCTCGGTCTGATGCGGTTCGAAGAGATAGAGCTGCGGGGCGCCGAGAACCTTCTCGCCGGGATTATGGCCCCAGGCCTGCGCGATCATGCGCGCCTCGAGTGCCACCTGCGTCGCGTACATATGGTCCGTATTGTAGGGATCCCACTTGGAGTGGCTGAGCATGAATTCCGGCTGCACGGCACGGATCACATCGACCAAGCGAAACTTTGCCTCCTGAGCGACGACCAGCGGGTAATCGCCGAGATCGAAGAACTGGATGTCGTGCACGCCAAGCGCCTTGGCGGCATTCTCGGCCTCGACACGCCGAGCCGCTTTCACCTTCTCCAGCGTCATCCCGGCATGCTTCCAGAGCTTGGCGCTCTCGCCGCGTTCGCCATAGGACAGGCAGAGAACGGTGACCTCGTAGCCCTTTTCCTGATGCAGCGCGATAGCACCGCCGCATCGCCAGACGAAATCCGCCGAATGCGCGCTGATGACCAAGGCCGTCTTCGCCATGAACTAGTCCTTCCTCGCCACAGGGGGCGTGCCATGCGTGTGAAATGTCTCGATCGTCTTCAGGCCCCAGGCCTGGCCCTTCTTGCGCTCGGTCTCCGTCCAGGTGACGGTCGGCCAATCGGGCCTCAGGATCAGCCGCGCCCCGGCATTGGCGAGCTCGACGCGATTGCCCGCCGGCTCCCAGACGTAGAGGAAGAAGGTGCCCTGGATTGCATGCTTGTGCGGGCCGGTTTCGATATGGACGCCGTTTTCGAGGAAGATATCTGCCGCGCGCAGAATGTCCTCGCGCTGATCGACGGCGTAAGTAACGTGGTGAAACCGCCCCCTCGCCCCAGTATGGTCCTCGGAATAGGCGATATCATAGGTCTTGTTGTTGACAGTGAACCAACAGCCGCCAAGCCGTCCGTTGTCGAGCTGGATCTGTTCCGTCACCCGGCTGCCGAGCGCCCTGGTCATGAAATCACGGATCGCCCCGACATCGCTTGCAAGCAGGTTCAGATGGTCGAGCCGGCGCGGGCTGGCGCCGCGCCCATGATAGCGCTGGGCGATATTCTTCAGCGCCGGACGCTCACCTTCAGGCGCCTCGTAGACATGCGTGTCGTAGTAGAGCTCGAAAACATGACCGTCCGGATCGGTGAAGCGATAGGCGCGGCCATGTCCCGCATC
The DNA here is from genome assembly GCF_014873945.1 of Rhizobium viscosum. NCBI lineage: Bacteria > Pseudomonadati > Pseudomonadota > Alphaproteobacteria > Hyphomicrobiales > Rhizobiaceae > Rhizobium > Rhizobium viscosum. The sequence goes on along the minus strand of NZ_JADBEC010000001.1, from coordinate 2,825,573 downwards.
GCCCTCCACCCAGCCGATGCCGCAGCCCATCTCCTCGATCACCTTCACCCGCCGCTCCAGGGCTTCCGGAGACGAGGTGCGATAGCCGACATGACCGACACCCGTTGTGTCATGGCGCACGAGCTTCAGCGTATGGAATTCATAATCGTCGAAAGCGCGCAGATAGGCGACGCCGTCTTCGATCAGGCTCGGCGTCAACCCATAGACCCGCGTGAAGAAATCAAGGCTTTCGTCGAAGCGGTCGCTGTAAAGCTCAACATGCCCGAGATGGGCGACATCAAAGCAAGGCTCGGTCATGCGCCAAAACCCCAAGCGACGGCTTCGCCGGCTTTCAAAAATCTCATGAGAATCCTCCTCGCAGGCGGACGCCTCCACGTTCACCTGTCGTTGAAAACACTAGGAAGGTTGGCAGCAACGGGCAATTTCGTTCTGCTGACGGGTCATAAGCTGAGGTTACAGATCGATACGGAATCGATCTGATAGGAGCTATTTCATTCGAGATAATGCATACTTTTCTGATTGAGGTAGCGACGATTTTGTCGTTTTTTCATACAAAAATGACTCATAATGATTGAAATAGAATCCATTATGTATACATTTTGAACAGCACGGAGGAGTGCCGAAAGGGAGCGATGGAATGGCTTTGTTGAATTTCACCGGCAAATCCAGGGAGCTTACTACGGAGCCGAAATTCGCAGACATGATCGAGGGGTGGTCGATCGAGGTCATGCCACGCACGGCCGCTAAGGTTGACGACTTTCGCGAACTCCTGCCAGCCGGGACTCGCGTCTATATCGCTCACCTCGACGGCACTCCGATCGAGGATATGGTGGCGACAGCAAGACGGCTGAACCGACAGGGCTTTCCGGTCATGCCGCATCTGCCTGCGCGCAGCATTCCTGATATCGGTACATTGGCGGATTGGTTGGAACGATATCGCGGCGAAGCCGATGTTCGCCAGGCTCTCCTGCTCGGTGGCGGCAGGGCCACGCCTGTAGGAGACTTTCACAGCTCCATGCAATTGGTCGAGACCGGGCTTTTCGACCACCACGGCTTTACTCATCTGCATTTTGCCGGTCATCCGGAAGGCAGCCGTGATGTCGATCCGAATGGATCAACTGCCATGGCCGATCGGGCACTGCGCTGGAAGCAGGATCTCGCCTCCCGAACCGATGCCAGGCTTGCTATCACCACTCAATTCGCCTTCGATCCTCAGCCTGTCATCGACTGGGCTGAACGCATCCAGGCCGCCGGCGTTACCATGCCCATCCATATCGGCATTGCCGGCCCTGCCAGGCTGCAGACGCTGATCAAATACGCCATCTCCTGTGGCATTGGCCCCTCCATGAAGGTGCTGCAGAAACGCGCCATGGACATGAGCAAGCTGCTGCTGCCCTATGAACCGACCGATCTCGTCGCTGCCCTCGCCGATTACAAGGCAAGAAGGCCTGAAAGCCTTATCAGTCAACTGCACATCTTCCCGCTCGGCGGCATCCAGGTGGCGGCCGACTGGATGAACAAACACCGTTCCGTCGAAACACCTATCGCGCTACCCTGACGCGGCCCGGCTGCGGGCTTTCAGGAAGAGCCATGTCGAAGCCGATCCATCCGAACTTCCGCCACATCAGGCTATTCACTGCTTGCGCAGAGACCAGCTCGCTGACATCGGCCGCGACCGCCCTCGGCATCACCCAGCCGGCGGCGTCTCAGGCCCTGCGGCGGTTGGAAGAGCTTCTGGACGCGACCCTGATCGAACGCGATACCATGGCACTGACAGCGGAAGGAAAGATCGTCCTGCCGCGGTTCCGCCGCCTCTGCGACCTCATCCGCCAGGCATGCATATCGACCGCGAAAGCGGCAATCGACATCACCGAGGCGCGTCTGACATGGCCGCACCTGCACGCCCTCACTTCCTTTGCCGAGCACGGAAGCTTCAGCGCCGCAGCTCGCATGATGGAACAATCGGAGCCGGCCGTGCAGCGCGCGGCTCGCGAGGCCGAAGCCGTTATGGGCATTTCCCTCTTCGAAAATTTCGGTCGTAACCTCCGCCTGACGGCGGCAGGTCTTTCCGCCACTCGCTGGTTCAGCCTGGCGCTTGCTGAATTCGAAAGCCTGCGCGACGAGCTCCAGGAGGCCCGCAATCACTATGCCGGCCGTATTTCGGTTGGTACCCTGCCGCTGACCCGAACCTTCCTGGTGCCTGACGTAATCGCGCATCTTGCCAACCGCCATCCGCTCGCACGCTTCGAAATCGTGGAGGGCAGCTACGAGGTGCTGATAGACGATCTCGAGCGAGGCCGCGTCGATATCCTTGTCGGCGCGCTGCGCAAAAACCTCGTCTCGAAAACCCTGTATCAGGAACCGCTCTTCGATTTCGAACTCAGCATCGTCGGGCGCGCCGACCATCCGCTGACGCAGCATCGCGGGATCACCCCCGACGATCTCGCTGACTACTCCTGGGTCGTCGCCCGCCGCGATACGCCTTCGCGCGAAACCTTCAACACCATGGCAGCAACCTTCCCAAAGGACAAACCCGCCCGCCAGAGCGTCGAGACCGGCTCGCTCAATGCCATCAGGGGCGTGCTCCTGAAATCCGATCACCTCGCCCTGCTCTCACGCCACCAGATCCGTTATGAGCTGGAGGCAGGCTTCCTCGCTACGATGGATCATCCGCTGTCTGGTTCCCGCCGCCCCGTCGGCGTCACGTTACGCCGCCATTGGCTGCCGACTGCTCTACAGGCGGAATTTCTGTCTCTGCTCAGAAAGCATTCGGCAGAACTCATCTAGCCCAAACGTCTTTCACGATTGCGCGAGCGGTCCCCATATCCTCGGAATATGCGGTAATGGTTCTCTGGCCGGGACAGCCAGCAACGATGTTTCATGGAGTTCTTCGAATGCCTTTACGCTGCGCCATTCTCGATGATTACCAGCGCGTCGCCCTGTCCATGGCCAACTGGAGCAGCATCGAGGCGAAGGTCGAGATCGACTGTTTCAACGACCGTGTCGCAGACACAGACGCCCTCATTGCTCGGCTCGCGGACTACGAGATCATCGTCGCCATGCGGGAGCGCACCGTCTTCGATGCCGAATGCCTTGGCCGCCTGCCGAAGCTCAAACTGCTGATCACGACCGGGATGGCCAATGCCTCGATAGACATGGCCGCTGCCGCCCGTCTCGGCATCACGGTTGCCGGCACAGGCGGCTTCGTCGGTTCGGCTGCCGAACTCACCTGGGCGCTGCTGATGGCGATCGTTCGCCATATCCCCACGGAAGTCGCGAATTTCCGCGCAGCAAAGGACCCATGGCAACTGTCGGTCGGGCGCGACCTCAGAGGGCTGACGCTCGGCGTCGCCGGGCTTGGCAAGCTCGGCCGGCAGGTTGCTGCTTACGGCCACGCTTTCGGCATGAACGTTATCGGCTGGTCGCGCTCCAACACGCCGGAGAAGAGTGCCGAACTCGGCATCGGCTATGCCGCTACCGTGGACGAATTGCTCCGCGCCGCCGATATCGTCTCGTTGCATCTGACCCTGAATGCCGAAACAAAGGGCATCATCGGCAATCATGAACTCGGCCTGATGAAACCGGGCGCCATCCTTCTCAACACATCCCGAGGACCGCTTGTCGATGAGCAATCACTGATCGCAGCACTGGGAAGCGGCCGTCTCGGCGGCGCCGGCCTCGATGTTTTCGACGAGGAACCACTGCCTGCAAATCACGCCTTCCGGCGGCTCGCCAATGTCGTGGCGACCCCGCATCTCGGCTACGTGACGGAAGAAACCTATCGCATTTTCTACGGGGACGCCGTGGAGGATATCGCAGCCTGGATCGACGGAAAGCCAGTGCGTGTCCTCAATGCGCAGAATTGAGCGGGCTCCCGCTTTGCCGCGGGGAGCCGTTTTCGTCAAACGGGTGCGCGTGGATCATGCCGCGCAAGACGGCGCAGTAGATAGTCGACCTCCGCCCGCGCCGTGGCGCTGAGTACGCTTCCGGGCTTACGCTGCGCATCCGAGGTGATGACGCCCCGGCGCATCAGGACATGCTTGCGAACGGCAAGGCCGACGCCGAGCTGCTGCTCGTAGCGGATCAGCGGCAGATGGGCATCAAAGAGGTCATGCGCCTCATCACGTTTTCCCGCAGCAAACAGATTGACCAGTTCCACCAGCATGTCCGGGAAACCGTAGCCAGTCATGGCGCCGTCGGCACCACGCTCCGGTTCGAAATCGAGGAACATGCCGCCATTGCCGCAGAGGATCGAGATGGGCCGAAGCTCGCCGGCTTTCTGCATGGCGCGCAGCTTTGAGATCTTCTCCAGCCCCGGCCAGTCCTCGTGCTTGAGCATGACACAGGAGGGATGATCGGAAATGATCTTGGCAACCACGCTGGCCGACATGACGACCGTCAGCGTCAGCGGATAATCCTGTAGCACCCACGGAACGTCCGTGCCGACGGCTTCGACGGCCTGCGCGAAATACTGGACGATCTGCTCATCGGTGCGAAGCGCCGGCGTCGGCGCGATCATCACGCCGGCAGCCCCCATGTCCATCGCATCGCGGGCGAGCGAACGCATCGCCGCAAATCCAGGTGCAGAGACGCCGACAACGACCGGCACTCTTGAACGGCCGACCACCTGGCGAATGACTGCTCGCGATTCCGCGGGCTCAAGCTTCGGCGCCTCGCCCATGATCCCGAGGATGGTCATGCCGGTAACGCCGCTGTCCTGATAGAAGTCGGTCAACCGATCGATTGACGGCGCATCGAGAGTACCATCAGGCAGGAATGGCGTGGTTGCGATCGCATAGACGCCCTTTGCGTCAGTTCCGAAGCTCATTGTGCATCCTTCCACGCCTGATAGCGTACCTTGGTTTCCGCGTTCATGGGATAGAGACCGGGCAGCGGCACGCCCCGGTCGATTTCGGTCATGATCCAGCCTTCCATACGCTCCTGTTCCGGCGCTTCAGCAAGCACCACGTCGAGCAGGGCGGCCGGGATGAGCACGGCGCCGTCCTTGTCGGCAACGACGATATCGCCGGGGAAAACCGCAACACCGCCGCAGGCAATCGGCTGCTGCCAGCCGACGAAGGTCAGCCCGGCGACGGAAGGCGGTGCCGCCATGCCGTCGCACCAGACGGGCAGCCCGCTCGCAAGCACACCTTCCAGATCGCGAACCACACCATCGCTGACCAAGGCCGCGACCTTGCGCTTCATCATCCGGGCGCAGAGAATATCGCCGAAGATGCCGGCATCCTGCACACCCATCGCATCGACCACGGCGATGCATCCTTCGGGCATATCCTCGATCGCCGCCCGTGTGGAGATCGGCGAAGCCCAGCTTTCGGGCGTCGCCAGATCCTCCCGCGCCGGCACGAAGCGCAGCGTGAAGGCTGGGCCGACCACCCGCTCCTGGCCCGGCCTTAGCGGCTTTGTGCCGCGCATCCAGACATTCCTGAGCCCCTTTTTCAGAAGCACGGTTGTCAGAGTCGCTGTGGAAACGCCCTTCAGAGTTTCGATAACGGCTGGATCTAGAGACATGGATTGCACCTCATATGCTCTGGATGAGGCCGCCGTCGATGCGGATGACGGAGCCGGTAATATAGGATGCGCGCGGGCTGGCGAGAAAAGCAACCGTGTCGCCATATTCCTCCGGCCGGCCGTAACGCCCGACAGGAATGGCGGCTGTGCTCTCGGCCGTCACCTCTTCCACCGGCCGGTTTTCGCGCTTCGCCTTCTGCTCGTCGAGGAAAGTAATGCGGCCGGTCGCGATGCGCCCTGGCAGCACGATATTGGCGGTAATCCCATCTCGGCCGATCTCACGGGCGAGTGTCTTCGACCAGCCGACTAACGCCAGGCGCAGGCTGTTGGAGATACCCAGATTGGGGATCGGCGCCACGACGCCTGATGACGTGGAGGTGATGACACGGCCCCAACCGCTCGCCTTCATGCCGGGCAGCACGGCATCCGTCACGGCAATCACCGAGCGCACCATCATGTCGAAATATTTCGACCAGGTTTCCGCCGATTGACCGGAGGCCGGTGTCGGTGGCGGTCCGCCCGTATTGTTGACGAGGATATCGACAGCCCCAAAAGTATCGGCGATCACAGCCAGCCTCGCCTCGATGACAGAGAGATCGGCGATATCCCAGCCGATCGCCAGTGCCTTCCCCCCCGCGGAAACGATGCCTTCCGCCGTCTTTGCGGCCGCGGCTTCATCGATATCGGCAACGGCGACGCGAACACCTTCTAAGGCCAATGAGCGGGCAATCGCACCGCCCAATCCACCACCCGCACCGAACACAAGCGCGGTCTTTCCATTCAATTGCATATCCAAGGCAGATACTCCGGTTTCGCCAGCATTATGGCGATCACGAAAAGGAGAAAAATCTCGCTTTTTCTGGTTTCAGAAGATAGAAAAACTTTTCTTATGGAAACGCGCTTTCTCGATACCTTCCTGCTGGTTGCCGAACTCGGATCGCTGGCCGAAGCCTCCCGCCGCCTCGGCATTACGCCGGCCGCGGTCGCCCAGCGCATGCAGGCGCTGGAAGACGATGTCGGCGTGCCGCTGCTGACCCGGGTCGGCCGTCGTGTCCGCCCGACCGATACCGGCCACGCCATCATCGAAAAGAGCCGCAGGATCCTCGCCGAGGTCCGCGATCTGCGCAGCCTTGCCAATGCCGATCTCCCCTCGGGCGAACTCCGCCTCGGCGCCATCACTACTGCGCTGACCGGGCTGCTACCATCAGCCCTGCATGAGGTCTTCGCCAGCATGCCACTAGTGGAGCTCTTCCTGCTGCCAGGGCCGTCGACCGACCTCTACCAGCGGCTGATAGACCGGAATATCGACGCGGCAATCATCGTAAAACCACCTTTTTCGATACCGAAAACATTGGAATGGGAGCTGCTGCGGGCCGAACGTCTGGTTCTCGTGGCCCCCGCCGATTGCCGGGGCGAGAACCCGCACGCGCTCCTGAAGACCCGCCCCTTCATCCGCTACGACCGGAACAACTGGGGCGGCCGCCTTGCCGACGAATATCTTCAAAGACAGGGTTTGAAGCCCGCTGAACGTCTGGAACTCGATTCCCTCGAAGCGATCTCGGTCATGGTCGCTAATGGGCTCGGCGTCTCGCTGGTGCCGGACTGGGCAAGACCCTGGCCGGAAGGCCTCAACCTCGCTGTCCTCGAACTGCCTGTGCCCTTTCCACCGCGAGAGGTCGGGATGCTCTGGCCGCGCAGCTCCCCATCGCGCCGGTTGACCGGCATCGTACTCGACGCGCTCAAACGCTCGCAGACCGCCATCCGGCCCTAATCGTTTTTGGCCGAAATCAGGTTCTTGCGCTGATAGACATGGATATAATCGACCAGCAGATAGGACGGATTCGGCGTTTCATCGATCGGCCAGCCTGACCCGAGCGCAAGATTGACCAGCGGATAGAAGGGCATGTGGAATTCCGGCGGCGTGTCGAAGCTCCAGAGGGGATTGCGATCCAGATAGAAGGTTGATTTCTGCGGGCCGATATCGACGCCAAACGTGTGGTAGTTGCTGCTGAGCGAGCCTTCGGGCACATTCGTCAGATGACCGTCCGTCGTGTGCTGGTTGCTCGGGCGCCAGACATGATAGCCCATGCTGAACTCGCCGGGCGCGCGACCATAATATTCGATCACGTCGATTTCCGAGGTAAATTTGGACCGGTCGAGGCCGATCAGCCAGAAAGCTGGCCAGACGCCCTTGCCGGGCGGCAGCTTCATACGCGCTTCAAAATAGCCGAACGTCTGGGAGAAGCCTTCGCCCTTCGGATTGGTGGAGGCGAGCAGACCAGAGCGCCACTTACCATCCGCATCCTTCCGGGCCTCGATCCGCAAGATGCCGTCATTGACCGTAAACGGGAAACCGTCCATCGGGTCGGTAAATTGGGCATCGCCGAAATCGCCATTCCACGGTGTATGCGCGATCCAGCGCGACCCGTTCTCGCCCCAGGCCGAAGCATCGAGCGTGTTGAAATCTTCGGCAAAGGTCAGCTGGAAATCGTCGAGATTGAGCGGCTCTTCTGCCTCGCTCGGCCGCGGACCAGGCGGGCCGAAAAGGCCGATGACGATCAGAAGCGCAAATCTTCCGGCAAATTTCGCGTGACGCATGTTTCTCCCTCCCGGAGATTTCGACCCCGTCGCGGGGTTTTGCGAACCGATCATGAAACGACGACTCCGTTCCGCCAGGGCATGATCTTCCTGACGACGATGGCCTCCAGCCCGTCGGGCCGCCCCACGGCCTGCCACAGGAGCAGGGAGAAAACCCAGAAGATCGCAAGCGCGGCACCGCTGCATAAGCCGACACCAACGACGAGTTCGATGCCGAGCGGCATGGCAATGAGAACAGGCTGAACCCAGAGCAGGAAACCGATCATCGGCAGGCAGGCCGCAAGCGGCCGGACAAACGCGTAGAGCTGCGCGCCAATCGAAGCACCGATCAGCCGCTCCGTGATGACAAGGCAGACGACGTAGGCAACGACAGCGGCGATGACACGCGCTGCCAGCGCACCGTCAAGCCCGAACATCATGACGCCGAGCACTGTAACCGGCGCCCTAACTGCGAATTCAACAAACATCCTGAGCGCCACATAGCGGGTTTTATCGAGAACCATGACAAGCGGCGGCATGATGGTCGTCGGCAGACCGATCAGGCTGACGATGCAAAGCCACTGCAGGATCGGCGCTGCAACGACCCATTTCTCGCCAACGACGATGCGCAGGATCGGTTCGGCCAGAAGAATGATGACGAGCAGGATCGGCGCCGCAACGACCATGATTGCATTAGTGGCCTTCAGATAGGCGGTGATCTGCTTGCCCCGGTCGCTGACATTGGAGAAGGCCGCCATCAGCGGGCGGAGCAGCGGACCGACGAATGTCTGATAGGGAATGCCGGCAAGATTGTCCGCGACGCTGAAGGCACCGTAGGTGGAAAGGCTGGTAAAGCGCGGCAGCAGCAGCCGATCCATCTGCCAGTTGAGTGAGTTGAGAACCTGCGAAATCGTATTCCAGCCGATCATGTCCTGGAAGTGCTTCCATTCCGAAAGGCTGAGCCTCGGCCGCATCGGCGCGAAGATATAGGAGACGATGGTCGACGCCGTCGGACCGGCAACGGCGCCAATTGCCAGCCCCCAGTAACTGTTGGTCGCAACCGCGACACCGACGCCGAAGATGAGGGTCGATCCCTTGGCGATGATGTCGAGGGCGAATTCGCGCCGGAAGTCGAAGCGCTGCATGAAAAGCACCATGCGCGGGCTGATCAGGCTACGCATCGCAGGCGCGATCGAAACCACGGCAACCAGCTGAAAAAGCCGCGGATCGTTGTAAAGGAGAGCCATCGGCCAGGCGATGATAATCATCAGCAGGCTGATCGCCGTTCCCCTGATGAGGCTCAATGTAAAGGCTGTTGCAAACATCCGCTCGGATGGCGAGGGAATGCGCACCAACGCCTGGGTGAGCGGCAGATCGAGGATCGCCTCGACGATGACAAGAACCGATGTGGCAATGGCGACGATCCCGAAATCTGCCGGGCTCAGAAGTCTTGCAAGAATGAGCAGGCTCGCGAAATCGAGCAGTCGTGCCAGGAATTTTCCGCTGATCGTCCAGATACTTGCTGTCGCCGTTCTATGCGATACGCTTGACACGATTTATTCCTTGGCCATGAGCAACGAACCTCTTCTGGGGAGCGCCGGGGCCGCCGCTCCGGGGTTTTTGGGCGTGTCAGCTTACTTTCCTCCTGACGGGGCTTGCGGCCGGATGGCCATGCTTGGCGAGTTGCTCATCGATGAGCGAGCCGAGACGGTCGCGGAAAACCGCTGCGGAGAATTTCAGGGCGTGGTTATGGATCGCCACCGGATCGAGCGTGTCCTCGACCGCTTCGAAGGCTGCCATCGTTTCCATCAGCGCTTCCGTACTCTGCTCGGCAAAGCGGAAGCCGACATGCGGTGCGCAGACAGTTTCGCGTGCGCCACCCGCATCGAAAGCCAGAACCGGCCGGCCGGACGCCATCGCCTCCACCGGCAGAATGCCGAAGTCTTCGATGCCGGGGAATAGTAGCGCGCGGCAGCGCGACAGATGATCGCGCAAAGCCGGGAATGGCTGATGGCCGAGGAATTGCACCGTCGGGCCGGCGATTGACTTCAGATAGGCTTCCTGCTCGCCCTCACCGATCACGACCAGATTGCGGCCCATTTCGGTGCAGGCCTTGACGGCGATGTCCGGCCGCTTATAGGCGGTGAGCTGGCCCGCATAGAGATAGAACTCACCCTTACCCTGCCCGATGGCGAAATCGTCGGTCGCAACCGGCGGATAGATGACGACGGCGTCGCGGTCATAGAAGCGGCGGATACGGCCCGCGACATAGCTGGAATTCGCAACGAACGTATCGACGCGCGAGGCGGTCGTCACGTCCCAGGCACGCAGTATGGGAGCCGTGAGTGACATCATTGCCTTGCCGATCCAGGAAACGCCGCGCCGGTACAGGTGAAACTGGTCCCAGATATAGCGCATCGGCGAATGGCAGTAGCAGATGTGAAGCGCATCCGCCCGCGTGATGATTCCCTTGGCGGGACCGGATTCGCTTGAAATAACAAGATCATAGTCCTGAAGGTCGAAATGCTCGAGCGCGAAGGGCATGAGCGGCAGCATCTTTGTATAATGGCGCGTAGACCGCGGAATCTTCTGCAGGAAGGACGTTTGGATGTTGCGACTGTTCAGGAAATCGCTGGTACGATCGGGATTATACACCAGCGTGAAGATGTCTGCCTGAGGGAACATGCGGCACAGTTCTTCCACCACCTTTTCACCGCCACGCATCGATACCAGCCAATAGTGGACGATAGCAACGCGAAGCGGCTTCGCATCGGCCCTGCTGCCGGCTTCGACGGCCCGGCTTCTTGCCACGACGGGCGCATCGCCACGGAATGTCATTGTTTCGGGGAGAGAGCTTGCTGCTTTGACAGTCACCTGAACGCTCCTTGTACGATCGCCCCGCCCTTCGGCTCGGGCACTACATTCGTCGGAATCAGACTGCGGTATTGCGCGAGAAGGGCATCGCGCCATTCTTCGTGTGTCGTTGCCAGATTGGGCGACAGCCGGAAGGCACGCTCGCTCATGAGGCGAACATCCTCCTTCGGCATGTGCCGGAAAGCCGTCAGCGTTGCTGCAAAGGCTTCCTCATCTATCGTGTTGCAGGAGATGGCCATTCCAGCCCTCTCCATCTCCTCGGCAAGGAAGGCACCCCTCGTCATGATGACGGGAAGGCCGCTGCGCGCCGCCTCGATCGCCACAAGGCCAAACGGCTCCGGATAACGGGACGGCATGACAAGCGCGCTTGCGCTGCGGATGATCCGGCCGATCTCGGCATGCGATTGCCAGCCCATGGCCCGGACATGATCGCCGGCCGCCACGACCTTCGGCATCAGCGGCCCGTCGCCAATCACGCAAAGGCTTGCTCCGGCTCTGCGCGTCGCGGCAAGCGCGTCTTCGATACCCTTTTCCTCGTCCAGCCGACCGATGAAGACAAACTCGTCGTTGTCCTCGGCTGCGACACGCTCTGCCGTCAGTGGCGCGATCGGATTGCGGATGGTGACGAGCCGTTCCGGCTGGTAGCCGGAGGCCACCAGGAATTCGGCCATCTTTTCATGGAGCAGGATGATCTTGCTGAAGGCGGGACGGCTTCTCAGCGCACGCAAGAGATTAGCACCGCGGGCCGCACGCCACAGCTTTTGCGCATAGCTGCGCTTGTCGCAGGAGGTGGTGATGCAGCCTGCCCCGAGCGGGCGCCGCCGGCAAATCTCCTGCGCCTGATAATCGAAAAAGGCCCCATTGGGACAACCGGTAAAGAAATCATGGGCGTGAACGACGCATCGGTCGGCAACGGGTGCAAGCGCGTCGAAGACCGCCGGCGACAGGATCTGATGCCAGCCATGAACATGATAGGCTGTCTTGGGCGTATCGTTGGCGCGCACCCAGGCGGAAATCATGCTGCCGGCTGCCGGATTGTGAATGCCGGTCGCAAAGGCCTTGGCTCGATTGGAACTTAGGAGGTCACGGCTATTCAGCTTGACGATTGAAACGCCAAGGGACGCAAGCTCCTCGTTCGCTCCGCCGTCGCCGCAGATATAGGTCACGGCAATGCCAAGTCCGCAGAAGAGCGTCGCCGACAGGACCGCAAGGGCGGTTGCCCCACCCCTCGCCGTCGAATAATCGTCAATGACGACCACACGGTCGAGCACCGGGTGCGCCGCGATGCCGTCCCTCCATATTTTTGCGTAGCGTCCGGAAGCCGGCCACCGCAACGTCGAAACAGCAGGCCCATTCTCATCAGGACGCAGTTGGCCGATGTCGTTCATAGAAGCTCTCCGACGACAGACACAATGGATGCTTTTGACGGCCAGGCCCCTAAGCCGTCCATGAGGGTGAATTGGTCACGGACCGGCTGCGGATAGCAGCCGGATCGTGATGAGGTGCATTATTTTGCCGACGCCGCACCTTCGGCATAGGCTTCCAACGCCTTGCGGTTGAGAATACGGATCCTGCCCTGGGCTCCGTCGATCACCTTGCATTCACGCAGGCGCCGCAAGCACTGGTTGACTTTTTCACGAGAAGCCGGAAGCGTCGCCGCCAGATCGTTCTGGGAAATTATCAGCACATCCCGGTTCGCCGGCGCATCCTTTCCGTAGACCGAAGATAGCCGCAGAAGCATTGTCGCCAGGCGCGACTGAAGGCTGGATCCGGCGTTCGAAATGATGCGGCGCTCCAACTCGGAAACACGCGCAAGCGTTCTCGAAAAAACCTTCTCCTGGAACTGCGGATCGGTTGCGTACCTCTCCCGCAACAACCTACCCTCGAAGAAGTATAGCTCGCAATCCGAACTGGCTCTATACTCCAAATTCAGTATTTGCTTACGTAATACTTCGAGTTCGCCGATCAAACCGCCCCTCGGAATGATCTCGACGATGAACTCCCTGCCGTCCGGCAGCATCGTACTGGCGCTGACCAGCCCGCGCTGCACGCGAGCGAACATGTCCACAAAGACTCCAGCGCCTGCAATAAGTTCGCCGCGACGGAAGTTGCGTACAGTCGCGCGGCAGAACGGGAAGTCGTCGTCACTTGAGATGCGATTGTTCAAAGATGTATCCGGAACAACGCTAATAGCCGCTTTGCCCATAGCGACTCTATAGTCTCTCGTTTGTGTAGCTCCGTCCATGCGCATAACTCCCCAACAAAACAGATTGGTCGTAGCTGATGCTGCACTGCATCATTTATATTGTCCTAACTTGAGAGTCAAATAACAATCGAAGATGACAAGAGCATCTCAAATAATAGTGACAATACCACCAGTTATGTAGATTATATTTTTTCTAGTATCCGTCGAATTCAGGGGGAGTACTACGCCAACCTGCCCATTTTTGGGGCTATCGGGATTAAAATTGTTCAGAAAATAGCTACAACGCCCGGCTTCATCTATTCAAGCCGTGCGCGCAAGCCGTCATATAAGTTAAATTTTCGAATAAATTAGGGTGTAGAAATCCCCTGCCGCCGAATTCGTAGAGAACTCCGTAGCATTACAGTATTAGCATAAAGAATTTGCTAATCATTATGACCGCGGTCACAGACAAGCACATTGCGCTGCACCAAACTTCATGAGGTTCTAAACTTTTGGAGTCGGTCGATGACTTGGGAAGCACAGAGTATTGAAGTTCGTGAATCCTGGCCGAACGTTGACCAGTCCGGGCCGAATAAGAATCCTCGTAGAGTATCGCGGCCTCATGTGGTCGGCAAGGCATCCAAGCGGGCGGTTGATATCGTCTTGGCAACCGCTGCTCTGGTCTTGCTGTCGCCTCTAATGCTCATCGCAGCACTCATCGTAAAGTTGAGCGATCCCGGGCCGGTCTTCTATTCGCATACGCGCATCGGATATGGGGGCGCCGCCTTCGGCTGTCTCAAGTTCCGCACCATGAAGACCGATGCCGCCGCCCAGCTCGCCGAGTTGCTACGCGCCAATCCCTCGGCGCGGGCCGAGTGGGAAACGACGCGGAAGCTGAAGAACGATCCGCGCATCACCGCTGTCGGTGAGATCCTGAGGAAGTCCAGCATCGATGAGCTCCCGCAGCTCATCAATATCTTGCGCGGCGAAATGAGCGTTGTAGGCCCGCGGCCGGTGACGGCCGACGAACTCGCCCGCTACGGCGAGCATGTCACGAGCTATATGGCGGCAAGACCGGGGCTGACAGGACAATGGCAGACAAGTGGTCGCAATGATGTCAGCTATGAACATCGCGTTGCGCTCGATGTCCAGTATGTCCGCGACTGGTCGCTCACGCGCGATTTCATCATCATCGCGAAGACGGTTCCCGCTCTGTTCTCACAACGCGGCTGCTACTAATCCAAGAACGCCGTGGCTCCGACCAGGGCCATGCGCACTTGCTGGATACCAACGAAGAAGACACTCTCGCCCTTTGGATCAGGACACTATGAACTCAAATCACGTCTTCAGCAGCGTCGCCCCGATATCTTTGCCGGCCACCGCCAGCGGTAGTTCGTCGCTCACACTGCGGGACATGTCCTTTTTCGTCAGGATGCGTTGGCCGTGGATCGTGTCTACCATCCTGATCTTCCTGGCACTTGCCGCCGCCTATCTTTTCATCGCCAAACCGACCTACGTGGCGAGTACCCAGCTTATGGTCTTCCCGCAGGTGAACGGCTCGGACGCTCAAAGAGCGTTCGCCGAAGACGCCTTCATCGATGCACAGCTTGAAATAGCGAAGTCCAGCGACGTCCTTGGCGGCGCCGCCAGCGCGCTGAATCTCGCCAACGATCCGGCCTTTGCCAATCAGTCTCTTTCCCTGCAGGACAAGGTCAAGGACTGGCTGACCGGCAACCCTGTCAGCACCGCCCAGCCGGAGACGGCTCAGGTTGATACGACCTCGGGCAATGCCCAGCCCGCTGCGGCGAACCGGGAAGCGCCGCGGACCGACCGGGCGATCGCACGGCTGCGCAATATTGTCGCGATGCGCCGCATTGGCCAGTCGACGATCCTCGAAATATCCGCATCCGCATCCAACCCGCAGAGGGCGGTTGAGATCGCCGATGCGGTTGCCCAGCAATACATACGCAAGAATGTTCAGATGAAGGCTGCTGCGGCCCAGCAATACAGCGAATGGCTGGAACAGTTCGTCAATGAGCAGCAGCGCGGGCTTGCCGATGCCGCAAGTGCGCTTGCCACCTTCAAGGCGAATCCGCGCGACCAGTTCAAGCTTGCTGAGTTGCAGAGCGCGACCGACGCCCGCCGCACCCTCTTCGAAAACACCCTTACG
Source organism: Rhizobium viscosum (assembly GCF_014873945.1). Lineage (NCBI taxonomy): Bacteria > Pseudomonadati > Pseudomonadota > Alphaproteobacteria > Hyphomicrobiales > Rhizobiaceae > Rhizobium > Rhizobium viscosum. Next base: position 2,810,238 of record NZ_JADBEC010000001.1, on the reverse strand, counting down.
CAGTACACCGAGGCCAAGCAGCGCATTTCCTATCCTGTCTCCGACGCCACCATCGTTTCACAGGCCACCTCACCGCTCTCCAAGGCGCAGCCGAACAATTCGCTGATCCTCGCCTTCGCGCTGGTCGTCGGCGCCGGCTCGGGCCTCGGCCTTGCCATGATCCGCCATGTCAGCGACCGGCGCATCATGCGCACCAACCAGCTCTCGCAGGCGGCCGGCCTGTCTTTCGTCACACCTCTCGGACGCGCAAAGAGGACTGCCCGCGCAGCGGCGCTGTCTACTGCCAACGATAGCGGCACCGTCACCTATCCGATGATCCCCGGAATGGCCGAACTTGGTGCGACTGTCACCGGCTTCCGTCGCAGACGGCGCGTGGTGATCGGCATCGTGGCCGTTAACCCCGGCGGAGGAGCATCCACCATCGCGTGCGAGCTTGCCGTTCTCTCGGCGATATCAGGCGCACGCACCCTGTTGATCGATGCCGCGGCGACAAAATCCTCCTTGAGCAAGTCCATTGCGCCGAACAGTTCAGCCGGCCTGATCGACGTGCTCGACAATATCGAGGCGATCCGCACCGCCACCCTGTCACTGACCCCGACGCTTAAGTTCCTGCCTCTTGGCAAGGTCCGCGCCGTGACGCCCGCCATCCGCCTGAGCTCGCGCCGCACCCAGCTGAACTTCGCCGACCTGAAGAAGGAATTCGACGCCATATTCGTCGATATCTCCGCCTTCACCTCGTCGCCGGACGCCAACGCGATCGCACCGGAATTGGACGGCGTTCTCGTCGTAACCTCTTACGGCCGCACTTCGATTGACGAGACCGTTCGTGTCATCGACAGCATGCGCAATGTCGGCGCAGAAATCCTCGGCGCTATCATCAATAACACGCCAGCGAGTGTTCAGACATGATGGCTCCGACGCTACAAGCACCCACGCTGAAGATCGCCGTCGGCATTGCCTCGGCGGGCCGGCCGGCGACGCTTCTGGAGACGGTAACCTATATCGACAGCCTTGAGCCTCACCCGGAGCGCATCATCATCTGCGTCCCCAACCTGGATGACGCTGCCGGGCTCGCCGACCGAAAGGGCGTGGAATTGAAGGTCGGCCCCCGCGGCCTGACCTGCCAGCGCAACCGGATCATTGAAGCTGCAAGCACGGACATGGACGTGCTGATCTTCCTCGACGACGACTTCATTCCCGCGCCCGGCTTCATTCCGCGCATGGCAGCCGTTTTCGCCGACAATCCGGATGTGGTCATCGCCACCGGAGACGTCCTCGCCGATGGCATTCTCGGCAGAGGGCTGACCCAGTCCGAAGCCGTGCACGTTATCAAGACCGCAGGCGAAAGAGGTGAGAAGGTGACCGAGGTCTATAACGCCTATGGATGCAATATGGCCGTTCGGTTGGCGCCAATTGTCGGCCACGGGCTCGCCTTCGACGAGGAGTTGCCACTCTATGGCTGGCTCGAAGATGTCGATTTCAGCCGGTCCATCGCCCGCTACGGACGATCGGTGCGTATTTCGGGCGCCTGTGGCGTCCATCTCGGCGTCAAGTCCGGACGCCAGCCCGGCAAGAGGCTCGGCTATTCGCAAGTCGCAAATCCCATGCATCTGGTGCGCAAGGGCACCATGTCGTTGAACCGTGCGCTGGCGCAGATCGGCCGCAATATCCTGGCGAACGCCCGGGGCACCCTGCTCAATGATCGCGCGGTCGACCGTCGTGGCCGGCTGAACGGCAATTTCCTGGCTTTGTCCGATCTGCTGATGGGACGTGCATCTCCCATGCGCATCCTCGAACTCAGCCAGTCCTCAAATCGCGAGATGCCTTCGCCATCCATCGCGGCAAAACGGAGGTAACAGACGCCATGTGGCCCATGTCGTTCCTTGATCGTCTTCCATTCGTTGGCCTGGCCGCCGTCTTTACCTGCGCGATGGGATGGAGTGCTGCCCACGCCGACAACTACACGCTCGTCCCCGAAGACAAGATAAAGCTGCGGGTCGTGGAATGGCGTTCCACCGATTCCAAATATGCGAGCTGGGAAGCTCTCGACGGAACCTACAGCGTCGATGATGCGGGCAATCTGTCAATCCCGATCGCTGGACAGATCAGGGCCTTCGGCCAGACGACCGAGCAGTTGTCGGATACCATTTCGGACGCATTGGCAGAAAAAGCCGATCTTCCCGGGAGGCCCTTCATCGCCGTCGAAATTGACCAGCACGCACCGATCTTCGTCAACGGCAGCATAGAGCGGCCGGGACGCTATCCGTTCGAGGCCAATATGACCGTCGTGAAAGCCGTCAGCATTGCAGGCGGTTACATGCGGGCGCGTGATGACAGCAGCTACTACGACCGAGACCGCATTCAGGCGGCTGGTGACTATCGCACAGCCGTCCTGAACCGCCGCGATCTCCTGATGCGTGCCGCACGCCTGCGCGCCGAGATCGCCGGTCAGCCCGATTTCGACATTCCCTCGGAGATCGCCGGCGTGCCCGATATCGACAAGCTCAAGGCCGAAGAACTGAACCTGATGCGCCTGCGGGGTGTCGAGACCAACAGTAAGGTCGAGGCGGCTGATGACCTGAGCCGTCTCTACACGCAGGAAATCCAGTCTCTCGAGGCCAAGATCGTCTCCCAGAAGCGGCAGATCGATCTCGCGCAGCAGGAGCTGAACAACGTCAACAGCCTCGTCAGCAAGGGCTTGACCAGCAATACCCGCCAATTTTCCGTCGATCGAAGCTTGGCAGAAACCCAGAGCGAACTGCTGGATCTGGAGATCGCACTCACCAAATCCCGTCAGGGCCTGAATGAGAGCCAGCGCGAAAAGGCTGACGTCATCAATAAGCGCAATGCCGAAAACCAGCAGGAGTTGAACACGCTCAGCCTCGCCATCAACAAGGCGGGCATCGACATGCAGGTGGCGCAACTCCTCGGCGATCAGGCCGGATACAGCGCCGAACTCGCCCGCATGGGTGCGGAATCGACGCTCCTCGGCAAGGCGAAAAAGAACTTCAAGATCGTTCGCCGCAACGAGGACGGCAGCTACAGCAATATCGTGGCTGATGAAAACACGGCCCTGTTGCCGCATGACATCATCGAAATCGGCGTCGAGGCAGCTGTCGATACCTCATCAGCTGCCCCGCAGACCCGGCAGGCCCAACAGCCGGCTGCCGCCCTTGTTCCCAACGTAGCCCGAGGCGACGCGCCTCCTCCGAATTGGGTATCGCAAACGGGATCGAATTAGGAGATCATAATAGGAATATGCCTGTTAGCGTGAGAATTGAGTTCATGCCCGGATTTGGTCTTTCGTCGTGCAGCGCGCATGGTCTGTATGGTAAGGCGGCAGCGGACCTTGGACATTCACCGGAGGTTGCCGCATGAGCATCGAACCGATCGGCTTCCTCGTCTTCCTGCTCGGCCTGGCGCTCGTCTACTATGGATCCCGCTTTGCGATCACGGCGCTCTGCATCTCAACGCTGCTCGGTGCAGCCGCAGCCTTCCAGCTTCCCGCGCTCGGCGGCAGCAGCATTCAACCGAGCCATCTGCTGCTGCTCTTCGTCACGATCGGCGTGCTGCTGCGTCCGCGCCAGAAGCAGGCAGCCCTGACGAGCCTGGCCTATCCCGGCCCCGGCTTCTGGTTTGCGGCCTATGTTCTGTTTTCCGCCGTATCGGCCTTCTTCCTGCCCCGGATTTTCGCCGGCGCGACACTGGTTTATTCATCCGCACGCAGCAGTTCCGGCTTGATGTCGATCATGGCATCGCCGCTGGCGCCGGGGTCCTCCAATCTCACACAGTCCGTCTACCTGCTCGGCGACCTCATCTGCTTCGCCGTTGTCTGCGGCTTTGCCCGGCTCGGGCACGGGCGCTTCATCGCCCGCCAGCTCATCGTCACGGCGCTCGTCTGCCTGGGTTTTGCCCTGCTCGATATTGCGACGTTCACGATAAGTCAGCCGGACCTGCTCGATTTCATGCGCAACGCCAACTATACGATGCACACAGCTGAGGTCATCGGCGGCTTCAAGCGCATCGTCGGTTCCTTCCCGGAGGCAAGTGCCTATGGGGCGGCGGCTCTGGTGTTTTTCAGCTTCACCCTCATCCTCTGGCTTGAGCGCTTCCCGAGCCGCTTTACCGGTTTTGCAACGGTATCGATCGGCCTAACGCTGATCCTTTGCACCTCGACGACTGCCTATGTCGCCGGCCTTTTCATGATCGGTGTTGCGATCCTGTTTAGCCTCAAGCGGCTTTTGAGCGGCCAGGCCACACGTCCTTATGCGACCTTCCTTTTGATCACTCTGCTCATGGTGCCCTGCGTGATCATGGCTGTAGCCCTGATCCCGAGCGCATGGAACGCCGTCAGTGATTTGGCGAACATCACCTTGGCCAACAAGCTCGAATCGCAATCCGGCGAGGAACGCACCGCCTGGAACACATTGGCGCTGATCTCCTTTGTGGAGACGGCCACTTTCGGGGCAGGCCTCGGCACCGTTCGCGCATCGAGCTTCGCCGCCGCACTTCTGTCGAACGTCGGCCTCACCGGGACGGTTCTATTCGTGCTCTTCCTTTACAGCCTGCTGAGGGCTGCTGCTCGCAGCAAGCTGGCGAGCCGTGAAAACCGGGCGATTGGGATGGCTGCCGTTTTCGCCTCCGTCGCGCAGATTGCCTCGGCGACCATTTCCGGGAGCAGCACCGACCTCGGCCTGCTTTTCAGCATCACGGCCGGGCTTGCAAGCGGTTGCCTGACCGCCCCCTACGCGCAGCAGAACCGCATGACCCGTCTGCAGAGGACGCCGGCATCTCTGATGAGTACGCCGGTATTTCCATCACGATGATGTGCGGGGCAGAAAACATGTCGGTGATGTCAGCCCTGCCGCTGCTTGCTCGGCACGGGCGCCGGGTCGACAATCGCACTCTCCTGGGACGGCTTGCGGCTGCGGCGCCAAAGCCCGGCCACAAAGACAGCCGTCACATAGCAGACCTGCATCAACACGAGGATAGCGAGACCGTAAAGCGCGGCTCCAAGCAGCGAGGCGCTTTGATGAGCTACGATGCCGAAACCGAGGGCCACGACGATCGCAAAGATAGCGAAGGCCCAGGCGCGAATGGCCGCTCCGGCTGCGAGCGAAATCAGTATCACAATGATCGTGCCGTTCAGCATTGCGATGCCTTATTCCTTTCCATCGTCCCACATGCGCCCCGTGCCGACCTTCACATTACAGAGCTAAATCCACAACACTTGGCTTTTGGTAGTGGAGCGATAGCAATGGTTAATTTTCTCACAATCCGCCGCGTTCAAAACGCCGACAAGGCACGATTGGCTCCCGCTCGGATAAGAAACTACCCGCTTGTGACAAGTACAGGACAGCAACTCGACAAAGAGAAGTTTTTTACAAACTCAATAAAGACACTTGCCGACAAAGAACGACGAGAAGGATTGTACCATGAGTAATCAGTGCGTGGCCTACGTTACGGATGTCGAATATTCCTTTCCGACTATTCTTTCGGCGCTGCAGGCCCGAAAATTTGCAAATCCTGAGACGGATGTCTGTGTCCTTATGTCTGAACATCTGGACAATTTTGAGGAGCTGAAGAGCCTGCTGGCGTTGAGCGGTGTCAAGCTGATGGATGCGACAGAAGCACTGCACCAATCCCTCGGCAAGCTCGATGGTTCGCATTTCATGGGCCGTATCAGCGTCAGCACCATGGCCAAGCTCGTACTCGCCCAGATCCTGCCGGACAATTATACCCAGATCATCTATTTGGATGGCGACACGCAGATCGTCAGCAGCCTTGCCGATCTCGAAAATGCGTTCGCGCCCCCTGGAAAGTTCTTCGCAGCCCGCGACTACACGTCCATCAACGGCCTGCTGCAGAACGGCAAGGACAGCAATTACTTCAACGCGGGCGTTCTGAAATTCCACCGCGATGGCTGGATCGGGCCGGAAGCGCTGCAACTCTTTGCCACGAACCCGGAAGCATGTGACGGCAAGCATGATCAGGGGGCGTTGAACTATGTTTGCGGCTCCTCGCTCATCCTGGTGTCGAACCGCTGGAATTTCCCCAAGCAGTTCCTGCATCTGGTGGACATGTCCTCGCTCGCCATCGTTCACTACATGGCGCACCCCAAACCCTGGCACGGCACGTTTTTCCCGTGGAGCGATACCGAAAGCCAAGTCTATATCGATCTGCGCAAGACACACCCAGCCTACAACGCGCTCTACCGGGGCATCAGCTTCGATCGCAAGGTGGTCTACAAATATCGTTCGATGCGCGAGCGCGTGAGACATGCACTTCAGAATGAGATGCCCAATCCGCGTGTCCAGACCCTGCTCGCCGGCGACTATGTCGTCTGACGAAAAGTCAGCCCGATCCCTGCAGGCAGAGCTGGTCATTAAAGCCGGCGCGAGTGTTCAGGAGCAGAAATGAGTGCTTTGACGACCAGCATCTCGCACTACGCCAAGGCCCGTCTGCGCCGTTCGCTGAAGGCCGGCCAGGTCGGCTATGCCGGCCTTCGCGACAGCCTGAAGCAGGCACGCCACGTGCTGATCTGCGTAATCCGCGACGAAGGACACCGAATGGAGTTCTTCCTGCAATATTATCGCGATCTCGGTGTCGAGCATTTCATCTGCATCGACAACGGCTCAGGCGACGGCACGGCCGAGCTCCTCTCCGGCATGGAGGATGTTTCACTGCTGTCAGCTACCGGTTCCTACAAGGCTGCACGCTTCGGCAATGACTGGATCAACGCCGTCATGAACCGTCTTTGCCAGGAGAAATGGGTTCTCTATGTCGATGCGGATGAGTTTCTCGTCTATCCGCATTGCGATACGCGTTCGATCAGCCAGTTGACCGCCTACATGGAATCCGTCGGTGCCCGCTCGCTGCGCTCGGTCATGATCGACATGTACAGCCGCAATCCCGTCAGCGAAAACATCTGCGAGCCCGGCCGCAACCCGCTTGAGGTCTGCAGCCTCTTCGACCGTTCGGGCTATGAATCGCATTTCGACAGGAACAGCCGCACCATCTGGATCAAGGGCGGCGTGCGAGGTCGCGTCTATTTTCGCGGCCGCATCTGGGATGGCCCCGCGCTCAACAAGATCCCGCTGATCTACGTATCCGGCGAGCGCCTCTATCTCAAATCCTCGCACCAGGTCTGGCCGCTCGCCTTGAACCTTGGTGAAATGCGCGGCGCCGTTGGTATTACCAGTGCCCTCCTGCACTTCAAGTTTCTGTCGAGCTTCCTCAACAAAGTCGCCGATCCCGCCAACCGCTCGGAGCATACCGCCGAATACACTATGTATTCCTCGCCCGAAGACGCCCGCAATTTCGTCTATACGGACACTGGCACTTTCAGCCACTGGAAGGATCTCGCCGACAGCGGTCTTATACAGGGCGAAGGCTGGCAATTCTGGCGCAGCGCCTCCGATAGCGAGGTGCAGCAGCAGACCTTGCTCTCGCAGGAAAAAGCAGCCCCCCCGGCGCAGGGAGGCACAGTCATCGTGGGCGAGGCGCAGGCTTCCCGTTGAGTTCGCGACCCTTCACCTCGTCGCTGTCGAGGCTGCTACAAAGACTCGTATTAACACCCGCATTTACGGTAACTTACTTCCATCCGCGATGTGGCGCGGCCTAAAGTGCCGGACTGTTGAACCAGGAAGTGATCATGCTGCGACGCATTCTCCTCGCCGCACTTTCCGTGCTGGCAGGCTGCGGCCATCCGACCGGGGTGATGACCCCTGTGGCCCTCACGGCCAATACTCCGAAAACATCGCAGGTCGAGATGCTGGTGGCGACTACCCGTCAGCCTTCAGCAAATCCCGCGACGCTGTTCAATGGGGAGCGCAGTCCGAAGCCCTACCTGACGGATATCGCAATTTCCATTCCGCCGAAGCGTGCGGCCGGCACCGTACAATGGCCCGAAAAACTGCCGCCCAACCCGGCCACCGATTTCGCCGTCACGCGGGTCGAGCAGCTCGAGACGCGGGCAGAAGGACGCGCCTGGTTCCAACAGCATCTCGTTGACGGCCACGCACTCGTTTTCATACACGGCTTCAACAATACCTATGAGGATTCCGTCTTCCGCCTCGCCCAGATCGTCCACGACAGCGGCATGAAGGCGACGCCGGTCCTTTTCACCTGGCCTTCGCGTGCAAAGCTGACGGCCTATGAATACGACAAGGAAAGCACGAACTATTCGCGCACGGCACTCGAACAGGCGCTGCGAATCCTCGCCCAGGATCCGAGCGTCAAGGATATTACCATCCTTGCCCATTCCATGGGAACCTGGCTCGCCATGGAATCTTTACGCCAGATGGGCATCCGTGACGGGCATGTGAATCCTAAGATCCGCGACGTCATTCTGGCCTCACCCGATATCGACATACAGGTCTTCGCCAAGCAGTTCGGGGAAATGGGCACGCCCCGTCCGAAATTCACGATCTTCGTCTCGCAGGATGATCGGGCTCTGGCAGTCTCGAGCTTCATCACCGGCAAAGTATCCCGGCTTGGCGCCATCGACCCGTCCAAGGAACCTTATCGCAGCAGGCTGGAGGCGGCCGGTATCACGGCCATCGATCTGACGAAGGTCAACACCGGTGACAAGCTCAATCACGGCAAATTTGCCGAAAGCCCTGAAATCGTCCAGCTGATCGGCCAGCGGCTGATGACTGGCCAACCCCTGACGGATTCCAACATCACCCTCGGCGAGGGCGTTGCCGCCGTCGTAGGCGGCACGGTGCAGACAGTGGGCAAGGTCGCCGGCACGGCGGTCGCAGCACCGCTGACGATCGTCGGACAGCCTCTGCCAGCCGCCGCAAAACCAGTAGAAGTCGAAGACACGCTTCGCGCCGATCCGCAATCGAAGCCGCTGACGCAGTAACGAGCGCGATTTACGTGGGCGGTTACGTCTAGCAACACCGGCATTTACGGTAACGTACTTCCGCGAACGCCCTCAAAGTAGAAGTCTCTCCCGGTTGAATGGCGATGATCCAGTTCCGGCAGGGCCGCCCTGCCTGACACCAGGGAGAGCGTAATGTTGAACGACCTTGTGATGGGGAGGACGTGATGGCCACGACACTCTCCGGGAGACTTCTTTCGGCAACGGCAGCAGTCGCGATGAGCCTCGTGGCTGCACCCTTCATTTCGACGACCTATGCCCAGGAGGCGGCTCCTGCGACGCCTGACAAGCCGAATATCCTCGTCATCTTCGGTGATGACGTCGGCCAGACGAATATCAGCGCCTATTCCTTCGGCGTCATGGGCTACCGCACGCCCAACATCGATCGCATCGCCAAGGAAGGCCTGATGTTCACGGATTATTATGCCGAGAACAGCTGCACAGCGGGCCGCTCCACCTTCATAACCGGCCAGGTCTGCCTGCGCACTGGTCTATGCAAGGTCGGTATTCCCGGCGCAACGGTTGGCCTGCAGTCGCGTGACATCACCATCGCCCAGGCCCTCAAACCGCTCGGTTATTCGACGGGTCAGTTCGGCAAGAACCATCTTGGTGACCGCGACGAATTCCTGCCGACGAAACACGGTTTCGATGAGTTCTTCGGCAACCTCTATCACCTGAATGCCGAAGAAGAACCGGAACGTCCCTATTATCCGAAGGACGATGCCGAATTCGTCCGCACCAATTCGCCGCGCGGCGTCCTGAAGGCCACGGCAGACGGAAAGATCGAAGATACCGGTGCGCTCAATACGAAACGCATGGAGACTATCGACGATGAAACCACAGCCGCCGCGATCGATTTCATGGACCGGCAGGTCAAGGCGGGCAAACCCTTCTTCACCTGGATGAACACCACCCGCATGCATGCCTTCACGCATGTGCGGGCCTCGATGCAGGGCCAGAGCGGCATGCCCGGCAACGAATATGCCGACGGCATGATCGAGCATGACGGCGACGTCGGCAAGCTCCTGAAAGCCCTTGATGACCTTGGCATCACCAACAATACCATCGTGGTCTACACGACCGACAACGGACCGAACCAGTGGTCCTGGCCGGATTCCGCTACGACGTCGTTCCGCAGCGAGAAGGATACCAACTGGGAAGGCGCCTTCCGCGTTCCGGCTCTGGTGCGCTGGCCTGGGCATATCAAGGCCGGCGAGGTTTCCAACCAGATGATATCAGGCCTGGACTGGTTCCCGACGTTGCTTGCGGCCGCTGGCGATCCCGACATCAAGGACAAGCTGGTGAAAGGCACGACGATCGGTGGCAACCAATTCAAGGTCCACCTCGACGGCTATAACCAGCTTCCCTATCTCACGGACCAGCAAGAGAAATCGAACCGTCAGGACTTCTATTACTTCAATGACGACGGGCAGCTCGTCGCCTATCGCTACAACAACTGGAAGATCGTCTTCTGTGAGCAGCGGGAGCCGGGTGGCTTTGTGGTATGGGCCAATCCCTTCGTCTGCCTGCGCGCGCCGAAGGTGTTCAATCTCAGGATGGATCCATACGAGCGAGCCGATGTCGTCTCTGACCAGTATTACGACTGGCTGGCGAAGAACGCCTATCTCATCCAGTACGGCGTCTGGCGTGTTGCGCCATTCCTCCAGACCTTCCGCGAATTCCCGCCAAGCCAACGTTCGGCAAGCTTCAGCGTCGACCAGATGGTTGAGGCACTGATGCGATCGCTCGACCAGAGCCCGAGTAAGGCCCAGTAGCGTCGTCTGGCGAAAAATCGCAGGCGCGGCGAATTCTATCGCGCCTGCAATTCGAACTCCCACGGAGCGCACATGACAGCACGTGACGATATCCTCGATCTCGGCAGGCGTATCGGCCAATCGATCATCGGACAGGAGACGATGGTCGAACGGCTGCTGCTCGGGCTGCTCGCCAATGGCCATCTGCTGGTCGAAGGCCTTCCAGGCCTTGCCAAGACGCGAGCGATCAAGAGCCTGGCAAAGAACCTCGATTCAGAGCTTTCGCGCGTCCAGTTCACGCCGGACCTGCTGCCTGCCGATATCACGGGATCGGAAGTCTACTTCTCCGAAGGCGGCAAAGGCGAATTCAAGTTCCAGCAGGGGCCGATCTTCGCCAATCTCATCCTCGCCGATGAAATCAACCGTGCGCCCGCGAAGGTGCAATCGGCACTGCTGGAGGCGATGGAAGAGCGGCAGGTCACCGTTGGCGGCAAAAGCTATCCGCTGCCCGCACTCTTCATGGTCATGGCGACGCAGAACCCGATCGAACAGGAGGGTACCTATCCGCTACCCGAAGCCCAGCTCGACCGTTTTCTCATGCATGTCGAGGTCACCTATCCCGATGAGACATCGGAAGCTGCGATCATGCGGCTCAACCGCGATGAAGAGAACGCTGCCCATAACGAAGGCTCCGCACCGGCCACCGAGCGCCTGAACCCGCAGGCGGTCTTCGATGCCCGCAAGGAAATCGGCGTGGTGACGGTTTCCGAACCGGTCGAGAAATACATCGTCGCCCTCGTCTTCGCCACCCGCTACCCTGATCGTTACGACAAGGATTTGGCCAAGCTGCTGCAGGTCGGCGTCAGCCCGCGCGGCGTCATCGGCCTCGACAAGGTCTCACGCGCTTATGCATGGCTGAAAGGCCGCGACTACGTCACGCCTGATGATGTGAAGGCCATCGTCAACGATGTTTTCCGCCATCGGCTCATCCTGTCCTACGAGGCGCATGCGGCCAATACAAGCGCCGATCAGGTCATCGACCGCATCACCGAACTGGTTGCGGTCTCATGAGCACCGCGGCCCTGAGCAGCGATGGCGTCTATGTCACGACGGAACAGCTCGTCGCTCTCGAAGGCCGCGCCCGCAACCTGACTTTCGTCCAGAAGGCGAGAAGCCACCAGCAGCTCGCCGGCCGCATGCAATCGGCGCTGCGCGGCCGCGGCCTGATCTTCGAGGAATTGCGCGACTACCTGCCGGGCGACGATATCCGCTCGATCGACTGGCGCGTGACGGCCCGGACCAGCAAGCCGGTGGTGCGTATCTATGGGGAGGAAAAGGAGCGGCCGGCAATCCTCGTCGTTGATCAGCGGATCAACATGTTCTTCGGCAGCCGCCGCGCCATGAAATCCGTCACCGCCGCTGAGGCCGCCATGCTCTGTGCCTGGCGCATTCTCGGATCGGGCGACCGGGTGGGCGGCTTCATCTTCGGCGATGGCGATATAGAGGAGGTGAAGCCACATCGCAGCCGCAATGCCGTCATCGCGCTTGCCAACAAGATTGCCGCCAAGAACGCGGCGCTGAACGCCGGCTTTGCGGGCGCGCCCTCTCCAGCCTCGCTGGATGAGGTGCTGCAGCGCGTTGCAGGCGTCGCCCATCACGATCATCTCATCGTCGTCATCAGCGATTTCGGCGGGCACGGCGAGACGACGCGCGATGTGCTGCTCTCGCTCGCGGCCCGCAACGACGTGATCTGCCTGCTGATCTACGACCCCTTCCTTCTGGAGCTTTCCAAATCCGCCGATATCGTTATCAGCGGCGGCGGGTTGCAAGCGGAACTGTCGCTCAGCCAGGCCGGAGTGCGCAAATCCATCGACACGTTCGCCCGCAATCGCGGCCGCGAACTGATGGCCTGGCAGCGCGAACTCGGCCTTCCGATGCTGCCCGTCTCCACCGCAGAGGAGACAGCCCCACAGCTTCGCCGCCTGCTCGAGCAATCCGCCTGGCGGCAGCGGAGGCGCTGATGGAGCCGAAAATCCAACTCGATCCGATGACCGAAACGGCGCTCCGCTCTTTGCACGACATCGCGGTTCCGCCGCCGGTCTCCTGGCTGCCTCAGACCTGGGGCTGGGCAGCGCTTGCCGCCCTGCTCGCCATTGCAGTTTTGGCGGTTTTCCTTGTCTGGCTCAGGCGATATCGTCGCAATGCCTATCGGCGGGAGGCCCTGCGGTTACTGGATGGCATCGAAGCCGACATCCGCAATCCGGAACGCCGAGAAAAGGGTGTCCACGAATTGTCGGAACTGTTGAAGCGCACGGCGCTCGCGGCATGGCCCAGAAGCGATGTTGCCGCGCTCACCGGCCGGGCGTGGCTAAAACGCATGGACAGCCGGGGAACAGACGATGCGCTGACGCGCCTGCTCGATGATCTCGAATATCACGACGGAGCTGCCATCGCCGCCCTTCCTCCTGATAGTGCCAATGAGCTCATGCTCGATTCGAGACGGTGGATCAGGAGGCACCATGTATCAGCTTGAGCATCCATGGCTGCTTCTGCTGCTTCCGCTTCCGCTTCTGGTCTGGTGGCTGCTGCCGCCGCATCGGGAAACATCGGCATCAATCCGCCTGCCGTTTTTCGATCAGGTAACACGCGCCGCCGGCGTTCAGCCGACCGAGGGTTCCGTCGTCCCCAAACGAGCCTGGCTGCAGATGATCGCCGAGGATCTCGCATGGTGTCTTGTCGTGCTGGCGCTCGCCCGGCCGCAATTCGTCGAGCCGCCGCTCGAAAAGGTAGAGCCGCAGCGCGATATCCTGCTGGCGCTCGACCTGTCACAATCGATGGAGACGCGTGATTTCCCGATACCCGACGGCAGTCTGGGAGCGCGCGTCGACGCGGTACGGTCAGTGGTCGCCGATTTCGTCACGAAACGGCCCAACGACCGGTTGGGCCTGATCGCCTTCGGCGATGCGCCCTACCCGCTTGCGCCCTTCACCATGGATCATGACCTCGTGCGGATGATGATCAACGGATTGCTGCCGGGCATCGCCGGCCCGCGCACATCGCTCGGGGATTCGATCGGCCTCGCGCTCAGAATGTTCGAAAAGACCACCGTTCCCGAAAAAGTACTGATCCTGCTGACCGATGGTAATGATACGGCGAGCAAGATGCCGCCGCTGAAGGCGGCCGAGATCGCCGGAAAGAATAGCATCACCATTCATGCAATCGGCATAGGTGATCCCGCCGCCACCGGCGAGGAGAAGCTGGACATCGCCACATTGCAGAAGATTGCCGCAGATACCGGTGGCCGTTATTTCTTCGGTAGCGACCAGAGCCAGCTCGCAACGATATACGACATTCTGGATCAGATCACGCCGGAAGATCAGAAGATACTGTCCTGGCGCCCGCGTGTCGAACTGTTCCATTGGCCGCTTGGCGCCGCAATCGTCATTCTCGCCCTTTATCACCTCTTTGCAGGCTTGTACGGCCTGATCCGCAGGAGGGCAGCGGCATGATCACGGATCTGCATTTCCTGCGGCCATGGTGGCTGGTGGCCCTGCTTGTTCCACCCCTCATCCTCTGGCTGGCAGCCCGCTCAGACGATATTCGCAACCGCTGGAAGGGCATGATCGCGCCGCATCTGCTCGACAAGCTGATCGTCGAGCCTGCCGGCCAGGGACGGATCAATCCGTCATGGCTGCTCGCCGGCCTGATGGCTTTGGGCACGATTGCCGCCGCAGGCCCGACATGGCAGCGCGAGGCCCCGCCCTTTGTCGAGGATACCGCGCCTCTCATCATCGCCGTCGATCTTTCGCCGACCATGGACGCGATCGATATCAGCCCCAGCCGCATCGAACGCGCAAAGCTCAAGATCCGGGATATTCTTGCTGCGCGACCGGGAGCAAAAACTGCAATCGTCGCCTATGCCGGCAGCGCCCACCTCGTCGTACCGCTGACGGAAGATGCCTCCTTGATCGAGAGCTACTCGGATGCCCTGGCGACACGGATCATGCCCAAGCCCGGCAAGGACACGTCAGCTGCGCTTGCGCTGTCGAACAACCTTTTCAAGACCGAGGGCATGGCCGGCACGATCCTGTTTCTGACCGATGGGATCGAGCCGGCTGCGCTGGATGCGCTGAAGGCTGCAAACGCCAATGGTATCGTCGTTCTCGGCATCGGCACCGCCGAGGGTGGGCCGGTCAAGACGGCCGACGGCAGCTTTCTGAGCGGTGCCGGCGGCGGGCGCCTCCTGCCCAAGCTCGATGTCGAGGCCCTGAAACAGGTACAATCGGCCACGGGCGCAGATGTCGCGACGATCACGGATGACGATACCGACGTGCGCTGGATCATCCAGCGCATCGGCACGAATTTTTCCGATGCACAGGCTTCCGAGGGCAATCGCTGGCGGGATGCCGGCTGGTGGCTGATTGCTCCGGTTGCCTTGCTGCTCGCTTTCTCCTTCCGGCGCGGCTGGGTAGTCAGGGTCGGCGCTCTGTTCCTCGCTATCCGATTGCTGACGCCGTCCCCGGCGGAGGCGGCTGACTTCATGGATCTGTGGCTGACGCCGGACCAGCGGGGGCGACTGGCTTTCGAACAGAACGATTTCGAGAGAGCTGCCGGCCATTTCCGGGATCCCATGTGGAAAGGCGTCGCGCATTACCGGGCTGGCCATTTTCAGGATGCACTCGACACCTTCGCCGCCGTCGATACGGCCGAGAGCTGGTACAATCAAGGCAACACCCTCCTGCATCTCGGCAAGTTCGAAGGCGCCGTCGCGGCCTATCAGAAGGCGCTCGAAAAGCGGAGCGACTGGCCGGATGCTCAGGCAGATCTCATCATCGCTGAAAGGCTGCTGAAAGAGCAGCAGGACAAGGAACAGGAACAGCAACAGGAGCCCAACCAGAAACCTGATAGCGTTCAATTCGACGACAAGGGCAAGCAGGGCAAGGAGGGGCAGGTCAGCATCGCCGAGCAAACCTCGGAAATGTGGATGAAAAACATCCAAGTGAGCCCGGCCGACCTGATGGCGCGCAAGTTCGCACTCGAAGCACAGGGGAGCAAACCATGATGCGCTTTGCCCTGTTGTTTTGGCTGTTGATATCGGGGAGCGCGCTCGCCGCAGAGCCGTTTGCGCGGGCGGCGATCGAAGGCGATGACGAGATCGTGCCTGGGCAGCAGGTGCGCCTGACGGTCGATGTGTTCGTACCTGACTTCTTCACCTCGCCGCCGCAATTTCCCCTTTTCTCCGTCCCGAATGCCATGGTGACCCTGCCGGAAGAACGCAGTTTCAACCTCACCCAGACCATCGACGGCGTGCAATATTCCGGCATCCGTCGCAGCTACGCGGTCGTGCCGGAAGCGGCCGGCCCCTATACACTGCCGGATGTCCCGATCGAACTCGGTTATGCGGTGGATGGAAAGCCGACCAAGGCGACCGTCATCATGCCCGGCATCTCCTTCACGGTCGGCGGCAACGCCCTGCCGGAAGAGCCGGTATTTGCGACCCATGGTCTGACGATCGAACAATCCTTCGATCGCGATCCCGCCAAACTGAAGGCCGGCGATGCGCTTTTGCGCACCATCACGATCACGGCCCTGGACACGCAGGCGATGATGATCCCGCCGGCGGAACTCGGCAGCGCATCCGGCCTGCAGCAATATATGAAGCCGCCGAGAATCGAAGACGGCATAGAGATCAACAGGGAGACGGCCGGTCGGCACACCGAAACCATCGTTTACACTACCGCCGCTGCCGGAACATTCGACATACCCGCGGTTTCCTACCCATGGTTCGATGTCGACAGCAAAACCCGGAAAACCGCGACACTTCCTGATGTGAAAGTCACGGTCGGCACTGCAACGGCCAGACAGGCGATCGCCCCTCGCCTTTCGCAGGAAGAGAATTCCTCGTTTCGCTCGCCCCGCATCTGGCTCATTGCCGCAATCGCCGTCGTATTGACCGCGGCTGTCCTCATTGTCCGCTGGCTCGCCCCCCGCTTCGCGGCGTGGCGCTCGAAACGCCGGAATCTCCGGCACAATTCCCGTTCTTACCGGTTTCATCGGATGAAGCAGACCATCAAGGCCGGCAACGAAACCGCGGTCTATGCGGCCCTTCAGGCCTGGGCCTCGGAACTCGGATACCGAACCATCGCCGACTGGCTGGCGAGGGAAGGTTCTCCCGCCCTCAGGCAGCAGATCGATCTCTTGGAACGCAAGCTTTTTGCGGCACAAGTCGGGACAAAGATCGACAGGGCAGCAATTGTAAAAGCCGTTACCCGGCGAGGCGCTGTCATCGACGAGAAAAAACGATCTGCTCTGCCGCCGCTCAACCCCGGTCGATGGAGGATCGCGTGCCTGATGGCATTGGTCATGCCGAAGATCCCGCAAAGCGCGAGCAGGCAAAACGCGGACTCGACGCGCCCCATCACATCCCTCCGATACCACGAAGCACAAGAAGACACAGGCGCGCGCCGGCAAACAAATACGTTACGGTAAATTTACGCCCACCGTTAACGCCGCGCGCCGGCGCGTTTACAGTAACGTACTTCCGTCCCTTCCACAGACGCGCGAAGCTCCCAACTCACATTTCGGAGGTGACAATGTCATTGGCATTCGGCGATGGACGGGCCACAGGCATCGCTCCCGAAGGCATGGTCTGGATTGCTGGCCGGACCTTCACGATGGGCTCCAACAATCATTATCCGGAAGAGGCTCCAGCCCATCCCGTCAAGGTCGATGGCTTCTGGATCGACGAGATTCCAGTCACGAACCGGAGGTTCATGGAATTCGTCAAGGCGACGGGCTACGTGACCTTTGCCGAAAAGGCGCCTGAGGCAAAGGATTATCCTGGCGCCAAGCCAGAGATGCTCCGCGCCGGATCCCTTGTCTTCGTTCAGCCAAAGACGGTCAGCGGGTCTGATATCAGCCAGTGGTGGACCTTCAAGTTCGGTGCGAGCTGGCGCCGGCCGCTCGGTGGTCTGAGCGACCTGCGCGGCAAGCTCGACCACCCCGTCGTTCATGTCGCCTGGTGCGATGCCAAGGCCTATGCCGACTGGGCCGGCCTTGACCTGCCGACTGAGGCAGAATGGGAGCTTGCGGCTCGCGGCGGCCTCTACGATACCGAATTCGCTTGGGGCGACGAGTTGATGCCCGGCAGCACCCCCATGGCCAACACCTGGCAGGGAGCCTTCCCCGTGACATCCACAAAACCGAAGGGCCATGAACGGACCTCGCCCGTTCGCAACTTTCCGCCGAACGGCTACGGCCTCTACGACATGATCGGCAATGTCTGGGAATGGACCACCGACTATTGGTCCGGCCGCCATCCTGAACCCGCTGCAAAAACCTGCTGCATTCCAAGCAATCCGCGCGGCGGCGGCGTGGAAGCGAGTTACGATCCCCGCCAACCCAGCATCCGCATTCCGCGCCGTGTGCTGAAGGGCGGCTCGCATCTTTGTGCACCGAATTACTGCCGCCGCTATCGCCCGGCCGCCCGCCACGCCGAGCCGGAGGATACATCGACAAGCCATCTCGGCTTCCGCTGCATCAAACGCGTTTCAGCGCCAACGGAGGATGTCCATGAGACGATCCACTCAGGCCATTGATGCCTGCCTTGCCTCCCTAGCCGTCGCTCTCATCCTTCTGATCGCGGCGGCGTTGAACCCGGTCCTCGCGCAGGAGCCGCTGCCCTCGTGGAATGATACGCCCGCCAAGACCCGCATCATGGATTTCGTCAAGGCGACCGTCACGGAGGGTGGTGAGGGCTATGTTGCACCCGTGGACCGCATCGCCGTCTTCGACAATGACGGCACCCTCTGGTCCGAGCAGCCCTACTACGTCCAGCTCGGTTTTGTGCTCGATCGCGTCAAGGCGCTGGCACCCCGGCATCCCGAGTGGAAGACCAGAGAGCCCTTCAAGAGCGTTCTGGATGGCGATCTGAAAGGCATTGCCAAGGGCGGCGAGAAAGGCATGGTGGAACTGATGATGGCGACGCATGCCGGAATGACCACCGACGAATTCACCAAGATCGCCACAGACTGGTTCGCATCTTCAAAACATCCCAAGACCGGCAAGCCCTATACCGAGATGACCTACCTGCCGATGCGCGAACTGCTGGACCATCTACGCGCCAACGGCTTCCGAACCTATATCGTCTCCGGCGGTGGCGTCGAGTTTATGCGCCCGGTCACGGACCAGCTCTACGGGATCCCGCCCGAACAGGTCGTCGGCAGTACGATCGCAACCGAATATGATCTCGCCGGAGACGTTCCGGTTCTCAAACGCCTGCCGAAGATCGACTTCATCGATGATGGTCCAGGCAAGCCGGTGGGCATCAACAAGTTCATTGGTCTCAGGCCGATCTTCGTCGCCGGCAATTCGGACGGCGACTACGAGATGATGCGCTGGACGACGGCAGCCAAGGGTCCGAGCTTCGCCATGCTGGTCCACCATACCGACGCCACGCGCGAATATGCGTATGACCGAGATTCAGCCTTCGGAAAACTGGATAAGGCGCTCAACGAGGCCGAGCGCCGCAACTGGCTGGTTGTCGACATGAAAAACGACTGGAAAAAGATCTTCGCATTCGAACAGTGAGAAAGCGCTCGCTTGGTTGCCGCAAGCGCCCTCGCGCAATCTCAGAAATGGAAGACGACGCCCAGGATCGGGCCATGCTCGACGATATCATTGGTCAGGGTATCGTCACTGTAGTTCACGCCGAGAGCGCGATAGCCGGCAACGGCGGAAATGGCGTCGTTCCATTTGTAGCCGATAGCCGCCATGACATCCCAGTCGAGATCGGCACCGCCGGCGCCAATCAGGCCCCAGCCGGTCAAATAAACCGAAGGCGTGATCGAGTACATCCCTCTGACACCGGCCACGGCATCGACCCAGGTGGCATCGTCGGTGCCTGACACGCCGCCCAGCGGGCCGCCGGAAAAGGAGATCGTCGTTTCGGTATACCAGATCTTCACGCCACCGATCACATCAAGGCGGCCCTGGGGCTCGTCAATCACCGAGTAACCCGCACCGATCATCGCCGTGAAGGTTTCCGTTTTCAGGTCGACTTCGTCGGCCAATACGCCGCGCGGCGTGGCCGAGTCCGTCGTTATGCGGGCATAGATAATATCGGTCACGATGCTGAAACGGTCATAACGGGCGTCGCCCGCTGCCATGAAGCCGAAATCGAGATCCGAGAGGATGTCGCCGAAACTCTCATCGACATGAACCTCCGGAAGGCCGAAAACGCCGGTGTCGCCGGTGATCCCGGCGGCCCAGAAATAGGGCGCCATCGAAAAGGTCCATTTGTCGGCATCTGCAGGCCTCGGCTGCGGCGCGAGAACGGGAGCAATATCCGCAGCCTGCGCGACTACCGGAGCGGCCAGAATGGCCGCGGAAAGCAATAGCATGGTGGTTCGCATCCAATATCCCTCTGCTGACCCACGAATTCAAACTTGCCCCTGTAACGATAGGATACATCTCCGCCTCCAGGCGGAAGTACGTTACGGTAAACCGCGCCGTAAATGCCGCCGTAAACGGGCCTGTCGTTTTCGAGATATTGCGCCACTTCCATCCCGGAAGCCGAAAGAAAAAACGCTTCGAAATTTCTCTTCGCAGCGGCCGACCGGGTTGCAGGAGAGTGTTGCAGAAAGCAGCTAATCCCATCTACGGTTTCACGGCTCCGGTGACGTCATTGAGCGCGAACACGGCACCCGCCTTGGTCAGTCCCGCTACGATCTCTTCCGAAAGCAATGGCTGGAAGCGCCTTGCCTCCAGCTTTCGACGCAAGGTGCGCTCGAAATCCGGATCGCTGCCCCGCACATCGGCAAGCCGCTTCTTCGCTTGGTCGGAACCGAGCTGGCCGAGTGCCGCCGCCCGCAGGGCTCGCACGACGAAGTCGCTGCAATTCACCTGTTCGGCAAGTAATGAGGCCTCCGACCAGTCACCGCGGCGATAGGCATCCAGTGCAAGCACGAGCATGGCATCACGCGGCACGATATCGACGGCCCGCCCCGCATCCTGCGCCATGGCAACACCGGCGTCGAAGTAACCGGCCGAAAACAGTACGGAAGCAAGTTTCGCCACCGCATCCGGATTGCTCGGATTGAGCGAGATCGCCCGGTTCCCGGCCTGCAGCGCCGCATCGATGCGCCCATCGGCGAATTGCGTCACCATCAGCGCCACATAGGCGCGGTCCGACATGGGGGCGATCGAAACCGCGCGGTTCGCCAGATCGAGAGCCTGGGCGCGCACCGCGGCATCCCCGGCCGCGGCCTCCGGCGCGATGAGGACACGCGCGAGCAGCGCCTTTGCATCGGAATTGCTTGGATCAGCGGCAAGCGTCCGTTCAAGACAGGAGCGCACCGCAGCCATATTGTCCGAGCTGCCGTCATCGAGCTGATATTCGGCACGCAGGACGCAGGCGTTTCCGATCGACTCCGCGCTGCCGGCATGCGTTTCGATATTGTTGATCGCGCCCCGCGTCGCTGCAAAGCGGCGAGCAAGAACATCGACGATCTCCTGACGTGTCGCTGCTGCACTCCTGCCGTCGATGGCTATCTTTTCGAGCCCCGATTTCAGGAGGTCACCGGACTGGCTGTCGACGATTTGCCACCATACGCTCCTGATATCGCCGTCGCCGTAATATTTCATGTCGATTTCATAGGCCCGCCCCGCGACCTTCTGGGTTCGCATACCGGCATAACCCGCCTTCGCCACAGTCAGCGTCTGGAATTGCGTCAGCGCCGTCAGCAGCATATCGCGCGTCTGGCTAGCCTCGCCCTGCAACCTGGTGTCGACGGCATCCATGGAAAGAGCAACTGACGGACGGACCGTCAGGGACGGCTTCGATGCATAGGCGATAGCGCCGCCGGCAATCGCGACGCACAGCAGCAACGCCGCGCCGGCATGTACCGCCAAGGGTCGCCTTGAGGATGAGGCGGCAACAGGGCTCTCCGCAACTTGAGAAACCGGAACATCATCCAGCGTCTCGGGCAGATCGCTTTCCAGCACCAGTTCTTCCACGTCGTGTTCATAAGCCACATGCGAACGAGGGAAAAGCGTGACATAGGTTCCCTTCGGGATGTGGATCGTCACATCACGCTCAGCACCGAAAGCTTCGTAGTAGTTCTCGACCGACGAGCGCAACCGGCTCACTTCGATGCGCACGATCGGATCGTTCGATGCATCGAAATTGCTGGCACGCCCGAGAACGTCAAGTGCAATCGAATAGGCCTTGACCCCCTCCTCGCAGCCGGCGAAACGCCTTTCCGCAAGATACCTCAGAATGGCCCGTTGCCGTTCAGTGGCGTGGAATCTGGGATCGGACAGAATTCGTTCGAGTTCCGCCCTGGCCTCCGGCAACGATACTTCGCATGCCCTGGTATCGTGTACTTCAGCACCCATGATCGCCCCGTACGCGCTGATTAGGCTAAAGTATAACAGAGATGTTTATCGCCGAGACAGCAGCAGGTTGCAACCGAAAATGCTAACAAAACCAATAGATGATCGATTTAACGCGAGTCTGCGCCTCAATCCGGCCCGCTCGGGCGATGTTCCAGGACATATTGGATGACGTCGGATTCGATTTCGGCACAGATCGTTTCGTATTCTCTCACCATCGGATGATGCTCGTCTCCAGGTTGCCGCATCAGCCGCCCCAGAGCGAGGCTTGCTTCTTCATAAGCCTCGAAGAGATCGTCGAGCGAATGGGATTTCGAGGCGAGAAGCTGCAGTCTGCCGCGCATGGCAGGCAATTTCAGCATGAGCCGCCACAGTCCGCGCTGTGCGGTTTCGGTACTGCTACGATTGATACCTCCTTTCCCGGCCATCGGAATTTCAGCCTCCTGCTCATCCCGCCGACTATGAAGTGGCGGATGGAAGATGGAAGTACGTTACCGTAAATCCCCCACCGTTTACGCCTCTTCCCTCGCCTTTACCCCAGAGTTTACTGTAACGTACTCCCATAAACACATCGGCTGTGCTCATCCTTCTGTCGTGGAAGGATGAGAGTATGGACAGATCGGCGATGGCCTCTGCTGCAGCCGGCAGCTTTGCCGGGAGACATCTAGGATGATCAGGCTGGCGGTATTTCTTCTGGCTTTCCTCGTCGTGACCTCGGTGGCGGCGCAAACCGCGCCGCCACCGCCCCAGCAGAAGATCGACCAACTGATAGGCCTGTTGCAGGATCCCGAAATCCAAACCTGGCTGGAAAGTCGGAAGAAGGAGCAGCAATCAGCGCTCGCTGTCGCAGAGCCATCCGGCTTTGCAGCCTGGGAAGTACGGGTGCGCTCGCGCATCAACGGTATTCTCACCGCCATTCCGCGCATCCCCTCCGAAATGTCTGAAGGCGCCGCTCGTGCTCGCCAGGATGCCGTCTCACACGGATATGCGCCCATCTTCCTGATTTTTGCCGGCTTGGTCGCAGTAGGGGCGGCCGCCGAGTGGCTCTTCAGACGCGCCCGGTCTCCGTCAATCGGCCCGGTCGCCCGCCTTCTTCCGGTCGCGGTTTTCACGGTGGTCGTGGCAGTCATATTCTTCGCCGTTGAATGGCCGCCGCTCGCCAGGCTGGTTCTCCTCGCCTATCTGGTCGCCTTCATCGTCTACCGTGTCGCCGCTGTCTTGATTGGCCTCGTGGAAAGCAACCGCCCCTCACTCACCATCCGCGCCCGGCTCTTCGTCGGCATCGCATTATTTGCCGCGGCGACCGCGACGCTCGGCGCACCGCTTGGCGTCGACCGGGCCGTTGCGGAGGCCATCTCCTATTGTTTCTCGGCTCTTCTGCTGGCACTTGCTATCGAAACGGTCTGGTCGGCATTGGCCCGTCCTATTGTCATAAAGGCAGGCCTTACCGCCTTCCTCGGCCTGTTGTGGGTCCTCTGGTGCGTCGATCTAAAAGGGCTTTTCTGGATCGGCATCTACGCCCTTGTCTTGCCGGATCTATTGCGCGCCACGGGCAGGGCTGCAGCAACGCTCACCTCGGCGCCATCAGAGAGCCCCAAAAGCATATTGCTTGTCCGTGGCAGCCGGGCAATCGTCATCGCGCTCGCCGTCGGCTGGTTGGCCCTCGTCTGGCATTTCAATCCGGATTCCTTGGCAAATCAGAACGCGACGATGGCCGCCGTCCTCAATGGATTGCTGAAAGGCGTTATCGTGCTTTTGATCGCCGATCTTCTCTGGCAGCTTGCCAAGGGCTGGATCGACCGCACTATTACGACCTCTGCGGACGCGACCGGGCTCGCCCCCGCCGAAGTGGCAAAACGCGCGAGATTCCGCACGCTTTTGCCGATCTTTCGCAATGCGCTTGCCGTCATGGTGGCGGTCATGGCCGGCCTGATCATTCTCTCCCAGCTTGGCGTCGAGATCGGACCTCTGATCGCCGGCGCGGGCATCTTCGGCGTGGCGATTGGATTCGGCTCGCAGACTCTCGTCAAGGACGTCATCAGCGGCGTTTTCTACATGCTCGACGACGCCTTCCGCGTCGGCGAATACATTCAGGCGAAAAACTACAAGGGAACGGTGGAAGGCTTCAGTCTGCGTTCGGTGCGCCTGCGCCACCATCGCGGCCCAGTCTTCACCGTGCCCTTCGGAGAGCTCGGCGCGGTGGAGAATATGAGCCGTGACTGGGTGATCGACAAGTTCCGCATCTCGGTCGCCTATAACACCGACATCAACAAGGCCCGGAAAATTACCAAGGCGATCGGCGCAGAACTGAAAGAAGATGCCGAGGTCGGTCCCCTCTTCATCGAGCCGCTCAAGATGAAAGGCGTCGAGGAATTCGGCGACTACGGCATCGTCCTCAGTTTCGCCATGACGACCGTGCCCGGCATGCAGACCTATATCCGCCGCAAGGCCTACGCCATGATCCGCGAAGCTTTCCAGAACAACGGCATCGAATTCGCCCAGCCCATGGTGCAGGTCGGCGGCGACGACAAGAACGGCGCTGCGGCCGCCGCAACTACGCTGCGCACCGCCCAGCAGGCAAAGGCCGCCGGCGCGGAAGGCTAACTTATTATTGTAACGGCAGCGACCGTCCTTATTCGGCCTCGACGAGATAACGCGTCAGCGCCGCAGCCGACATTTCGCGTGCAAGGCTTGCGGCCTGACCAGCCCACATATTGCTAAAATCCGATCTGCCGTCCCTCTCGGTCACCGCCCTCAGCGGCGTGAGCGCGCCGCCGGCGGTCGGAAATGCCGGCGCGGTGTCCGACAGCGGCCCGATTTCCCGCATGATGCGATTGACGATGCCGCGCGCGGGACGACCGGTAAAGATATTGGTCAACGCGGTATTGTCGTCCCGCGCCGATTTCAGCGCTTCACGATGAAAGGTCGTGACCTTTGCTTCCGGCGTAAAGAGATAGGCAGTACCCACCTGAACTGCGGACGCGCCAAGCACAAAAGCGGCGCGAACACCACGCCGATCGCTGATGCCGCCGGTCGCGATGACAGGCACGGAAACAGCATCGACGATCTGCGTTATCATGTCGTCATCAAGGAAATTGCCCCGATGTCCGCCAGCTTCCAGGCCCATTGCAATGACCGCATCGACACCACGATCCACCAGCCAGCGCGCCTCCGCAACTGTCGTCGCCGCAGCGATGATCTTCGCGCCGGTGCGCCGCACGCGCTCGAGCAGGTCCGCTCCCGGCAGGCCGAAATGGAAGCTGACGACTTCGGGCCGATGGCTTTCGACAACCGTACAATAATCGTTATCGAAAGGTGCGCGCCCTGCCGCCGGAACCGGCGCGCCAGGATCGAGCCCCAGCTCGACATAATAGGGCGCAAGCGCGGTGCGCCATTTCATCTGGGCGACGGGATCAACTGCAGGATTGGCATGTGCGAAGAAATTGACATTGATCGGCTTTGATGTCGCCGAGCGTATCTGGTCAAGCGCCGCCTTCGTCTGCTCGATCGTCAGTAGCGCGGCAGGAAGCGATCCAAGGCCGCCGGCTTCGCTTGCCGCAATCACCATCTCGGGCGTGGTCGCGCCTGCCATCGGTGCCTGAATGATGGGAAGCTCGACCCCGAAGAGGTCGATGATGCGATTGTCCTGCCAGTTGCCCATGACACTATGTTCCATGCGTTGCGCTTGATCATAAAGCGAGTGGCGGCCTTGCGGGCCGCCACGACACTATTTCTGCTTTGCTGCTTTCTCCGCAAGCTGCTTGCGATATTCAGGCACAGGCAGACCGCCGACACCCCAATTTTCCATCTCGACTTCATCAATGACGACAAAAGTGGAGTCATGCGGCTTGCCCATAATCTCGAAGAGCAGATCGCTGACACCCTTGATCAAGGCGGCCTTCTGCTCCGGCGTAGTGCTGATTGCGCCCGGAGCCGTGCCTTCCCGCGTCACTTTGATATTCACATAAGGCATTGTCGTTCTCCTTGAAGGACGGGCGCTATTGAACGCTCCGTCCATTGTCCACTCTCTCTCGGCTTTACCAGCGACCGGCGTGCTGGCCGCCGTCGACATTCACCGTCTCGCCGGTCACGAAGCCTGCTTTCTCCAGATAGAGAACCGCATCGACGATTTCGCTCACCTCGCCCAGCCGGCCGACCGGGTGCAGGCCCTTGAGGAAGTCATGTGTTTCCGGCGCATGCATGGGCGTCCTGATGATGCCAGGTGCGACCGCATTCACGCGAATGCCGCTCTTGGCATATTCGATGGCAAGCCCACGGGTGACCGCATCGAGGCCGCCCTTGGTCAACGTCGCAAGGCCTGTGGGAACATCGGCGATCGGCTGGTCCACAAGGGCTGTCGTGATCTGAACGATGTGACCATGGCCCTGCTTCAGCATCTGGGCAATGCCAAACTGGGTGACATGGAAGAAGCCGGCAATGTTGACATCGATGACGTTGTTGAAGTCTTCGACCGTGTAATCGGTAAACGGCTTGCCGATGA
Organism: Rhizobium viscosum; assembly: GCF_014873945.1. Classification (NCBI taxonomy): domain Bacteria; kingdom Pseudomonadati; phylum Pseudomonadota; class Alphaproteobacteria; order Hyphomicrobiales; family Rhizobiaceae; genus Rhizobium; species Rhizobium viscosum. Next base: position 2,783,702 of record NZ_JADBEC010000001.1, on the reverse strand, counting down.
AGATACCGGCATTGTTGATCAGCGTATCGACACGACCGAAACGCTCGACGGCAGTCTTGACCACCTCTTCAGCGACACCGCGTTCGCCGATGCTGCCGGGCACTGCGACAATGCCCGCATCCGACGACGGCCGAATGTTGCGGGAGTTGGCGACGACCACATAGCCTTGCTTGCGATAGGCCTCGACGATACCGGCGCCGATACCCTGCGAGGCACCGGTGACGATTGCGACTTTCTGTTCATTGCTCATGATATTTCTCCTTGGAGGATGGCGCCTTGCACCATGTTTGAGGGATGATCAGGCCTTCAGGTCGACGACGAGCGGTTTGCCTTTTTCGAAGAGCTTCAGGCGCTCCTGGAGGTTGAAGACCGAGAAGGTGTGTGCGAGCTGGTCTTGATTTTCACGGAAATGCACCCAGCCCTCGTTGTGCGCGGGTACGAGCAGCGCGTTCGGGAAGGCATGTGCCGCCTCCAGAGCGTCCTCGCTGCCCATCGTCATGTGGAAGCGGCCACGGGGCTCGGCAGCACCCGTAAACAGCAGCACCACTTTGGGAGAAAAGAGCCGCGCGACCTCGGCCGTACCCTCGTACCAGACTGTGTCACCGGTCACGTAGAGAAGGTCACCCGGCTTTTCGCGGCCAAGCGCAAAGCCGACGACATCGCCTGAAATCGGCTCGATGCCGACAGGGCCATGACGGGCCGGCGTTGCCGTAACCAGTAGCCTCTCGCCGTCAGCACCTTCCAGCGTAACGGTCTCGAACGGAGCAAGGCCAAGCACATTGCCACCGAGCCGTTCCGCACCGGCTTTGGTCGTGTAGGTGGTGCCAACTGTCGGCAGCATCGCCCGACCGGCGCTGTCGAGATTATCGAGATGCTGGTCATGGCTGAGCAGGACGGCGTCCAGCCGGCCGATCTCTTCGACCGACAAAGCCGGTCCGGAAGTCTTTTCGAAGCGCACGGGCTTCTCCCTGTAGAGGCCCGGCGGGTCGAATGTCGGATCGGTGAGAAGCCGGAGCGCGCCGTATTCGATCAGCACGGTCGGCCCGCCGATCAGCGTAAGATTGAGAGTGGAAGAACTCATGTCGGCAACCCTTTCTGTTTCGAGGTCGCCTCCTATCTAGTCCCGTTCCCTTCTGCGAAAAATTCGCTATTCTTTGCCAATGGCTGATAAAAAACGCACAGAGCCGGACTGGCAGGACATCAGGGTTTTTCTCGCGCTCGGACGGCACGGCAGCCTGTCGGCTGCCGCCCGCACGCTGCGCGTCAATCATGCAACGATTGCCAGGAGGCTTCATTCCCTGGAGGAAACGCTCGGCGAAAAACTGGTCGAGCGCCGCCCGGACGGCTATGTGCTGACCCCAGCCGGAACGCGCGCGCTGACAGCCGCAAGCGACATGGAAGCCTCGGTCCAGACACTCGGGCGCGGCTGGAAGGATGACTCGCCGAAGGGCCTCGTGCGCATCAATGCCTCACCCGCACTCTCGCAGGGTTTTCTCATCCCCCGCCTGGCGAAGATAACAACGCAATTTCCCGGCCTCGACATTGATCTCGCAACCGACCTGCGCACCATCAGCCTCGAACGCCACGAGGCCGATATCGCCATTCGCCTGGGAAAACCGCAGGACGGAGATCTCATCGCCAAACAACTCGCGACGATCGGTTACGGCTATTACGGAACACAGGAGATCTGCAGACAGGTCGAGAATGGCACAGAGCCGGTCTTCATCAGCTTTGACGAGGTAAACACCTATGTGCCTGAGGCGATGTGGTTGGCCCGCCATTTCCCGCACTCCCGGATATCCTTCCGTGCCAACAATCAGGTATCCCAGGCAATGGCAGCCAGGGCGGGCGCCGGTCTGGCGCTCTTGCCTCATTATCTCGGCCGCACGGAAAGAGATCTCAGTCTCTGCACGTTGGAGCCAGTTCCGCCGCCGCGCGAAGCCTGGCTTCTTACCCGACGCCAACATCGCAAGGATCTGCCGATCCGCACTGTTGCCGAATACATCACCAGGATCTTCGCGGCGGAAAGTGCCTTGTTCGAGAAATAAGCAGCCGCGCCTTATCAGAAGGAAAGGTCGAGCACACGACCTTCGAACAAACGATCCCTCGAACCTTCGAGATGGGCCCGCATCAGATCGCGGGCATCCTCTGCTCTGCCCTCGGCAATCGCTTTGTAGATTTCGTTATGTTCCTGATAAACCTGCTCAAGGCCCGGCCGCGGTCCGAGCAGCGACAGCCCGTGCAGATGCATGCCGACGGCGATATGCGCTTTCAGCGCATCCATGGATGCCGTGTAATAGTGATTGTTGGCAGCTTCGGTAACAGCTCGGTGGAAGACGAAGTCTGCATCCACCCGGTGCAACTGATGGCTTGTTGCTTCGCGCAGATCCGCAAGGGCTGCGGCAATCTTCTGGATCGCGGCATCGTCGCGGCGCTTGGCGGCAAAATAGGCGGCCGCCGGTTCGATCGTCAGGCGGAATTCGTAGCAACGCTGGATGTCGGCAATCGTCTTGACCGGCGAATAAGCAAGTTGCGCTGTCGGCGAGCCATGCGCGCTGACGAAGGTACCGGCCCCCTGCCTTGCATAGACGATCCCCTGCTCACGCAGGCGCGCCAGCGCATCGCGCACGATGGGGCGCGAGACGCCCAGCAGAGAGGCAAGTTCATGTTCGCCCGGAAGGCGTGAATCCGGCGGATAGTTACCGGCGCGGATACGCTCCATCAGCTGATCGAAGACACGGTCGACCAGCTTCACGGCCCTGCCCGGCCGGGCTGCCGGCGCAGCTTCCGGATTCACCGATCCGCCATTCGCTTCATCCACTCTCATTCTCCCTGCTGGCATCCGCTCAAGCCGCCTGATTCCGAACGATCAGTCTTAGCAAACTATCGGAATTGCCGAAGCCCCCCGACTTGACCGCGCAACGAAATTGCCGCCCGTTGGCGCCGGTGACGTCGAACCACGGAATACCGGCCTCGATTTCACCCTTCGGCAACAGGACCGAAACGCCCAGTTCACGGAAAACGGCAAGCGCGGTATCGCCCCCGCCCACCATGATCATATCCGGGCTCGTATCATCTATGACCGATTTCACGCCCTGCGCAAAGCGAGCGGCAACGAGCGCGGCATTGCTGTTCATCTCGCCCGTGCAGCGCATCAGCGCCGGCAGCGCCAGCCCCTCACCGCTTTCGACCGCACCCATCGGCGCATCGACGACGATGCGCAGCGCACCCGATGCTTCGAGACGATCCATCTGCCCAGCCGTGATCGGATCACGGGACCCGAAGGCGAAGAGCGTCTTTCGTGTCGCGAGAAATTCCGGCATCAGCCGCGCAGGTCCGCCGAGCCGGCGCGCCAGGGCCGAACCCAGACCACGAGCCCCGACGGCAAGGGTGGAAAGCCAGTCATTCTCCATGGCGACAATATCGAGATCGGCATCGTCTTCGGCATCCGCAACCATCACGTCACGGCCAAATCCGGCAAAGAGGTCGGCGATCGGCAACGGATGCTCCACACCGCGCCCGACCATGCATCCGCGATAAGTGATCCGCTCCTGATCGGGAATGGCGGGCGCCATGAGGATAGTCTTGAGACCCAGCACGTCGGCCAGCGCAATGCTTTCAGCCGCGACATTGCCCTTCAGCCGGGAGTCGATTTTCTTCATAAAGACGGCCGGCCCGGCAGCGCGCAGGGCCTCGGCGACGACCCGCACGCGCGCGGCCGCTTCCTCTTCCGGCAGGCTGCGCGAGGCAGTATTGACCACAACGACTTCGGCGCCGGTTTCCAGCACCTTGCCAACCGCTTCGACATCGATCGCCACGGCGACTGACAACCCGGCCTCTACAAAGGGTGTGCCCGTATCAAGCGAGCCGGTCAGATCGTCGGCAATGATGGCGACTTTCAGCGTCATGAAGTCTGCCCCGGATTGACGGCATGGCAGGCAACGAGATGGCCGGGCTTCGCTTCCTTCCATTCCGGAACGACCTTGCTGCAAACCTCCATGGCGATCGGGCAGCGCGTGTGGAAACGGCAGCCTGTCGGCGGGTTCAGCGGGCTCGGCACATCGCCCTGCAGGATCTGGCGCTTGCGGCTGCGCTCGAGTTCCGGATCGGTCTCCGGCACGGCCGAAAGCAGCGCCTTCGTATAGGGATGCAGCGGATTGTCGAAGAGCTCTTCGCGCGTGGCAAGCTCGGCCAGGCGGCCGAGATACATGACGCCGACGCGTGTACTGATGTGGCGCACGACAGCCAGGTCATGAGCGATGAAGAGATAGGTCAGGCCATATTTTTCCTGCAGGTCGAGCAGCAGGTTGATGATCTGCGCCTGGATCGACACGTCGAGCGCAGAAATGGCCTCGTCGCAGACGATGAATTTCGGCTGGCAGGCAAGCGCACGCGCTATGACGACACGCTGGCGCTGACCGCCCGAGAGCTCATGCGGATAGCGCTGCGCAAAACGTGTCGGCAGGCCGACATCCGTCAGCAGCGCCGCGATCTTGTCCTTCAGCTCGGCTTTGGTGGCAAGCTTGTGGAAGAGAATCGGCTCGCCGATCGCCTCGCCCACGGTCATGCGCGGGTTCAGCGTCGAATAGGGATCCTGGAAGACGATCTGCAGGTCGCGGCGGAAGGGCCGCATCTGCTTTTCATCCAGCGTCGCAAGATCCTGGCCCTCGTAGACCACCTTGCCGCTGGTCGCCTTGTAGAGATTGAGAATGGTGAAGCCGGTCGTCGACTTGCCGCAGCCGGATTCACCGACGAGGCTCAGCGTCTCGCCTTCCATGATCTCGAGATTGACATTGTCGAGCGCATAGACGGTCGCCGAGCGCTCGCCGAAAGCGCCGAGCTTGACGTGGAAATGCTTGACGAGGTTTTCGACCTTCAAGAGCGGTTGAGCACCCATCACGCAGCCTCCTGTATTCTCTGAACGACGAAACAGGCGGCGCGATGCGCGCTGTTGCCGGAAATCGGCTCAAGCCGCGGTACACGCTCATGACAGACGGCTTCCGCCAGCGGGCACCGCGGTGCAAAGGGGCATCCTTTAGGGCGACGGCCAGGCTCGGGTGGGGTGCCGCCGATCGAGGACAGGCGGCTTGCGGGCGCATCCGAAAGCTTCGGGATCGAGGACAAGAGGCCGCGCGTATAGGGATGGCTGGGACGAGCATAGAGCTCGTCCACCGGCGCATCTTCCACGACCGTGCCGGCATAGAGCACGGCGACGCGATCGACGAGACCCGCAATCAGCGCAAGGTCGTGGGTGATCCAGACGACGGACATGCCGAGCTTGGCGCGCAGATCCTTCACCAGATCGACGATCTGGGCCTGGATCGTCACGTCGAGCGCGGTCGTCGGCTCATCGGCGATCAGGAGCTTCGGATTGCAGGCAAGGCCGATCGCGATCATCACGCGCTGGCGCATGCCGCCGGAAAGCTCGTGCGGATAGGCCATCAGCCGCTCTTCCGGGCCGGGAATGCCGACAAGGCGCAGAAGCTCGACGGCGCGCGCTCTGGCATCCGCCTTCGACATCTTGCGATGATAGATCAGCGGCTCGCAGATCTGGTCGCCGATGCGCATGACCGGATTGAGCGAGGTCATCGGATCCTGGAAGACGAAGCCGACATCGCCGCCGCGCACCTTGCGCAACTCGCCGTTCGACATCTTCTGAAGGTCGCGGCCGTCAAACTTGGCCGTGCCCTTCGTCACCTTGATCTTGTTCGGCAGGAGCCGCATCAGGCTCAGCATCGTCAGGCTCTTGCCGCAGCCGGATTCACCGACGACGCCGAGCGTCTCGCCCTTGTTGACGTAGAGGTCGATGCCGTCGACGACGACGGCGGGGCCGCGGCGCGTATCGATCTCGATAGTGAGATCCTTCACGTCCAGCAGGCGTTCGTTGCTCGTTGCATTCATCATTTGCTGCCCCGCGGATTGAGTGCGTCGTTGAGGCCGTCGCCGAGGAAGCTGAAGGCCACCGAGGCAAGACCGAGCACGGCCGCCGGAGCGGCGAGGAGATGCGGATAATGCTGCCAGACGCGCAAACCGTCCGAGATCATGTTGCCCCAGCTGGGCGTGGGCGGATTGACACCGACGCCGAGGAAGCTGAAGGCGCTTTCCAGCACCATTGCCGTGCCGAGGCCGGCGCTGACGGAAACGATCAGCGGCCCGAGTGCATTCGGCACGATATAGCGCAGGATGACGATCCAGTTGGAAAGGCCGAGCGCCTGTGCCGCCATGACGTAGGGACGATTGCGGATCGACAGCACCTGGGCGCGCACGAGGCGCGCATAGGGCGGCCAGGAGATCAGCGCCATCGAGCCGAAGACCAGGATGAAATCCACCCAGACCGTCTGGCGGTAGAAGGGGTTCAGGGTCGCGAGATACTGCGCCTCCATCCACCTGGTGATCGGCGTCTTCAGCGATGCATTGATGACGACAACGAGAAGCAGGTTCGGCACCGACATCGTCACATCGGTCAGCCACATGATGGCCCGGTCATAGGGATTGCCGAAGAAGCCGGCGACGGCGCCGAGCAGCAGTCCGATCACGACGGCGATAAAAGTGACGATAACGGCGACGAGGAAGGCCGTGCGCGTCCCGAACACGATGCGGCTGAAGACGTCGCGGCCGAGGTCGTCAGTACCGAAGAAATGCGCGAGCGACGGCACCGCATTGCGCGAGGCGAGATCCTGGCTGAGGTAATCGTAGGGCGTCAGATATGGGCCGAAGATTGCCGTGAAGGCAAGTATCACAATCACGATCAGGCCGAAGATCGCAAGCTTGTTGCGCTTCAGGCGATGCCAGGCATCGCGCCACAGGTTGACCGGCGGCTCCTCGGCCGTGTCGATCGTCGAAAGAGGAATGGCGGACATGGTCAGCGGCTCCTTCTGGAATCATTGGCGCGCGGATCGAGCAGCGGGTAGAGCACATCGACCAGCAGGTTCGACACCATGACCAGGAAGGATCCGATCAGGGTGATCGCGAGAATGACGGGATAATCAGAATTGGTAAGCGCCTGCACGGTCAACCGGCCGAGGCCAGGCAAGCCAAAGACGAGCTCGACGAAGATGGCGCCGTTAACGATGGTGATCATGATGAGGCCGAGCTGCGTCACAATGGGCGTCAGCACCGGACGCAGGATATGCTTCAGCGCCACCACGATTTCCGGCACGCCCTTGGCACGCGCGGTGCGAACGAAATCTTCAGACAGAACCTCGATGACGGCGGCGCGCGTCTGGCGCACGATCAGCGCGATCGGCTGGAAAGAGAGCACGATCAGCGGCAGGATGATGCGCACGTCGAAGACGCCGCCCCAGCCATAGGGCACCTTGATCATCGGCAAGAGCACGATCAGCGCCACCATCAGCAGCGGGCCTGCAACATAGGCCGGGATCGCCCAGAGGAAAAGCGCCGTACCGAGGATCGTATAGTCGACGCGGCTGTTCTGGTTCAGAGCGGCGATCATCCCGAGCGGGATCGCAACGACCGTCGTCAGGATGATGGAACAGAGCGCAAGCTGGAAAGAGACGGGAGCAGCTGCCGAAACCATTGCCCAGACAGAGCGGCCGGATGTCAGCGAATTGCCGAACTGCCCGTGCAGGAGGTTCCAGATGTAAAGACCGAACTGCTCGATGAAGGGCTTGTTGAGACCAGCACTTTCACGGATCGCCTCGATACGCTGCGGGTTGTAGGCAACGTCACCGGGCGCGCGAAGGAAGATCAGCTTGATCGGATCGCCCGCACCATAGAAAGCCATCGCGTAGACGGCCATCATCACGACCAGGACAGACGGAATCCAGATGGCAAACCGCGTGAGCACATAGCGTAGCAAGGCCACCTCCCATTCTTGCCCGGCGCATTCCCGCGGGAGGCCGCAGCCGCCGGTTCTTCTTGAAATGTAGCGCGAAGACCTTTCGGCCTTCGCGCCGCTGCTTTGGCCGCATCATGCGGCCTGCTATCGGCTTCAGCCGATGGAAACATCCCAGGGAGCCACGACCTGCCAGTCGAGGTTCTTTTCCATTGCCTTGACGTCCTTGGTTGCCCAGCGCGACATCGCTTGAGAATACCATGGAAGGAAGGCCCAGTCGTCGCGGAAGGCCTTCTGGGCCTCCTGCGCGAGCTTCACGCGATCCGGATCATCGGCAGCCTTGGTTGCGGCTTCCGCAAGCAGGCTGTCCACCTTGTCATTCTTGTATCCGCCGAGCTTGTTCTGGGCGTTGGACGAGGTGGAGGCAATCGAGCCGGCAAGATAAGAAACGGCATCGGGAACACGCGTGCCGACGTCGTCGCGGAAAATCTGAACCGAGTTCTGGTCCGGACCTGCATAAGCGTCCTGCTGCGGCTTCATATCGACGGCGGTGATGCCGAGATTCTGGCGCCATTGTTCGGCGATGAACTGGGCAGCCGCCTGGATCGCCGGACCGGAAATACCAACGAAAAGCAGCTTCGGAAGACGCTCCGGACCGCCATAGCTCGATTCCGCCAGCAGCTTCTTGGCTGCTGCGGGATCATACGGATAGGGCTCGAAGCCGGAATTGTCCGCACCCGGAACCGAGTTCAGGATCTGGTCGGCCTTCTTATGAGGACCATCCGGATAGGACGCCTTGAACAGGCCGTCGCGATCGACCGCCATGATCAGCGCCTGGCGAACCTTGGGATCGTCCATCGGCGCGCGCGACGTGTTGAACCAGAAATGCTGGCTGGTCGGGATGAGAGGGCCGGCAGAAAATTCCGGGCCGAGATCCTGGATGATCGTCGAGGTGACAAGCTCGGTGTGAGCATTATACTCGCCGGACTTGATCAGCGAGGTCGCGGTGACATTGTCTTCGATCGAGCTGATCTCGATGCGGGCAAGCTTCGGCTTCGGTCCGAAGAATTTCTCGTTCGGCTCGAAGGTCAGCGTGCCGGCGTCGATATCAAGCGCCGTCAGCTTGAAGGGGCCGGAATAGACGGCGCTACTATCAGGCTTGTACCAATCGGCCACTTCCTCGCCATCGCTGCCGCGCGATTGGGCGGCCTTGGTGATTGGGACGATGTGGTTGGCAAGGCGCATGAAGAAGATCGCATCGGCTTGCGTCAGCGTGCAGACAACCGTCGATTCATCAGGCGTTGTTACGCCGGTCAGCTCGTTGGCGGAGCCAGCAGAGATTTCCTTGTAGCCCTGCACCTTGCTCAGCACCTGGTCGACGCGCTGGTTCTTGGTATTGGGCATGGAAGCAACTTCCCAGGAGCCCTTGATATCGGCCGCGGTGATCTTGCTGCCATCGGAGAAAACTGCCTTCGGATCGATCTTGAACGTCCAGACCTTCTTGTCTGGCGAGTCCCAGCTCGTGAAGATGTAAGGCTGGATCTTGCCCTCGGCGTCGAAATACATCGGCGACGCCCACCAGAAGGAATTCCAGCGGAAGGTTCTGCCGCCGCCGCGCAGCGGCGACCAATCCTGGTCGAAGGCCGGATTGATGGCCTTCAGGACCTGTCCGTCCTGCGCCATGACGATGCGCGCACTCGCACCGAAGAGCGAGAAGCCGACACCGGCCGCAAGCCCGAGCTTCAGCGCCTCACGACGGGAAATCTGCGAAAAGTTCTCAATTGTCATTTGCTCCTCCCTGGCAAATAGCGCGCCTTTCGAAAGACCTCCCCGAAGCTGCGCGATATGGCACTGACATTTGCGCGATAATGTAAATCTGTCAATGGAAAATAAGAAATGAAAGATCAAAAATGATTTGTGCAATTATTTAATGATATAAATCAATGATTTAAAAATAGGCGCGCAGAGTTTTTAAATTTGTAAGATTGACAACTGCCCTGCATTAGGATGAATACGGCTGCGTAAGAACGTGCCGGGAAGGCCCGGTCTGACGAGGAGGATACTTTGAGCGATCACAAGATTACAGGCGTCTATAGCGCCGCCACCACCCCTCTCAATACCGATGGCAGCCCCGATCTCGGCCTTTTCACCGAACATTGCCAGCGACTGATCGAAGAAGGTTGCCACGGCGTGGCGCTGCTTGGAACGACGGGCGAAGCCAACTCCTTCTCTTCCCCCGAACGCCGCATGATTCTCGAAGCGGCTCTGAAGGCTGGCATTCCAGCCGACAAGCTGCTGCCGGGCACCGGCGTCGTCGCCATTCCCGAGACGGTCGAACTGACGAAGCATGCGCTTTCGCTCGGCATTACCAAGGTGGTCATGCTGCCGCCCTTCTACTACAAGGGCGTCTCAGACGAGGGGCTATTCGCTGCCTATGCGCAGATTCTGGAGAAGATCAGCGATATCAGGCTGCAGGTGATCCTTTATCATATCCCGCAGGTCTCAGGCGTTCCGCTCTCCGTTCCGCTGATCAGCCGGCTGGTCGAAGCCTTCCCGGAAACGGTTGTCGGCATTAAGGAATCTGCAGGCGATTTCAACAACATGCAGGCGATCATCGCAGCCTGCCCCGGCTTCTCGGTGCTCTGTGGCGCCGACCCACTGCTGCTGCCGCTCCTGAAGGCCGGCGGCACCGGTTGCATTACCGCGACCTCGAACCTCGTCGCAAATTCGCTACGCACGGTCTACGACCATGTCCACGACGAGGCAAAGAGCGCAGAGGTCGAGGCTGCGCAGGCGCGGATCAATGCCTTCCGCACCCTGTCGAACTCCTATGTCCAGATCCCGACGATCAAAGCCATGGTCGGTCTGAAGACCGGCAATGCCGACTGGCGGCGCACACGTCCACCGCTGGTGCCGCTCAATGATGCCGAATATGCAGCGCTCGCCGAAGGCTACGCAAAGCTGCCATAAAGGAGGATGCCATGCAAACGACAGGTTTGAAACCCGAAGAAGTTCCGTCGCTGATGGACGGTGTCCTCAGGGTAAATACCGCCCAGACCGGCCGCTTTGACGCCTATCTGCCCTCCCCCTGCATCCAGAACCATGCCGCCAATCTCGCTTTTCTGGCCGATGGCACGCTGACCTGTGTTTGGTTTGGCGGCACGATGGAAGGCATGGGCGACATATCGATTTACATGTCGCGACTGGCGCCCGGCACGGATCGCTGGTCCGAACCGGAGAAAATGTCTGATGATCCGGCAAAATCCGAGCAAAATCCCCTGATTTTCAATGCGCCGGATGGTCGGGTCTGGCTGCTTTACACCTCGCAGACATCTGGGGATCAGGACGGCGCAGTTGTCAAATGCCGGATCTCCGAAGATGATGGCAAGAGTTTTGCTCCGCCCACCATTCTCTGCGACCTGCCCGGCACCTTCGTGCGCCAGCAGATTGTCGTTAATAGCAAAGGCGACTGGTTACTTCCCGTCTTCCGCTGCATCAGCCTGCCCGGTCAGCGCTGGAGCGGCGATGCCGACACCGCAGGCGTTCTGATCTCCCACGATGTCGGAAAGAGCTGGCGGATGAAGGAAATAGAAGGCAGCCTGGGCGCCGTGCACATGAATATCGTACCGCTCGAGAGTGATAGGATGATTGCCTTCTTCCGCGATCGTTATTCGGAGAACATTCGCGCTTCGCTGTCCTTGGACCAAGGCGAGACCTGGAGTGCGCCGGAGCCGACCAATCTGCCCAACAATAATTCCTCGATCCAGGCCGCAGGGCTGACGGACCGGAGAATCGCGATGGTTTACAACCACAGCAACGCTGCGTCCTCCGACGCGCGACGCCACTCGCTCTACGATGAAATCGAAAGCGACAAGGCGCCTGTCGCGGAAGTTTCGAGCATATCGGCCAGAAAAGCCATCTGGGGTGTTCCGCGCGCACCGCTCAGCCTTGCAGTTTCCGCCGATGCAGGTGGTTATTTCGAACGCAAGTTCGATCTCGATACCGGCGACGGTTACTGCCTGAGCAACAACTCCAAGGATATGCTCAATCGCGAGTTCTCCTATCCCTCCATCACACAGGGACCGGATGGCGCGCTTCATGTAGCCTACACCTATTACAGACGCGCCATAAAATATGTGCGTCTTCCTTTGGAATCAATTACTTAGAAGACCATCTTAGTAGCCGACAGCGTATGGGCAGGCCGAATGTTTGAAACAATTCGGCCTGCTTAAGCGTGCGGCCATTTTTACAAATGCACGACAACGGTTGACAGCTGAGTTACCTGGATAGGCTGCCAGTCCAAGTGCAAGATATTATAAAATATATCAGTGTGTTACATGATTTTTTAAGCTCGAAACCCCGCTGGGCTCGCCAAAAACTGATCAATGGACGATAAAAATCCGCATTCATTATTGCTAAAAACCGTGCGACAGGATAACAAATTTACATGATTGACGGTTAAGCCCGTCGCGCATCGGGAGGACCGCCTATGGTCAGTTTGGATTCACCTATTACCGTTGTCCGGCCACACCTGATCGAGTTCGGTGTCGGAACTGCGGGGAAGTTGGGCGCCTGGGCGGCCGGCAAGGGTTATTCCCGAACGCTGGTTATCTCAGATACTTTCAATGCCGCACGCATCGATGTGTTGCAGCTGAAGGGTGAGGTTTCGGTCTTCTCTGACGTAACGCCCGAGCCGGATATTGCCAATCTCGACAAAGTGCTGGCCGCGGCAGAAGCTACACAGGCTGAGCTTATCGTCGGCTTCGGCGGTGGCAGCGCCATGGATCTTGCCAAGCTCGCTGCCGTGCTTGCCGGCTCGCAGCAGACGCTCCGCGAAGTTGTCGGTCCGAACAAAGTGCAGAGGGCGCGCAAGGCAGCGCTCGCGCAGGTGCCGACCACATCGGGCACGGGCAGCGAGGCCGGCATCCGGGCGCTCGTCACCGATCCCGAGACCAAGGCTAAACTCGCGGTCGAGAGCCTTCACATGCTCGCCGATATCGCCGTCATCGACCCGTCGCTGACCTTCTCCGTGCCAGCACGCACCACCGCCGCAACCGGTGTTGATGCCATGGCGCATTGCGTCGAGGCCTTCACCAATCGCAAGGCGCATCCGATGATCGACATGTATGCGATCGAGGGAACGCGGCTCGTCGGCAAGTATCTTGCAAGAGCCGTCCGCGACGGTTCGGATGCTGAAGCCCGTGCCGGGCTTTCGCTGGCCTCGCTCTACGGCGGCTTCTGCCTTGGTCCAGTCAATACCGCCGGCGGCCATGCTCTTGCCTATCCGCTCGGCACACGCTGGCATGTCGCCCACGGCGCAGCCAATGCGCTGATCTTCCCGCATGTTCTCGCCTTCAACACTCCGGCCGTGCCGGAAAAGACAAAGGCGGTCATGGAAGCGCTTGGTTACGACACATCCGATACCGTCAAATCGGTCTTCGACGCGGCTTATGCCTTCTGCGCCGAACTCGGCATCGAAATGACGCTCTCCGGCCTTGGTGTGCCGGAAAACGATCTCGACGCCATGGCCGACGATGCTTTCGCGATCCGCAGGCTCCTCGATAACAATCCGCGCGACTTGACGCGCACTGACATACGCTCGATCTACGAAGCAGCCTATTGAGGCAGGGCTTTCAAGAGGAATTTGACTGATGGACAGAAATGCAAAAGTCGCAGTAACCCTCGGCGACCCCGCCGGCGTAGGCCCTGAAGTGATCGTCAAGGCGCTGGCTGCACTGCCCGCCGCCGAACGGCGCGATTTCGTCATCGTTGGCAATGCCGAAGCATTGGAACGCGCTGCGCGCGCCACTGACGTCAGCCTCAATTTCGGCCCCTCTGCCTCCCAAGACGGAAACACTGTCGCCGTCGATGAGGTACCGCTTGGCGCCCCTCTCCCCGAAATCGGCAAGGTCAGCCCGGTCGCCGGCGACGCCTCCGTTCGCTACATCGCCCGCGCCGTCGACCTCGCAATGTCGAAGGAGGCCGACGTCATTGTGACGGCACCGATCAACAAAGAAGCGATGAACCTCGCCGGCCATCATTTCGATGGCCATACCGGCCTGCTGGCACACCTGACCGGTTCCAAGAGCTCCTTCATGCTGCTCGCCTCCGAGCGGCTGAATACCATTCACGTCTCCACCCATGTCTCGCTGAAGGGTGCGATCGAGCGGGCGAAGACCGAACGCGTGCTGGCAACGATCGAAGCCGGCCACAATCACTTCATGCGCCTCGGCAAGAAGGCTCGCATCGCCGTTGCCGGTCTCAACCCGCATTGCGGCGAAAACGGCCTCTTCGGAACCGAAGACACGGAATTCCTCGCACCTGCCGTCGAACTCGCGCAGGCGAAGGGTATCGACGTGGTCGGCCCCATCTCCGCCGACACGGTCTTTGCCCGCGCTTATAACGGTGCCTTCGATCTGGTGATCGCGCAATATCACGACCAGGGTCACATCCCGATCAAGCTGGTCGCTTTTGATACCGCCGTGAACGTCTCCCTCGGCCTGCCGATCGACCGCGTCTCGGTCGACCATGGCACCGCCTTCGACATCGCCGGAACCGGCCGCGCCAACCACGTCAACATGCTGTCAGCCATCGCATATGCGCGGCTGATGGCGAGGTCGCCGCGCGCGGCCACAGCGCCGGCTTCCTGAGCAAAGAGTTTTTCATTTCAGCTTGTGGCCCGCAAAAAGCCCGCTTGAGAGCGGGCTTTTCCGTCAGCGGCTGGGCGCTATTTCAGCTTACGCACGGGACTGCAGCCGTTGTCCTCGACAGGCCAGGATACAGATTTCTATCGCGACCACCGCGCTATGATTTGGTCTGTATTCGCCAGTACCCTGCGGACTGCGTTGCGCGCCATGTTCGGTCGTCGCAAGCGGACGCTTTTCTCAATATTTTCATGAAGTTTCATGACATATTGCAAGTCGTCTTCCTCTCGCGTGACATAAGCGAAAAGGTGGTTCAGCGCCGATTCGATCAATACACCGAGCGGCACCAGCAGATCATTTCCCGAGGCCCGCAAGATCGCGATGTGAAATCGCGCATCGGCTTCTGTCCGCTGCTGGAGTGATGTCGCCTGATCCATATCTCGCAGGGCCTGACTGATCGTCTCCATTTGCGCCTCGGTTCGGCGCTCAGCAGCAAGCGCTGTCGCTTCCGGCTCGATCATGTGCCTGAGTTCTTGCACCGCCCGTAAAAACGATTCACGATCGGGAGATGCCACATACCAGCCCAATACATCCCGATCCAGCAGGTTCCAGCGCTCCTTGGGTTCGACCCAACTGCCGATTTTCGGGCGGGAGGAAAGCAAGCCCTTTGCCATCAGCATCTTGATCGCTTCACGCACTGCCGACCGGCTGACGTCAAAAACTTGCGACCATTTTGCCTCGTTTGGCAGGATCGTGCCGGGCGGATAGTCACCGCGCACGATCCTGAGGCCGATCTCGCCTGCCAAAGAAAGATGAACACTCGCTCCGGTCATGCGGGCGGCATTTGGGCGCCTCGTGGTAGCTGAGCGGTCAGCCGTCGCCATCTCGACCGGGGTCGTCGGCTTTCCCGATTTCTTGTCAGGCATCTATTTCTACTGCCTCAGCATTCTTTCGACTGTCCGCACGGACTATCAAAACAATCGTAATAACGAGGAAGTCGCCTGCGATTGGATCCGGCACAGAGCGCAGATTTCAGGGCGCGTCAAGCCCTGCAGATCTTTCGATCCGTCACGTGAAGGCAGTCGGCGCACCCTGACCTGGTGCGCCGAGCCATAAGCCTACTTTTGAATGCAGGTATCGACCGTGTCCTTCGTGCACTCATCGAGCCCGGTGAATACCGGATCGTCGACTGCCTTGCCCGCAATCAGATCCATCATCACCGTCGGTGCCTTGTAGCCCATCTCGAACGGCCGTTGACCGACGAGTGCAGTCACCAGGCCTTCCTTCGCAATGGCAACCTCGTCGCCGATCGTGTCGGCCGCACCGATGACGAATTCATTGCTGCCAATCTTCTCAGCCATCGGCTTGAACAGGTCACGATAGGGTTGCGGCGCGCCGAACAAGGGCCAGCCGCCCATGATGCCGAATGCATCGAGGTCGGGATTGGCTGCGAGGATATCAGTCATTGCCTGCACGCCCTTGGCGCCGTCGTCATTGGTGAAGACCGGGCAGCCGGCGACTTCCGTCCAACCACCCTCGCCTTTCAATGCCGTAAGGCCTTTCTGGCCAGTGAGCGTGTCACGCATGCCTTGCGCGCGACGCAGAATATTGTCTGCTCCCGGATTGCCTTCGATCGTGCAGATCTTACCGCCCTTCGGCTTGGCCTTCTTGATGTACTCGCCGATACGTGCGCCCATCAGATAGTTGTCGGTGCCGAGATAGGTCTTGCGCAAGGCCGCATCCTCGGCAGCAAGATCGGCATCAAGCGTCATCACCGGAACGCTCGGATTGGCGGTCTTCAGGGTCTGGGCGATGAGCTTTGCATTTGACGGCGAGATCGCGATCGCGGCAGTGTCCGCCTTGCCCAGCATATCCTGCACGATCTGCGCTTCGCCGGCTTCATCGGATGTCGATGCCGGACCGGTGTAGAAGCACTCATATTCCGCGGAAGCGTTTTCCTTGTTCCACTTCTGGCAACCTTGATTGATTGCTTCGAAGAACGGATTGTCGAGACCTTTCACGACGATGACGAGTTGCTTCTTCGCCAGGGCCTGCCCTGCGGTCAATGCTAAAACTGCGGCTGTAAGTAGTAATGCCTTCCTCATGGTTTCCTCCCTTGAAACAGACGGACACGACATGCCCGCCATACGAAATCAACCCGGATACCACACGATACGAGGCTCCTCCTTCGAACGCTCGTATTGCCACGCCGAGTCGATAAGCATTTCGAGATCGTAGTTTGGCCGCCAATTGAGCAGGTATTTCGCCTTGCTGTTGTCCATCCAGTTCGAATGGAAGCGGCTTGGTATCTCGACCGAGTCGAGATTTCGCGTGCGGGACAGGTAGGCAGCGACTTCAGCATAGTCGACAGGTCGGTCCATGCAGATATTGAAGAGTTGCCTCTCCGCTCGGGGGTTGTCGATCGCTGACAATATTGCGGATACGAGATCGTCGACATGCACGAAGTTGCGTTTCAACGAACGGCCGTCAGCATCGAGCAACAGCGGCACTGTGCCCATGGCCGCATAGCGTCGCGCCGCTTCTTCCGGAACGAGCGTCTTCCAGTCCGGGCCGCCAAAGACGTCATTCCCAAAGGACAGTGAATACTTGAAATCGTCCTTTTCCATGATCCACGGCGCCCGCAGGCAACACCCGTTAAGGCCATACTGAATGCCGAACTGCTCCAGCATGACCTCTTCCAGAACCTTGGAGAGCGCATAGCTTCCCGGATAGGCGCAATGGCGGACGCTCTCGGTGATCGGGCCGGAGTGGCGATAGTGGAAATGCCCAATGCCCGCATCGCCGCCGATCAGGATAAACTGACGTGCCGTGGCGCTTCCGCGGAACTCCTCGAGAAGCCAGAAGAGACCCTTGACCGTAACGTCCATGATGTTTTCAGGGGTTTCCTTGCATGTGGCGAGATGAACGACATGGGTAACATCGTTGAGCGCGGCTGCCACAACATCGCGATCGGCGATCGAGCCGCGGATGACTTCGACACGATCGGTCGCATCGCACAAACGGTTATGGCAAAGCGCGCGAACACGGGCTTTGGAAAATCTCGGATCGTCAAGCAGCCCAGCAATGAAGCGCTGCCCGACCTTGCCCGTGGCACCGGTAACAAGGATCAGCATGCTCTCTCTCCCAGTAATAGCTAATATTCGCGCGCCACTTCCGTCAATTGATATTTGTCTGACAAAACAGATTTTTGTTACAATAGGCTCAGCATCTCGGACAATGAGTTGACGCTGTCGCAAGGTTTTGCGTAAATGCTCATATTCGCTTTTCCTGGGAGGATATTGGAAAGGCGAGTTCGCCTGAGCCTCGCGTCGAAACAGGCCGGGCTCGGAGCGAACGGATAGCGACAAGTTTTGGGAGGCCAGGAGGCTGGTGGCGGTTCTCGAGCTCACCAATATTTCCAAACATTTCGGTGCCATCCAGGCCGTCAACGACGTTTCGTTTTCGCTAGAAGCGGGGCAAGTCGTTGGCCTCATGGGCGATAACGGCGCGGGCAAGTCGACGTTGGTCAAGATGATCGCCGGCAACTTTCGACCGAGCCACGGAACCATGCGTCTCGATGGTGCCGAGATCGTGCTGCATCGGCCGAAGGAAGCGCGGCTGCACGGCATCGAAATCGTTCATCAGGATCTGGCGCTCTGCAATAATCTTACGGCAGCAGCAAATGTGTTCCTCGGACGAGAATTGCGACGCGGCATATGGCCCTTTCGCATCCTCGACTACAAGACCATGTACAAGCGCGCCGGCGAGATCTTCCGCGAGCTCAAGTCGGAGACGCGACCACGCGATCTCGTCAAGCAAATGTCAGGTGGCCAGCGGCAAGCGGTCGCGATTGGCCGGACGATGCTGTCGGAGGCGAAAATCGTGCTGATGGACGAGCCAACCGCAGCCATTTCCGTGCGCCAGGTCGCCGAGGTTCTCAATCTGATCCGCGAATTGCGCGACCGGGGCATTGTCGTCGTCCTGATCAGCCATCGCATGCCCGACGTCTTTTCGGTCGCAGACCGTGTGATCGTGATGCGGCGGGGCAGAAAAGTAGCCGACAAGCCAATTGCGGCGAGTTCGCCTGAGGAAGTGACAGGGCTCATTACCGGCGCCATCGAACAGGTGTGATCGATGCTGTCTTTTGCCGCAGCGAGAAAGAAGAAGGTCGACGATGGCGATTACACTTGACCAGACGATCGGGCAGAAGCAACGGAGTTGGCTTGCGACAATCTTGGGCGGCCAGACATTCTGGGTTCTGATTGCGGTCATTCTCGCCTGCATTTTTCTGTCGATGACGACAGACTCTTTTGCAACGTCGAAGAACATCTACAACATCACCCGCAACGTCACGTTCGTCGCGATTATCGCGCTGGGCATGACGCTGGTCATCATCACTGGCGGCATCGATTTGTCCGTGGGCTCCGTGCTCTGCCTGTGCAGTATGGTGCTGGCGGTCGTCATGCATGCGGGGTACAGCATTGAGATCGGCATCGCTGCGTCGATCGGTACTGCTCTCGTGGTAGGAGCTTTCAACGGCCTATTGATTGCCTATCTCGGCTTCCCACCCTTCGTCGTCACGCTCGGGATGCTGTCGATTGCGCGCAGCCTGGCGATGGTTGCATCCAACAACACTGTCGTTTTCCAGTTCGGGCCTGATCACGACAAGCTGCTGGCGTTGGGTGGCGGCGCTTGGTTTTTCGGCATCGCCAATCCAGTGCTCTACATGGTCGTGCTGGCGCTCCTTACCGGCTTTGTGCTGCGCTGGACCAAGTTCGGCCGCTATGTTTTTGCCATCGGCGGCAATGAACATGCCGCGACACTGACGGGCGTTCCCGTACAGGTGATCAAGGTCGTCGTATATATGATCTCCGCTCTCTCGGCGGGGGTTGCCGGCATCATCCAAACCGGCTGGCTCGGCGCAGTCACCACAAATATCGGCGCCGGGATGGAACTCCAGGTCATTGCCGCCGCGGTTATCGGCGGCGCCAATCTGGCTGGCGGCGTCGGCACCGCCTTTGGGGCCTTGATCGGCGCCGCGCTCATCGAGGTTATCCGAAACAGCCTCGGCCTGCTCGGCATCAATGCGTTCTGGCAAGGTAGCTTTATCGGCGGAGCGATTGTGCTCGCCGTTCTCTTCGACCGAATTCGCAACTTGCGACGCGACGAGTAGGCGAACCCGATCCACATACTCAAGCCTCATGAGACCGGCATGTGAACTATGTGAGGGTCGTCTGAGTGAAGCCTACCGGATGAACACACCTGCCCAAGGCGAGCGGAAACACGCTTGCCTTGGCGCTTGGATCTCTGTGCGTTACTGCAGGCTCCCGTCGCCGCCGCGGTCGGCGGTCTTGAAGTCCGCCATCACCCTAGTCAGGAACTCATTCTGGCTGACTTTGCCGTCACCGTTAGCGTCGGTGGCGGAAAATTGCTGGACGGTCAGAACTCCGACGACCTCGTCAGAGTTCAGGCTGCCGTCCTTGTTCTTGTCCAGGCTCGTGAAGGCCGACGTCATGAAGGCTTGATATTCGGATCGGTCGACCGCTCCGTTCTTGTCACGATCGAGCCGGTCCATTTGGCCCTGGTTCATAGCTACCGGTTGATTCTGCGCGGCGGCAGCGATGGCGGTAAAAAAAACGAATCCCGTCAGCAGGGCTACTCTTTTCATGATTCCGACCTTTCGCGTCAATAACATGTCAAGGCATTGCCGCCCGCAGCGCCAAGCGTGGCGCCGCCGCCAACAGCCCAGAGCTGCCCGGTCCCTGCGCCAATGGTCGCGCCAAGCAATCCGCCGACGACCGCGCCGCCGACGGTACCGGCGATGCAGCCGAACTCGTTACTGCGTCCTGCTTGGGACGTCGAAGCAGACTGGCAGCCAGACAAGGCAAGGCAGCCTAAGAGAGTAAGACCTATCGTGCACCTGGTCATTTTTTCCTCCAGTATATCCGTTCACGTTTAAGACAAACAGGCGGAGGCACCGTTGAGCGGCGGCGGTCGAAAACAAGCTTCTGAATATGTTCCTCATATCCGAGAGTTTTTCTGCCAATCAGAAGCAACTCATAGACGAAACATCCAGAACGCGCGCCAAAGCTGCAACGTTACTACCGAATACTACCACTGCGCATGGGTGAAGACAACACCTGCACCTGTCTCCACCGCTGATCCTGTCGAAGCGGGGACGATCACTGGTTTCAGGACCCCCAGACCGGATACGATCCCGCTCCTGTCTCGTTATAACGATCGTCGGCCTGCTTCAGCCGTGAAGCCGGCGCAACAGCACACCAAATCGTTCTTCAGGCGCGTACGCCTTGAGATCGGCCGCCGGCTTGTACGGCAGATCGACCTTTTGCCCGCTCCTTACATCGGTGGGACTGCAACCGAATTCGCGCCGAAAAGCGCGGCTGAATTCCGTCCCATCGTTGAAACAATGTTGCTCGGCGATCTCGATGATACGGCGTTGATCGGTCGGGTCACTCAGTGCCGAATGTGCATCGAGAAGGCGCCGATGCTGAATATAATGCATGACGCCGCCGAACGGTTCAAACAGCCGATAGAGCCGCGAGCGTGAGACGCCAAGTTCCCGACGCAGGGACTCTGCCCCAAACTTCGGATCGAATAATCTGGCCTGGATAATTCGATGCGCCCTTTCGATCAGCACCGACGCAATCGGCTCGCGCGCTTCCTCTATACGGTCTGCAGAAGGCGACGCACAGGCAAGTATCATTGCCCGCGTGGCAGCCACCAGTGCTGGAAGTTCAGCTTCATCAATCACCGGCAACCGCTTGGCAAGGCCAATCATATAGTCCGTGAACAGCCGACCCATTCCGGTGCTGAGATTGGAGAATTCCGCGGCATTCAGGGCGCTCGTGACCTCGGTGCAAAAATCACGTGGAACGAACAACATCAGCATTTCGCTATTGGTGATATTCCCTTCGAAGGGTCGGGCAAGAGAATGGACCTGAACCACACCCGCACTGCCTTCAAATGTCCTGGCTGGTGCGATGGTATTCACGCACCCGTAAAGTAACGTTGTCAGCGTCCAGTGATCCAGTGGATCCCGTCGTGTATGTCCAGGCAGGCTGACGAATCCCAATGCGTCGGTCTCGATACGAGAGAAGGCAAGGCAACCGAGGTCCCAGGTCACTTGCTTGCCGCCAAAGCCGACTGTCATGTCGTCGGGTTCGTCGAACTCGAGCATGGGTGCAAAATTGTTGCGCCAGGCTTCAAACTGGTACCCCGGGGGGAGATCGTGTGTCGTGAGCTCATAAGTGGGCAGGTGCGTGGGGCCACACGCTCTTTGTCCGGGCTCAACTGGTGTTTGCTTCGCCGCCGAGGGGTTTTCACCTGAGATCGCGCCGCTGGGCAATTTATCTCGTCCAATTGCGCCTTCGGCTCTCATGGTCTCACACCCCCAATGACTAGGAGAGCATGCAACCGGTCGCCTCCTACCGCGACTGCGTCTACTGGAATCAAGCAAATCACCCTGAAGATGCTGCTCCGACATCGCTCCACCCCCCGGCGATCAGGACTCACCTCTGCGTAGCAATAACGCATAACACAATTAATCCGAATTGTTTAGATGTTGCTTACATGCAAAGCTGCACAGGGAATCGCCCGGCACAACTGCAACGCCGGTGGTTAGCAACATGCGAACGCTCACATGCGACTTCTGGGTGGTGCCCGGAATTGCTTGGACGATCACTGCACGTCAGCAGCAAATTGTGGGCACATCTCTTGGGCGTGCACTTCACTGTCAAACTGTCCTCTATTCGCTCCACATCCCAAATCTTGGCAATCAGTCCATTTCTATGGGGAGTGGTGGGGAATTCCTTGTTCGCATAGTGGCCTGCAATATATATTTTCTCCGTGCGACGATGCGATCGCCTTGGAGATCCAGATGAAAAATATCTCCTGGACTATCCTTGCCATCTCTCCTTGGCTCGTCTTTTTTTCAGCATTGCCAGTCCACATTTCAGCACAGGACACCCCTCCTGCGAGCCGACCGCCTCCCAGTGTCGTGGTGCAATCGGTTGTCGATGGACCGGTTGAATCTCCGAGCGAGAATATCGGCCGCGTCGAGGCGCTGGAGGCGGTGGACGTTCGTGCTCGCGTTTCGGGTTTCATTGAGGAAATCGCATTCAGTCCAGGCGCAACCGTAAGCGAGGGCGACATTCTGTTTGTCATTGAGCCTGCGCGTTATGAAGCTGCCGTCGCCACTGCCAAGGCGCAGGTCGCGCGTGCCGAGGCAACCCGTCAGCAGGCCACGGATAATCGAAACAGGAATGCGGAACTTGTCCGACGCAACACCGCGCCGCGCGCCACCTATGAGGAGTCTCAGACGGCCCTTGAGATTGCGACCGCCGACCTTGCCGCAGCTCAGGCAGGCCTCACGAAGGCTGAACTCGACCTTTCCTACACGCGCATAACAGCGCCGATCTCGGGCCGCATCGGTCAGCCGCTTTTTACCAAGGGTAATTTCGTTGGTCCGGATGTCGGAGCGCTTGTCCGATTGGTGCAGGTCGATCCGGTGCGCGTTGCCTTTTCTGTCACCGAAGGAGACATCACAACCTTTCGTCAAAGAAACGCGGCGGATATGAAATCGACAGCCGAGGCCATAAAGCTGAGCCTGAGGTTACCGAACGGCAGCGTTTACGATCAGAATGGTACTCTGGAGTTCCTATCGCCAGAAGTCGATTCAAGAACAGGAACGGCAACCGTCGGAACGATATTCCCAAATCCCGAGGGACTGTTGATGCCTGGCCAGTTCGTCAAGCTCATTGTCGGTAGCGCCCAGCAGGCTATGGGGCCGTCCGTGCCTCAAACCGCCGTCCTGCAGGACCGTGACGGTCGCTTCTTATACGTGATGGGCGAGAACAATATTGTTCGGCAACGCCGTATCGACACCGGGGCGAAGGTCGGTGATCTGTGGGCTGTCCGACAGGGTGTGAAATCGGGAGAAAAGATCGTTGTGCAAGGGACGCAACGGCTCTCCGATGGCATCGCTGTCCAGCCTGTCGAGCAGGATGCTGGGAAGCAGCCATGATTTCGGGCTTCTTCATCTCTCGTCCGCGGTTCGCAATTGTCGTCGCCGTTATTTTGTGCCTTGCCGGCGGCCTATCAATTTTCGGACTTCCCATTGCCCAATATCCCAACATAACGCCGCCAAGCATCACGGTTTCAGCTTTCTATCCCGGCGCCAATGCCGAGGTTATCGCAAAGGTGGTCGGGGACCCGCTGGAAACAGCGATCAATGGCGTCGATGACATGATATATATGTCATCAAACAGCTCCGATGCCGGTACCTATACGCTAACGGTGACCTTCGCCGTCGGCACCGATCCCAACCTCGCCCAGATCAACGTCCAGAATCGCGCTCAACTTGCAACCGCACAGCTGCCGGCCGCGGTCTCCCAGCAGGGGATCACCGTGCGGGCCCGCTCTCCTGATTTCCTGGTGGCCTTCGGTTTCTACTCCCACGATCACACGCTCAGCGAACTCGACATTGCCAATTACCTCTCCATGAATGTGACAGACGCCCTGTCGCGCGTGCCGGGTGTCGGCGAAGCGTCGGTGATGGGATCGTCACAATATAGCATGCGCATCTGGATGGATCCGGTGCGCATGGCAGCGCTCGAGATAACGCCGGATGATGTCGCATCGGCAATTCAAGGTCAGAATATTCAGGCGTCGATCGGCCAGGTCGGCGGTCCACCTTCGCAAGACAATGCGAAGGTTCAGTACACGCTGGTCGCCCAAGGACGACTTGAGGAGACCGAAGCCTTCGGCGACATTATCGTGAAGACAGGCCAGGCGGGTGCCCTCGTTCGCATTCGCGATATCGGCCGGGTCGAACTCGGGGCGCAAAGCTACGCGTCCAGCGTGAGAGTGAACGGAGCTCCCGGTGCAATGCTCGTCGTCAATCAGTCGCCGCGCGCCAATGCGCTGGGTACGGCAGATGCTGTGACCAAGGAGCTTGAAAGTCTCTCGCAACAGTTTCCGCGCGGTCTGAGCTATGAGCCGGTTTATGACTCGACGCAGTTCGTGCGCGCATCCATTCGCGAAATCATCATAACGCTCGCTATCACCTTCATAATTGTGGTGGCGGTCACCTTCTTGTTTCTTGGCGAATGGCGCGCCACCGTCATTCCCGCACTCGCAATTCCGGCATCGCTGATCGCCACATTCGCCGTTCTTTATGTCGCGGGGTTTTCAATTAATCTCATCACGCTGCTTGCGCTCATACTGGCGACGGGACTTGTTGTCGATGACGCCATTCTCGTCGTGGAAAATGTGCAGCGGCTGATGAAGGATCAGGGATTGGACGCAAAAACTGCCAGTGAAAGAGCCATGCGACAGGTCACCGGCCCGATCATTTCCACGACGATGGTGCTGCTGGGTGTCTTTGTTCCGACGGCATTTCTGCAGGGCATTAACGGCCAGCTTTACCGGCAGTTTGCGATCACAATCTCCGCATCGCTCGTCTTTTCATCTTTTATCGGTCTAACCTTGAGCCCGGCCCTTTGCGCGACCCTTCTCCGCAGGCCGGCAGAACTCAGCGGGCCGTTGGCGAGATTCGAGTCCGCGCTGGAAAAGACGCGAAATGGCTATGCCCGTGTTGTCGGCGGTCTCGCTCGGCGTGTCGTCATCGTTCTTGGCATCCTTGCCGCCACGATCGTCGTAGCAATGCTGCTTTTCCTGAAAGTACCGTCGTCATTCCTGCCGGATGAGGATCAGGGCTTCCTCTTTGTGGATCTTCAGCTGCCCAATGCATCTACACTTTCGACCACGGAAAAAACGATGCAACAGGTTGAAGCGGCGCTGCGAGAAACGGAGGGCGTTGCGAAAGTCGTGACGATATCCGGTTTCAGCCTTCTGCAGGGCGGCTCTGTGCCGAATCGCGGCTTCGCCATTGTTATGCTGGATCCTTGGGAAAAAAGAGACGCGCCAAACCTGTCAACAACAGCCTTGCTGGCATCGCTCAATGCGCGCTTCTCGACCCTTCCGCAGGCCAACGTTGCGGTATTCGCTCCTCCGCCGATCCCCGGCATCGGGCAGGTGGGTGGATTGGACTTCAGGCTGCAAGCTCGCCTGGGTCAGTCGCCGGAAGACATCAGTCAGGTGGCGCGGGCACTGATAGCCGCGGCCAGCCGGACACCGGAGATTGCGATTGCATCCAGTTCTTTCTCGGCGGATGTTCCCCGGGTTTTCGTAAATGTCAATCGCGTGCGTGCCGAAAGCCTGGGCGTGAGCGTCGATCAAATTTATTCAACGCTCGGTGCGCAGTTCGGCGGAAGATACGTCAACGATTTCACGCATGACGGCAGATCATTCAAGGTCAACCTGCAGGCGGACAGCCAGTTCAGATCAATTCCGGATGATGTTCTCAATCTGCATGTCAGAAGCCGCGATGGCGCGATGGTACCCCTGCGCACCCTGGTAACCCTGGAACCGGACCTCGGACCGTTTACGCTGTCGCGGTATAATCTTTTTCCCGCCGCTCCGATAAACGGAATCCCGGCTGTAGGAACCAGTTCGGCTCGGGCGATGGCGGCTTTCGAGAGCGCGGCCTCAGAAGTGCTGCCTGAAGGCTACGGCTACGAATGGTCGGGGCTGTCCCTGCAGGAGCGGCAATCTGCGGCGCAGACCCCTATGATTTTGGCGCTGGCGCTCATCTTTGCGTTCCTGTTTCTTGTTGCCCAATACGAAAGCTGGACTCTGCCGGTCTCGATTATCCTCTCGCTCTCCTTTGCCGCTTTAGGCGCAATCACGGCGCTCGCGGTATCAGGGCTGGAAAACTCGCTATATGCCCAGATTGGTATCGTTCTGCTGATTGGCCTCGCTTCGAAAAATGCCATCCTGATCGTCGAATTTGCGCGCGTTGAGCGGGAGCGCGGGCTCTCGATTGTTGATTCAGCGGTTTCCGCAGCGGGTCAGCGTTTTAGGGCGGTCATGATGACTGCCGTTTCGTTTATCTTGGGGATGATCCCGCTGGTGGTCGCAACGGGCGCCGGCGCCAACGCCCGCCAGGCACTTGGCGTCACCATCCTCGGAGGCATGTTGGCGGCAACGACCGTTGGAATATTGTTGATCCCGGGATTGTTTGTCGTTGTGGAACGATTTGCAGAATGGTTTTCCGGCCGGTTCACCCGCCCGCTCGACGATGCTCGGGAAGCAGAGAGGGCGGAACAGCGACGGTCGTCACGCTGACCGACTGAGATCCATTGCCGGTCATCTGGACGGCCCTCTCGAAGCGAGTGTCGCGATCCATCGCGTGGATTTCTCGCCTGAACAATAGACAATGAAGGCAATGAGAATCGGCACACCGATGAAGGCGCCAGGAACACCCCACATGAAACTCCAGAAAAACACTGCGAAAATTACCGCAAACGGCGAAATCGAAAGAGAAGTGCCAATCAGCAGCGGCTCAAGATAGCTCCCGATAACAAATTGGATCAGGTTGAGCCCCACGAAGACCCCGACCGCCATCGGCCATGACTCGAATTGAGCAATGGCGAACAGTGTCGGCAATACCGTTGCGACAAACGGACCCAGGAACGGGATATAATTGAGCGTGAAGGCGATCGCGCCCCAAGCGGCCGCAAGTTCCAATCCTGCCGCGAGTGCGAAGATCCAGACGACGAGCCCCGTCAACAAACTGGCGAATGTCCGCACGATCATGAAGCGGCGCAATTTCACGCCAATCTCGCGGTTTGCAAGGAGAATGCGCGCGCCATAAGGCTGTGCAGCAGAGGTCTTCAGTCTTTCGTTGAAATCGTCAACCTCGAGCAGGCCAAGCATGGTGAAGACAAGAACCAGCAGTGCGAAGCCGGCGAAACTATTCACTCGCCCAGCCATTCCCTGCGTGAAACCGACCAGCCACCTTACATCGAAACGGTCAGCGAGCGCGCCGGCGATTGCTATGCCATGCCCTTCAAGCCAGTCCGTCCAGCTCGTGTAGATGAGCTGGAAACGGCTCGCATTGGCGAAAAGCCATTGACCGAGTTTGCCGAAGCCCCAAGCGACCGATGAACTGATGGCGGCAATGATTGCCATCGTTAGAATGAGGGTGAAAAGAAGCGCTATCAGCTGCGGCAGCCGCCGCTGCAGTGCGGATTGGATTGGACAGACCAACGCAATGAGAAACAGCGAGAATGCAAGCGGAACGAAGATCCCCTGAGCGAAATGAAGGAGGGCAAGAATCAGAATGCCGGTCGCAATAGGTCCGAATTGCCTTTGTCCCGTCATGTTCGCTCCTATCGGCTCGCCAAACGGAATATCACTATGCTCATGTGCCGATTGGACGTCGCCTGGATTGCTTGGCGACTTCGAAAATTTCGATTTTCGCATACCTCCTTCTCGCCGGCTCGATGCCTTCGATCACAATGGGTTACGCTGCAGGGGTGAACATCGGCGGTTTACCCAACGGGTACCCACGCGCGGAGAGTATTTCTACCCGTGGCCCAGCAAGGGATGACGATGACTATCCATAATTACGCTGCCGCATCTTTCTGCAGGGCGTCACGTAATATCTGCTCCTTGGTCTCATCCAAGGAGGTCTTAAGCACCACACCGCCAAAACCGGATATTTCCTTCAACAGCTTATCGGCCGTCATTTCCTGCACCAGCACAAACAACGCCGCATTCCCAGGCTGCAGACTGCTCGCAAGGTCTTTCATGAATGCATCGTCTATGCCGACATCGGTTAGTGCGCCTGCGATGGCTCCCGATGCCGCCCCCACCGCTGCGCCGATGAGCGGGTTCAGAAACAGGACACCCACGAGAAGGCCCCAAAAACTGCCCGATACAGCTCCAGACGTGGTCATACTTACAAGCTGGTTCAGCCTGACTTTGCCGCCCTGTGTCTTGGTTGCGATGACCGCGTCACCAAGTTTGATCAAATACTCCTTTTGCAGTTCGATAAGGCGTCGGCGCACTTCCTCAGCCTTTGCTTCCGTTGGATAGACGATGGCGATGAGACTAGACATGACACCCTCCAAGTTGTGAACCGAACCCTTAGACCTTGATCACCAGGCCACACCGAAACATATCGCGCGAACGCAGCGAGGAAATTGGCATAGAATCCCAGAGGAATGCGTTGCGTCTCTTTTTGAGTGCGCCGCCAGCAATGCATACGGCACTACAGTCGGCCGGCGCCGCCGATCAAAATCCTATCCATGCGCGGCCGGCTCAGCACCACTTCGAAACTTGTTCTCGAAAAATGTCTTGAGGCGCCCAACATCGTTGGGAGAAAGACCCTGCGGATCAGTCACAGCAATCCACGCATCGATATAGTGTTCCGGCGCGTAAACATGGCCATACCCGATCGGAGATGTGGTGGCTGTTGCCATGTCCAATAAAAGTTGCGTCATTGTGACCAAGGGGAACCAGCGCAACTCGGGGGACACATCCGGACCGCGCGGCATCTTCATCCAATCAGGTTCCCGGTAGAGCGAATGAAAATCGAAAAACGTGACTGGATCGCTGGCATACTGCAGGTAAACGATCCGGATCGGCCCCCAGACGGAACCCGGGATGTTTAACGCATCGTGCTGATTGGTAAATCGAATGATGGAGCCGTCGCGGAAACGCGGCAACCAGGCAGGTGAACCGGGATTGCGATTGGCAGTCACTGACTTCCACGTGCGGCTCTGGAAGGGAGGCCCGCTCCACAATGCGCCCTGAAACGGGTCGGCAACGATGTCGAAGAGATCGGCCGAAAGCTCTGAATTCATTGCGCCGAGACTGAGGCCATGCAGGTACAATTTCGGGCGCTGGTCACGAGGGAGTGTGACCCAGTAGCGATAAACTTCACGAAAGAGCGCGCGCCCCGCTTCTGCGCCGTAGGCTGGCTCGACTAACAACGACAGCCAACTGCTCAGGTATGAATACTGGAGAGCTACGCTCGCAACGTCGCCCTTGTGAAGGAATTCAACTGTGTCCACTGCCGCAGGGTCAACCCAACCAGTCCCCGTTGGAACAATGACGATCAGAATGGATCTCTTGAAAGCCCCGTTTCGCTTGAGCTCCGCCAGAGCCAACCGAGCTCTCTCCTCAGCAGTATCCGCGCTGTTAAGTCCAACATAAACCCGGATAGGGTCGAGAGCATTTTCGTGGAAGAAATTGCCAATTTCAGCGCCTGTAGGCCCGGAAATAATGAATTCGCGGCCCCGCCGACCCAGTTCTTTCCAATCGATAAGAGAAGCCGCACTGCCTGTTTTGACGGGATCACCCGGCATCGCCAGATCATCGTCAATCATGGCGTCGAGCTGCTGGAACGAGGTATCCGCAATCCGCAACGCTGTTCTGAAAAGAAGACCCTCTGCGATCGACCAAAACAATCCGACCGCAATCAAACCGCCGACGAGAACGGACACTCGTCTTGGAAGAAATCGTTCGAACAAAGCCGCGAGCACCATGCAGGTCAGCCTGAAAAGCCGCGCGAACAACACAAGCAAACCGAACACCGCCAGCGCAATGACAACAAGCTCAAGAGGCTCCGCGCTTTGCACTGGATCGAGCCCCATCAGCTTCCGGATGGAGTTCTGCCATTCAGTGGCTCTCCAAAGAACGATAGCTGCAATTGCGACGCAGATGCCAATAGCCGCGATCTTCACAGTTGTTCGAGTGCGCGGCAGCGGCAACTCCAAATAGAGCCAAAGCCAACGCATCAAGACCCCGACTCCATAACCCAGCGCCGCGCAGAAACCGGCAACAATGCCTTGAACCAAGTAAGTTCGCGGCATCAGGCTCGGGCTTAGGGATGCAGCGAAGAAGACAGTGCCGACAACCAAACCGAAAATTGAGAATGATCTTCCCAATGCAATGATTTTCGCCTGCAACTAACCCTCCGCACGGCAGACACTAGACTTTGCTACTATAAAGCGTGCGCAGTATTTGCGGTAGCGATCAGAGCATCCCAGAATTAGTAGTCCACCGCGTCGCGGATAATCGGGCACGTCATGCAGTGGCCGCCACCACGACCGCGGCCAAGCTCGGCGCCTATGATGGTAATGACCTCAATGCCCTGCTTGCGCAAAAGCGTGTTGGTGTAGGTGTTGCGGTCATATGCGAAGACGACACCCGGGGCAGCGCAAACGAGATTAGCACCGCTGTCCCACTGCGTGCGTTCGCGCATATAATCGTTGCCACCCGTTTCAACGACACGCAGCTCCTTGAGACCTAGAGCATCGCGGACAGTCTCGACGAATGTTCCCTTATCCTTGCGCAGTTCGACTGTTCCCGGCGTTGCACCGGGCCGATACGAAAAGGCGGAGATGCCATTGACGATATCGGGATAGAGCAGCACGCAGTCGCGGTCGGCAAAGGTAAACACTGTGTCGAGGTGCATCGCGGCGCGCAGCTTCGGCATCGCTGCGACGATGACCCGTTCGGCTGCACCTTGCGCGAAGAGATTGGCGGCAACCTGGCTGATCGCCTGGCGCGAGGTGCGTTCGCTCATGCCAATGAGCACATTGCCTTTGCCGATCGGCATGACGTCTCCGCCTTCAAAGGTGGCAAGACCCCAGTCCTTGGTCGGATCGCCCCACCATACCTTGACCTTGCCGGCAAAGTCGGGATGGAATTTGTAGATGGCGGTGGTGAGTATGGTCTCCTCGTGGCGCGCGGGCCAATAGAGCGAGTTCAGCGTCACACCGCCATAAATCCAGCAGGTCGTATCGCGGGTGTACAGCGTGTTGGGCAGTGGCGGCAGAAGATATTCGGTGACGCCAGCCGCCTCGCGTACTAGCTTCAGCATCTCGCCGCCGTGCGTCTCCGGAAATTCCTGCGTCGACAGGCCACCGATCAGAGTTTCCGCCAACTCGCGGTTGGACAGTCCTTCAAGATAGCTGCGGATCTCATCGACGAGGCCTAGACCGACCTGGTTTGGCACCACCTGATTGTCGAGGATCCACTTCTTGCCTTCAGGGACCGCAACGGTTTCAGCGAGCAAATTGTGCATCTCCACCACTTCGATGCCGCGGTCGCGCATTTTGGTCATGAAGTCGAAATGATCGCGCTTGGCGTTGTCGACCCAGAGAACGTCATCGAAGAGCAAGGCATCGCAGTTGGTCGGCGTCAGGCGCTGATGGGCACGGCCGGGCGCGCAAACCATCACCTTGCGCAATTGGCCCACCTCGGAGTGAACGCCAAAGGTGGCGGAATCAGCGGCAGCGGACATGTTTAGCCTCCTCTATTTGCTCCATTAAATCGTGATGTAACCGGTCGATAACCCGACGATGGCAGCAATGCAGCCGATGACCGCAGCGGCGAAAATCGCCCAGTCTACCGAGGTGTTGAACACTTGCTTGTTCTGCTCCCGACGAGCCCAGAAGTATAAGAGCGTGCCCGGTGCATAGAGAAGTGCAGACAGCAGCACAAACTTCAGGCCGCCGGCTGCGATCATGAAGAGGGTATAGATACAGGCGATGGCGGCGATGGCCAGATCGCGGGACCTTTCCTGCGGCCGAACGTCGTAGGTCTCCGCCCGCCTCGCAAGCAGTAGGCCAAAAGCAGCAACAAACAGATAGGGTATTAACGACATCGCGCTTGTCAGATTCAGCATCAGCGCGAAGGCGTCGCGTGACCAGTAAGTGCTGATGACAAAGACTTGGACCACGATATTCGTGAGCCAGAGGGCCGCGGCTGGCACCTTGTTTGCGTTTTCGGTGCCGAATAGCCTCGGCATGTCGTCCGTTCTGGCGGCGACGAAGAGCACTTCTGCGCAGACCAACGACCATGCGAGGTAGGCGCCGAGCACCGAGACGATCACACCGACGCTGATGAAGACAGCGCCCCAGTGGCCAACGACTGCTTCCAGAACGCCTGCCATGGAGGGCTGTCCCATCATGGCGATGTCAGTGCGCGGCATTACCGCGTAGGGCAGCAGCGTTACCAGCACCATCAGGGCGCTGACGCCGATGAAGCCTATGATGGTGGCCGTGCCGACATCGGATCGGGTCCTGGCGTAGCGCGAATAGTTGCTTGCACCCTCGATACCGATGAAGACGAAGACCGTCGCCAGCATCGTTGCCCGCACCTGCTGGAACAGCGTGGCATCGGGCATTCCCGTGCCGCCCCAGAAATTGGCGCTGAACATATCCGTCTTAAAGGCGACGATAAGGATCAGGATGAAAGCCAGGATCGGCACGATCTTGGCAATCGTGACCACCGTGTTGATGAAGGCAGCCTGCTGGACGCCTCTCAGGATCATGAAGTGGAACAGCCAGATGCCAATAGAAGCCACCGCGATGGCGGTCACGGTATTGCCATCGCCGAAGACCGGAAAGAACCCGCCGAGCGTCGACTTGATCAGCACCCAGTAGGAAACGTTGCCGATGCAACTGCCGATCCAATAGCCGAATGCCGACAGAAAGCCCGGATAATCACCGAAACCCTCCTTGGCATAGGCATAAACGCCCGCGTCGAGATCGGGCTTGCGTTCGGCCAGCGCCTGAAAGACACGGGCCAGCATATACATCCCGCCGCCGGCGATGCACCACGCTATGATCGCGCCGAATGGCCCGGTGGCGTTGCCAAACGTGCGGGGAAGAGAAAAGATACCGGCGCCGACCATCGATCCGACGACCATGGCTGTTAGCGCAAACAACGAGAATTTCTGAGTAGAGTCTGAAGTCATGATGTCCTCTACAAAACTCTATCAAGTGTCCGAGTGCGCTGGCCGCAGTGGGTGCTGATTGGAATTATAGTGTTGTTCGGTCCTCCAGTGGATCAGCACAGAATCCCACGACCATTCTTCGCGTCCCAATTTTCGTGGCGACTTACGCAAGCAGCGACCTTTTGGACCGCAATGAAACGCTGCGACCGGCTGAGCCAGCAATGGCGCCATCGACGCACACCATTGCAGCACTCGGTCAGACGGAAATGAGACCTGTTGTGATGGAATAGATCGCTATTGCTGCGCCAAGACCTGCAGCTGCGAACATGATCAATTCGGTTGGGGTAAAGACGGTTTTGCCCCCTTCGCGGCGCGCGACAATAAAGAGAATTGAACCAGGCCCATAGATCACCGCTGACAGCAGCAGGTGTTTTGCTCCGGCCGCATAGATCAAGCCCGCAGTGTATATCAGGGCGATCCCAGCACGCATCAGATCCGTCCGGTGGCCAACCGGATCCCGGTCATATGTTTCGCCTGACCGGGCAAGTTTAAGCCCGTACGCAGCAACGAGGAGATAGGGAACGAGGATCATCGAGCTCGTCAGCTCGAGCGCGAGTCTGAACGCATATTGCGTAAACAGCGTCAGAATCAAAAACGTCTGGACGACGATATTGGTGAGCCACAACGCGTTCGACGGCACTCCATTTCTGTTTTCGTGCGACAAGAACTGCGGCATGGTTCCGTATTTCGAGGCCGAAAAAAGAATTTCTGCGGCGAGAAGCACCCACGACAGGTAGGCGCCCAGAACGGAAATCAACAATCCCAAGCTGACGAATACTGCCCCCCAAGGCCCAACGACGCTTTGCAGAACGCCGGCCATAGACGGATTGCGAAGTCCTGCGAGATCGGCGCGCAACATGGCGCCATAGGAAAGGATCGTGACAAGAGCAAGCAGGCATAACACGCCGAGGAAACCCACAAGCGTTGCCACTCCAACATCGTTGCGGTTCCGCGCATAACGGGAATACACACTGGCGCCTTCTATCCCGACAAAGACGAAGACGGTCACAAGCATCGTGGCACGAACCTGGCTGGCGACATTGCTGACACTAACGTCCTCGCCGCCCCAGAAATTGGCAGCGAAGATATCCGCATGGAATCCCCAGGCAACAAAGGCAATGAAAAGGATGATTGGAATGATCTTGGCGAAAGTCACGATGGTGTTGACCGCGGCTGCGCCCCTGACACCGCGCAGAATGAGCGTGTGAAAGAGCCATAGCAGGATCGATGAGCAGAAGATCGCTATGATTGTGTTACCATCCCCGAAGACGGGAAAAAACAACCCAAGTGTCGACTTGATCAGTACGAAATACGAAACATTGCCGAGACAGGCAGCCGACCAATATCCAAGTGCAGAGAGAAACCCGAGATAGTTGCCGAACCCGGCTTTCGCATAAGCGTATATCCCTGCGTCCAGCTCCGGCTTCCGTCGAGACAGTGTCTGAAATACGAAGGCCAGCATCAGCATGCCGATACCGGCGATCGACCATGCGATCAGTGCGCCGAACGGACCGGTCGCGCGTCCAAAGGCCTGTGGCAGAGAAAAAATTCCAGCCCCGACCATTGAGCCCACGACCATTGCCATCAATGTCCAAATGGAAAAATGCCGATCTGAATCTGAAGCCATCGTCGCGCGCTCCTGGCGGACTGGTCGTGTTCGTCGAATTGTCACTTTAGCCTTGCCCTGGAGTCCCGGTAATCGGCATGGAATCCCAAGACTGTGCTTCAAGTCCATTTCGACCTGGAAAGACCCGACTGCAATGGCGAGGCGGAGCGGTCCGGGCTATGCTTTGCCGACCGGTACACGCAAATATCTGAATAGCCTGAAGGATTGGCCAGAGCTCCTTCCTCCGATCTTCAGGCTCAGGATCATTAATTACCTTTTGCTGACACGGGGTTGCTGGGCACACGCCGATGGGCCCCACTATAGCAAGGCGGTTTGACCACCGTCAGTTTCGCCGATGGAGTACGTTTATGCTCTCGCTGTTTCTATCGCTGCGCTATGTCATTATCGTCGCACCTTTAGGCCTTTTGAGCGGTGCTGCACTCACGTTCTGGGAGGGTGCGCTGACGCTCCGCAATGCGTTTGCGGCCGTTCGCATGGATCTAAGTTCATCCGTTATCGCGGCAGTGCTGCGTTCTACCGATAAGTTCATTTTCGGCATCATTCTGATCATCTTTGCATATGCGATTACGTTCGGATTCGTTTTCGATGTGTCGGATGATGAGCGTCGAAAAGTGCCAAGGTGGATGCTATTGTCCACAATTAATGAACTGAAGATTCTCTTCTTCCAGGTCATCATTTTGTACTTGGTGGTTCATTTTGCGACGCTCATCGCAGAAACTGAGGGCGAGCTGGAGTGGAACACTCTCGTGCTACCCGGCGCTATCGTCCTACTCGCTGCCGCAATGAAACTGGTGGCGAGTTCGTCGCATGATGAGAACCGCAGGCGAGCGGCGCAAAAGTGATTGCTTTGCAGTCTCTCATCTCAAGCTGGCCCAGCCGTCGAAGCTCTGCCGCCCGCTTGGGCGAGTTGCAGTAGGCATGTGCGTACAGAATGCCGATGGCAGTCAACGCCTCGATATGGCCGGATCACCGTTGAGAGACTTGGAAGGAAGGTTTGATTGCGTTGTCAGGCTTTATGGGTTTCCTGTGCCGCTTTGTTTGCTTTGGCTGCTTGCGGCCTCTTGGGGAGAGGTTAGGTCCTGGACTGTTTGGCAACAAAAAAGCCCGCTTGAGAGCGGGCTATTTGTTTGGTTGCGGGGGCAGGATTTGAACCTGCGGCCTTCAGGTTATGAGCCTGACGAGCTACCGGGCTGCTCCACCCCGCGTTATCCAGGCGACACTTGTGTCGTCCGTCCAGGTATTTTGCCGATTGGCAAAATACCGATTGCGCAAATCCGTAGGATTTGTCGCGATAGAGTAGACCGCTTGGCGGTTTACTCTCACTGCCGGAGCAACTTGGCAAAGCCGAGTTGTCTCCTGTAAGGGACGCACCATTATCCGGTGCACCAATTTTTCAGTCTGCATATAGGGCACCAAACACAAAAGGCCGCTTTGATAGCGGCCCTTTGGTCGGCTTTGGGCCGTAAGATTTCGTTTTGAGAAGATATTCACGAGTTGCGTTTAGCAGACCTGGCAGCGACCGACTCTCCCGCGTCTTAAGACGAAGTACCATAGGCGCTGGGGCGTTTCACGGCCGTGTTCGGAAAGGGAACGGGTGCAGCCACCCCGCCATAACCACCAGGTCAGCGAAGCGCAACTTGTGTGAGAAGCTGGCAGGCGTTAGCCTGTTTTCTTTTTTCTTTTGAACACGTCTTAAAACCTTTCGCGAGGCACTGCCGGCCAGAGGCCGCAAGCGCAAGGCGCGTCGCCGGAAGTCCGGCGCGCCGTCCGCAGCGCCTTTGGCGCGTGAGGACAGAAGGTCAAGCATCATCGATCCGGACAAACACTTCGTGTTTGCCGGGAGATGAGCATAGTCAATGAGAACGATCAAGCCAATCGAGCTATTAGTACCGGTAAGCTTCATGCGTTGCCGCACTTCCACACCCGGCCTATCAACGTGGTCGTCTTCCACGGCTCTGATAGGGAACACTCGTTTCCAGGTGGGTTTCCCGCTTAGATGCCTTCAGCGGTTATCCCGTCCATATATAGCTACCCTGCTATGCCCTTGGCAGGACAACAGGTCCACCAGAGATATGTCCATCCCGGTCCTCTCGTACTAGGGACAGATCCTGTCAATATTCCTACACCCACGGCAGATAGGGACCGAACTGTCTCACGACGTTCTGAACCCAGCTCACGTACCGCTTTAATTGGCGAACAGCCAAACCCTTGGGACCTGCTCCAGCCCCAGGATGCGATGAGCCGACATCGAGGTGCCAAACAACCCCGTCGATATGGACTCTTGGGGGTCATCAGCCTGTTATCCCCGGCGTACCTTTTATCCGTTGAGCGATGGCCCTTCCACGCGGGACCACCGGATCACTATGACCGACTTTCGTCTCTGCTCGACTTGTCAGTCTCGCAGTCAGGCGGGCTTATGCCATTGCACTCGACGACCGATTTCCGACCGGTCTGAGCCCACCATCGCGCGCCTCCGTTACTCTTTCGGAGGCGACCGCCCCAGTCAAACTACCCACCATACACTGTCCCGGACCCGGATGACGGGCCGCGGTTAGACATCCATGACGATAAGGGTGGTATTTCAAGGATGGCTCCACAGAAACTGGCGTCCCTGCTTCAAAGCCTACCACCTATCCTACACATGCCGACACGAATGCCAGTGTAAAGCTATAGTAAAGGTGCACGGGGTCTTTCCGTCTGACCGCAGGAACCCCGCATCTTCACGGGGAATTCAATTTCACTGAGTCTATGTTGGAGACAGCGGGGAAGTCGTTACGCCATTCGTGCAGGTCGGAACTTACCCGACAAGGAATTTCGCTACCTTAGGACCGTTATAGTTACGGCCGCCGTTTACTGGGGCTTCGATTCAAAGCTTGCACCTCTCCTCTTAACCTTCCAGCACCGGGCAGGCGTCAGACCCTATACGTCGTCTTGCGACTTCGCAGAGCCCTGTGTTTTTGATAAACAGTCGCTACCCCCTGGTCTGTGCCACCCCACCATAGTTGCCTACAATGGGGTCACGCTTCTTCCGAAGTTACGCGTGCAATTTGCCGAGTTCCTTCAACATAGTTCTCTCAAGCGCCTTGGTATACTCTACCTGACCACCTGTGTCGGTTTCGGGTACGGTCTATACGGTGGAGCTATTTCCTGGAACCGCTCCGCTGCCCTGATAATCCAATAAACCAGAACAACTTGTGCGATCCGTCACTTCCACCAGGCCCACGAATATTAACGTGGTTCCCATCGACTACGCGTGTCCGCCTCGTCTTAGGGGCCGGCTAACCCTGCTCAGATTAACTTTAAGCAGGAACCCTTGGTCTTTCGGCGAGAGGGTCTCTCACCCTCTTTATCGTTACTCATGTCAACATTCGCACTTCCGATACCTCCAGGAGCCCTCACGGGTCTCCCTTCATCAGCTTACGGAACGCTCCGCTACCACTCCTCAAAGAGGAATCCTCAGCTTCGGTGCATGGCTTTAGCCCCGTTACATTTTCGGCGCAAAGACCCTTATTTAGACCAGTGAGCTGTTACGCTTTCTTTAAATGATGGCTGCTTCTAAGCCAACATCCTGGTTGTTTTGGGATCCTCACATCCTTTCCCACTTAGCCATGACTTGGGGACCTTAGCTGGAGGTTAGGGTTGTTGCCCTTTTCACGACGGACGTTAGCACCCGCCGTGTGTCTGCCTGGTAGTACTTCCCGGTATTCGGAGTTTGGTTAGGATCAGTAAGACGGTGAGTCCCCATAGCCCATCCAGTGCTCTACCCCCGGGAGTATTCGCCAGACGCTCTACCTAAATAGATTTCGCGGAGAACCAGCTATTTCCGAGTTTGATTGGCCTTTCACCCCTAGCCACAAGTCATCCCAATCTATTGCAACAGATGCGGGTTCGGTCCTCCAGTTGGTGTTACCCAACCTTCAACCTGCTCATGGCTAGATCACTCGGTTTCGGGTCTAATGC